>NZ_JARBDB010000063.1:0-178809 GCF_036577605.1 Paenibacillus sp. GYB004
GGCAACTTGATCTGATTGTCTACAATTTCAATATTTCCATTCGTGTAGTTTGTCTGATAAGACTGTACAGGATTCTTTTTACTCTTAAACTTTGGCGCATCGTTTTGTTTTTTGAAAAAGCGATTGTGTAATAGTCACCTAAACATATATCGGATAGTTAACGTGGCATAAGCCACGCCCTATCCGATGTTTTCTAACTCATGACTGAAGTCACGAGTTTGCGAAAACTATGCATCAAACAGGAGGAACTGCCGATGAATTACTGGAAACCGGTAAAGCCGGACGGACTGGAGCATGTCGTCATTTACAGAAACGATAACGAGTTTTGTTCATGGCCGTTTAACGCGGGGATGTGGAAAATAGCCGAAGACGACATCCTGGTCGGCTTCATGAACATCAACTGCGACTACTCGGTGCCCGGCAATCTGAAGCACGACCGGGTGGAGACGTACAGCCGAATCGCAGCCGTTCGCACCCGGGATGGAGGTCGCACATGGACCGCCGCAACGGAAATCGCCGATAATTACAGGCTCGGCGAGAAGCTGCTGTACGGCCGCAAGCACGAAATCACCGAGGGCAGCGATTTTGACGATCCTCACGTGCTGCTCGCTTGCTGGAGCACGCCCAATTCCGGCTCCGATCAGGCCCGCGCATGGATCAAATTGTCGCGCGACGGCGGCTTTACGTGGGAAGAAGCCAGTATGCTGCCGGACTGCGGCATTCCCCGCTACCAGGGACGGCCCTCTTATATCGTACGACCCGACGGAGTCATTTTGCTCTTTTTGACCGCAAGACCGAAGACGAACCCTCATGACCGTCC
Organism: Paenibacillus sp. GYB004; assembly: GCF_036577605.1. NCBI lineage: Bacteria > Bacillati > Bacillota > Bacilli > Caryophanales > Paenibacillaceae > Paenibacillus > Paenibacillus sp. GYB004. The sequence goes on from NZ_JARBDB010000063.1 coordinate 821, forward strand.
GGTCGTATTCGCCTCATTTGACAACGGCTGTAATTGGAGCCTTGTATCCCTTATGCCCGGCAGCCAGGAATACCGCATCATCTGCCCGTCTCCGGTCCTGATGCCGGACGGTACGATTCTCGTTGCAGTCCGATGCAAACCGGCAATGATCGCCGCCTGGAACGAGCTGTACGCTTCCGACGACGGAGGATTAACGTGGCGATTTATTAACCGCATCAACGACCATGGAGATGTCGTGCACTTGTCGCTTCTCGCTAACGGGTGTTTGTTCGTGGTCTACGGCTACAGGCGTCCGCCGTACGGCATCCGGGCGCGTGTGAGCGAAGACGGGGGTGCGACGTGGGGGCAAGAGCTGATTCTGCGCGATGACGGCGGCAGCCGGGATCTCGGTTACCCGCGCGCCGTCGAGGTGCGTCCGGGCGAAGTGCTGGCCTCCTACTACTTTCATGATGCAGACGGTCCGGGCGGTCACAAGGACGCGACCCGCTATATCGCAGGAACGATACTAAGACCCTGAGCCCGCTATCGGGACTGGAATTTCGCCTTCGGAGGCATCCTCCGTTATACTGGAAGGACTGGGTGGATACCTAAGGAGGCGATTTTCTCATGCAGGAACCTTTGAAACGCTGCGGCTGGGTCACAGACAACCCGCTCTACCGGGATTACCACGACCGGGAATGGGGCGTGCCTGTTCACGAGGATCACGCCCTGTTCGAGCGGCTCGTGCTGGAGGGCGCTCAAGCCGGCCTTAGCTGGTACACGATTCTGCGCAAGCGGGAACAGTACCGCGAAGCGTTCGACCGGTTCGATCCGGTACTAGTCGCCGGATATGACGACCGCAAAATAGAGGAATTGATGAACAACGAAGGCATCGTGCGCAACCGGGCCAAAATTGCATCCGCCGTTCGCAACGCCCGATGCTTCCTTCAGGTTCAGCAGGAGTTCGGCAGCTTCGACGCATATATATGGCAATTTGTCGGAGGACATCCGATCCGCAACCGCTGGGATCGTCTGGAGGATGTGCCCGCCTCCACCCCCATCTCGGAAGCGATGAGCAAAGATTTAAAAAAGCGCGGCTTTACCTTCGTCGGCCCGACGATTTGCTACGCGCTCATGCAGGCAACCGGGATGGTGCAGGACCATGTGACGAGCTGTTTTCGGCACGGCGAAATTGCAACTGGCAAATTTTGAGGCTTTCCCCTTCCGTCCGACATATGTTAGCCTTCTACAAGAAGCCGAAACTTCAAAACTGCGAAGTTTTACCATTCGCGGTTTCCATAAGTGCGGGGGATTATCATCAAGCGGACTTGTCCGCTCCGGGGTGAATCGCGTTTCTACGCGTAGGGTTGTATCCTCAGCCCGAATCCGACAACTAACCTCGTAGGCCGTCAAAAGGAGAGATGCCGTTCGTGAAGTACTTACCCTGGAAGCACGCTTTGCTTGCGGGCAGTTTCGCTTTGTTCGCCCTATCCGGAACCGGATCGTCAGCAACCGCAGGGGGACGTCCCTACGACCCGGCCTTGATGCCGATGCTGGCTCCGTTCGTTTTTCAGACTCATTTATTTGCAGATGGCGGGGCATTATCTCCTTCCGCTTACCCGGCTCAAGGAATCGTAACGGTGTTGGCCTCGGAACCAGCGGCAGCCGAACTCGCAGAGACGGCTCAGCCGGCTGCAGAACAGCAGCTTCCGCAGCCTGAGCCTCAGCTTCAGCCCCAGGCGGCTCCCGCAGCATCTGCTGCAGTTGCCAGCGCACCCGCCAAGCCGAAGGCCGCTTCAGCCGCGTCCGATACAGCGAAGAAAGCGCAACCAAACCAAGCCAAAAAAGCAGCTCCGGCAGCGGCCCAAGCGAAAGCCGCAACCGAAGCGAAAGCTACCGCCAAGCAGCCGTCAACGAACCAGCCGGTCGTCACGGTGGCGGGCAAAGAGATCAAACCTGCCAAAACCATCGCCGCAGTCGCTTCCGCCTATACAGGCAGCGCCGAAGAAAACGGCGGTTATGCCGGACTTGATTATTTCGGCAATACGCTGAAGGTCGGCACCATTGCTGTAGACCCCAAAGTGATTCCGCTCGGAACGACCGTATACGTCACCGGTTATACGTTCGACGGTCTGCCGGCCGGAGGAATGATGGCGGTAGCGTCCGACACAGGCGGCTCGATCAAGGGCAACCGGATCGACATCTTCGTGCCGAGTTCGGGCGAGCAAGCCAAATTGTTCGGTTACCAGAATGTAACGGTGTATGTCGTCGACTAGCAGTCGGCGGCATTATTTGCTTTTGGGCAGCTTCAGCAGTTCGGGAACGGTAACCAGCCCGTAGCCCTGCTCTCTCAGCTTCGCGATGATGCCGGGCAGCGCTTTGACGGTACCGGACAAATCTTGACTGTCTCCTCCGGCCGAATGCTGCAAAACGATCGCTCCAGCCTTCGTATGGCCGAGGATATTGCCTAACACTTGCTGTTCCCCGAGGTTTTTCCAATCGAGCGAATCGACGTTCCAGTTGACGATCACGTATCCTCTATTTTTGGCCCATTGCAGCTCATCTTCATCGATCGCTCCATAAGGAGGACGCACCAGCTTGGGCCGGTAACCGGCGAGCCGGTTCAGCACCTCCTCCGCCTTCTCGATTTCCGAAGCAAATTCGTCCACCGTTAATTTGGTAAACTGCGGATGGCGGTACGAATGGTTGCCGATCGCATGACCTTCCCGTACGATCCGCTTTACGATATCCGGATGCTCCTCCGCCTTTTTGCCCAGCAGGAAGAAGGTCGCCTTCACGCCATTGGCCTTCAATACATCTAGCACTTGCGGCGTAAAGCGTAAATCGGGACCGTCATCGAACGTCAGCGCGATCCGGGGCTCCTTCGCTGCGCCGCTTACCTTGAACCAGTCCGGGTACTTGGCTCTCAGCTCCGAGAGCGACAGCTTCCGTCCGGACGAGCTTTGCTGCGCGCTTACCGCCGGAGCTTTGGGCGGTGCTTTCGGCTTGGCGCTCGGCTTCGGCTTGGCTCGCGTCTCCTGATGCGGGGGAACTGCCGGCGGCTCCTGCTTGATCTCGATCGGCTTCGCCTTGGGCGAAACGGACACCGTATCGGATACCCGCTGCTCCCGCTCGGCCGTTTGCGCCATCAGCTCCGTAAGTTCCTCCGTCCGAACGATGCTGTGCGGAACGTCCGACGCATAGTCCCGCGGGGCCGGTACAGCCGGATTATCTTCTCCCGAACGCCCCGCGTTCCAGCAGCCGGACACCAGCAGACAGCATACCGCGATTGCGGTCATCCGCTTCATAAGGCATTCCCCTTCCGTTTTAACGTTAGTATGAAGGTTCGGGGAACGATTTATGTGCCGGAACGCAGGAGCGGTCTCCTGCAAAATGTGGACGCGTCGGTTACCCGTCTTCCGCTTGACCCGGCCCAGCCAATCCGCTACGCTAGAACCAAACCGTTCTATAAGAAAGCGGGGAATTACGCCATGTCGTCTTCTCGCAACAACCTTCCTGACGGTGGGGTTTATTCGGAACCTCCGCAGCGCCCGATCATCCCCTTGCCGGCCGATACGTTCGAAGACCGTCAAGTCGCCATTTTACATTACAGGCGGATGAACCACTGGCTTGATGAGGCGTTCGAGGAATGCAAGCGCAACGGCGGCTTCGATCACTTGCCCGGCAAAGGAAAACCGGTCGAGGTGCCGACCGAGGACGTGCTGCAGACGATACTGAAAAACGCCAAAGTTCCACCCCCATGGATTATGCTGCGTAAAGATATACAGGAATCGATCGAATATACGCTCAAGCTGCTGCAGACCCATCCGGATGAACTATCGATCGACGCCCATATTAAGGACATTAACAAAAAAATAACGCAGCTGAACATTCAGTCTCCCAGCCTGTCGCTGCATCGACGCAAGGTGACGAGGGAAACACTGGAGGCTGAATTCGAGAAGTGGAAGTAAAATTGTCTGATACCAACAAAGCCAGCAAGCCGTTTGAGGAAACGGTTTACTGGCTTTTGCTCGATATCCGGTCATTCCCAGGAATAGCTGGTCGTCAAAAAATCGGCGAACTTCTTGCTCTGCTCGCGGCGGTGGCGCCTCATATCCGCCCGTCCGTCTCCGGACTGGTGAAGCTGAATCTCCTCTTCGGATTCCGGCACAACCTGCGGCACGGGAATCGGCTTCTTGTTGTCGTCCAGCGCGACGAAGGTTAGAAAGGAGGTTGCGGCGATATGGCGTTCCCCGCTAAGCAGATCCTCGGTGATAACCTTGACGAACACTTCCATCGAGCTTCGGCCGGTCCAGGTTACATACGATTCCAGACATACGGAAGCGGTCATCGGGATCGGGGACAGGAAGTCCACCGAGTCGGTAGACGCCGTCACCACAAAGCTGCGGCTGTGCTTGGATGCGGCGATGGAGGCGATGTCGTCGATATGCGCCATCAGCTTGCCTCCGAACAGCGTATCGTAGTTATTCACGTCGGTCGGAAATACCCGAAACGTCTTGTAACATCTGGACTCTTTCGAGAAACGTTTCTCTACCACATGATCACGCCTTTCCTTGCTGTCGGTCTCCACTAGGAGTAGGATGCCCTAAAAACGGCTCCGCTTGTGTCATTATACCGCATTGGAAACAAAAAAAACGATAACGCCACGGTTTCGCTCCCCTCGATAAAGGTTTGCCACAGCGGATACACGACCGGTCTCGTCTTTCATGTGGTTGACCACTGTCATGTGACGCCGAGCACCTCGCGCAAAATAAACAAGCACCGCTTCACCCCGAAGCAGTGCTTGCCGTTATGTTCTTTGTCCGAGCCTCTCCTTAGTCAGCGCTCCACCGCCATTAATCCCGCAGAAGCACTTCATCCAGGTTTAAAAGGCCGACCAGTTCCCCTTCCCTGACTCCGATACCGGTAAAAAAAGCTCCGCTCAAATCGCCGACTCGCTCCGGCGGAGGCTGAACATCCGGGTACAGGGTCACCTTGTTGACCAGATCGACCCGCACCCCTACCGATTGCTCCCGATGCTTAATGACCACGATTCGCGTTGATTTGGTATCCGTATCGTCCGCCATGCCGAACAACCTGCGCAGCGAGATGACCGGCACCACGTGCCCGCGCAAATTAATGACACCTTTCACATACGGCTTCGAATGCGGAAGAGGCGTAATCGTCTGCAGCCTAATAATTTCATGGATGTGCTCGATGCGGATCGCATAGTTCTCCTCTCCTATGCGAAACTCGATATATTGCTCTTGCCGAACGGTAGCCACGTTCACGTTCAAGCCTCCTAACGACAAATTAGCTGATCTTGAACACCGAGACGGACGTGTGCAGCTCATCCGCCAGCTGAGCCAGAGACTGGCACGTCGCAGCCGTCTCTTCGGAAGACGCCGCCGCTTCCTGACTGCCCGCCGCGATCGTCTCTACCGAGCTCATCACTTCCGTAGCCTGGGCCGACTGCTCCTCGCTTGCCGCGGCAATTTCATTCACTTTGCCAGCTGTCGTATCGACCATGCTGGCAATCCGCTGGAACGCATCGCCCATTTTGACCGATTGCTCCGTACTGACGAGAACTGCGGAGACGCTTTGCTTCGTATTGTCCTGCATCGTCTTGATGATCGTCGAGATCTGCTTGGTCGCTTCGCTGCTTCGTTCCGCCAGCTTACGAACCTCGTCGGCGACTACGGCGAAGCCTCTGCCCTGATCCCCCGCCCGGGCCGCTTCGATCGCCGCGTTTAGGGCAAGCAGATTGGTTTGATCGGCGATTTCGTCAATCACCTCGATAATATCTCCGATGCGCTGCGAATCTTCTTCGAGACGCGACATTTTTTCATTCACCGCCTGCATCCCGGCGACGGACGCCTCCACCGCTTGACCGCCCTCGCTTGCGGTACGCACCGTGTCCGAGGACAGCTCGGCCGCTTGCTCCGCGCTGCGGGCCACGGAATGAATCGCGGACGTCAGTTCGCCGAACAGATCGGTAATCGTTTGCGCCGATTGGGCCTGGCTGGAGCTGCTGCTTGCGATCTCTTCCGTACTGGCCGATATTTGCTCGGACGCCGCCGCCACGCTTTGGGACGATTGGACGATTCCGCCGATCAGTCTTTGCAGATTATGAATCATCTCGTTGAGCGAGCCGGCCAATTGGCCGATCTCATCGCGCGTATCGATCTCGGATTGCTCCCGCAAATCGCCCTCCGCTACTTTCGCAATGAGTTGCACCATCCGTCCCAGCGGATTCGCGATCGTCCGCGCTATGTAATAACCGAGCAAAATGCTGATCACAAAAGCCAAGATGATGACCGCAACCGTTACGTTGCGCGCCGACGTGTAAGCCTCGCCGGATTCCACGTAGGTCGCTCCCGCGATCTCTACATTCATGTCGATCAGCTTCGTCAGGTGGGTTCTCATTTTTGTCGCGACCGGGTTCAATTCCTCCAGTTGAAATTTGCGGAACGCTTCCCAGTCGTTCTGATACGTAATCTGGCGAGCCTGATCGAACAGCTTATCGTAAGCGGCGTATGCCGTATCGAACGCTTTCAGTTCGTCCTGCTCCTCTTTTGTAACGGCAACTTTCCGGTAAGATTCGATCTTGTCGACGAACTCTTTTTTGTATTCGTCGATTTCCCGGGACAGCTGATCCAACTGTGATTTGTCGGTCGTCGTGCTCATTTCCCGGATGGCTACACGCATCTGCTGATAGCTAATCTGCGCGGCCGACAGGTCTCGTACCGAGACGAGATTGTTGTTGTACACTTCCCGGACGTTTCCGTTTAACATACTCATATTGGATAAGGCATACAGACCTACGGCCGCCAGCAAAACCGCAACCGTTACAAAAGCGGAAATCAGTTTAACGGATGTTTTCAAGTTCAGGAACCATCTCATTGTCCACTTCTCCTCCATGCTGTAGCATTCATTTGCGCCTCGTGAACATTTGTCTCCAAATTCCGCTTCCATCTCGAAGAACCCGGAAAGGGATACGTCTCGCAAAATTCAGTCGCCGCCCGAAATGACTCGAAAGGAACATTCAAAAACAATTCGACCGCGTCCGGATCGAATTGTGTGCCGCTTTGCCTGCGCAGCTCCTCTTTGGCCTGCTCGACAGACAACCCTCTGCGGTAGGGCCGATTTGACACCATCGTGTCGAAGGCGTCGATCACCGAGCATACCCGCGCCCATTCGGGAATCTCGCTTCCTTTCAAGCCATGCGGATACCCCAGACCGTCCCATCGCTCGTGATGATATTGCACGATATCGGCTACAGGAGGGTGCATGTAGCCGTTGATATGAAGCAGTCTCATCCCGATTTCCGGATGTCTTCTCATGCTTCTCCACTCCTCGGAGGTCAGAACGGTCGGCTTGTGTAAAATCTCAAGCGGAATCATCCGTTTCCCGATGTCGTGAATGCAGCAGCCCGCGACAAAAGCTTCCTTCTCTTCTTCCGTCCACCCCGATACATGGGCGGCTACAATCCGCGCCAGATGCCCGACCCGCAAGCTGTGCTCGTAGGTCATCCGGTCGCCTTTGTCCAAGAAACGGCGCAGACAATCCTCCATTATGCTCTTCACCGGAACTCTACTCCTTTACGTCCAGGAGCCGGAGCCGGCCTTTCGCCTTTAGACGTAAGCGCTGCTGTACCGGGCCGGAATGCTTGATCCATCAAAGCAAGGTCCCTCCTTTATCGACATATTTACTATCCGTAACGAACTCCGCTTTCCTCAAATAGAACAAAATACCCATTTTGTTAGATCTGAAACACTAAGTCTAAAGGCTTATTTCCCTTATGGGAGTAAGGAACGTTGCAATTTCGACAATAATCGCCGATAATCTTATATAACATTATGTTTCAAAATATTGCATTTAATCTAACTAACGGAGACTCTCATGACCAACAGACGAGGTGCCAATGCCGTAGAACCGATACGTGACTTGGAGCAAATCCAGCAAATCAAAGAATATTTGCTTCACCGGTCTTACCGGGATTATTTTTTATTTGTTTTCGGCATTAATTCGGGATTGCGGATCAGTGATATTTTGCCGTTGCGGGTTATGGATGTGAAGTATACGAAGCATCTGAAAGTTCGCGAGAAGAAGACGGGAAATGCACGTAAAACGATCATTACCGACACGCTACGGAACGAAATTGAAAAGTACACGAAACGGTACGCAGACTCGGATTACTTGTTCCCGTCGAAGAAAGGAGGCGCTCCGATCAGCCGGATTCAGGCCTGGCATATTATTCATCAGGCCGCCAAAGCATGCCGGGTGGAAGGGGCGATCGGAACACATACATTGCGGAAAACGTTCGGATATCACTTCTATCAGAAGACGAAAGATGTGGCGATGCTGCAATACATATTTGGACATTCCAGTCCTTCCATCACACTGCGATATATCGGAATTAACGACGATATGGTGGACGAGGCATTGGAATCCTTTTCCTTATAGAACGAAAATTGTCTGACTATGTCGAAATTCTAAATGACAACTTGTTCCATAACCAGTATAATGATACTGTCTATGCCTTCCTCCTAACCTAACAAAATGGGTATTTTGTTCAGCGACAGTATTGGTATCCCCTAAACCGGTTGCCACCATTCGATCGGAGTGCCGATTCACCACTGAGGTATGTCGTGAATCCGGACATGAAACCGCTTTTCTATAAAAGAAATTCGACGTTCTTCCGATAACCCGATCCGCCTTGATCTGACGTATACAAGTTGTGCCCCGCTGCCGTTTTCTAGCTGCGGGACTTCTTTTATATGAAACGTCCAAAAAAAAGTTCCAATTTTTTCTTGTGAAGTTATAAGTTATATGGGAGGCTCTCATCTTGTCGTCTTGCTTAAGCAATTCAAATAAACGAGGCTGTCGATTCATTATGGACAACCAAGTAGAAAGGGAAAAGATTACCTTCTGGCGAGTTTTGTCTGGAATCCCCTACTACAATCCTTATTCAATCAAGGGATTCCGGACAACCTGTTTGAGTAGAGGAAGGTAGCTTTTCACTTGGAACGACCTGCTAACACTTCTACACAATGAATCGACAGCCTCATAAACCGCCTTTATGCTCTATCCAAGCCTCTGCCAAAAATTAAAGAGCCTCTCGGACTCACTCCTCCGGAAGGCTCTTCTTCAAACTAATATTGATTTTTCGGCTGCTTCGTAATCCGGTACATCCCCGAGTGCAGCAAGTCGACGCTCACCTCTATAGATCCGAGGGTATAATCCTCGAGCGGAGTCGTGCCGTTATGCGTCAGCCTGCTCCAGATCGGAAAATGTTGACGGTACAGCTCATGGTTGAGGTGAAACAAATCCAGCCCCTTCTCCCGGCCGTGCTCGAACGTTTGCCGGATCTGCGAGCTTATCGCCTTGATCGTCTCCTGTTCGATTTCTTGTTCCGTCATCCCCTCCAGCATCTCGGCGATCGTAGCCGTACAGCTGAATCGGACCGAAAACCGGTTGCTGCCGCCCTGCTCGTCAAACCGGATATCCGCCCTGATATTCTCAATCGACATCGACGCCGACGGCTGCCCGTCTTTGCTGATCACCAGATCGCCCCGTCTCGAATGGGCCTCCATCCAGCGAAGCCCGGTCAGCTCCGAATCTTTGACGAACACCGGATCATTATGCTGAGTGAGGACATAAATCCCCGCCACCACCAGCTTCCTATCGGGCTTATCGTTCTTTTTCCATACTTCCCCGTCGATCGCCAGCATCGGCAGCAGCAAACTATTGCCGGGCTCGCGAAGTTGCGAGACCATCTTATGCAGCCGGAGCGGACGAATATAAGAGCGCTGCCGGTAGTTGTCTTCCGGCTGGTGCAGAATCGACGCGAGCGGGGATAAATTAAAGAAAGGCGTGACCGTAAACAACCGGTCGATCGGTTCGTTCGTGCCATACACCCACTGCGTATACCGGATTTCGCGGAAGCGGATCAATCCGTCCAAATACTGAAGGGCGCCGTGTTTTAAAGCCTCCTGGCTAAAGACGATCGACGATACTTGTCCCCAAAACACGCGCTGCTGCGACGTCTTGTACAGCCGGTTCATCGCATCGACGACGGTGATGCCCTCCTCCTTGCCCGACCACACGTTTCCGGCTGCACCGCCTTTGGAAAAGTCAGGCTTCGATACGTTGGAGAAGTCGAGCAGTTGAGCATATACGACATATTTGCCGTCCTGAAAGTCATAACCGAGCGCGGCGACATAGTTCGTATCCTGAATCGACTTCATATCCCAGCATCCGCTCAGCAGCGCCATGATGACGGCTCCAAGGGCCAACGTCTGAAACGAACGAATCAAGACGTATCCCCTTCCCTTCGTGTCCGGTCGATCGGCTTCAGGAACGAAGGCCGACGCCTCATCATCGCAAACGGCTTCGCCAATATCGCCTGGACGAACTCCCGGTAGTTGGGAGGCGATATTGGCGCCAAGTAGGATACACCGAACGTCTCCAGGGTCGCCAGATACAGCGTGAGCGCGACGACGGACAAGATGAAGCCGAACATCCCGAGTACAGTCGATACGAGTAAAATAATAATGCGCAGCAGCGTAACGGCGCCGGAGAGCGACTGATTGACGAGCGTAAACATCGCCATCGTCGAGATCGCAACAGCGACAAGCGTAGCGGGACCAGTGATGCCGGCCCGGATCGCCGCGTCGCCGACGATCAGCCCGCCGACTACGGCAACCGTTTGCCCGACCGCCTTCGGCAGACGCATTCCCGCTTCCCGGAACAGTTCGAACAACCCCAGCATTATGAAAAAATCCATCGGTCCCGACAAAGGGAGCCCGAGCCGGAGCGAAGAGATCGTGGCCAGCAGCGGAAACGGAATCTGATCGAGATTAAACGCCGTTACGGCAATGTAGAAGCCCGGCAGAAAAATGGCCACCAGCAGCCCGATAACCCGCAGAATCCGCTCCATCGCCACATAATAATACGGAAAATGGACGTCTTCCGGCGACTTCATAATATACACCAAATTTGCCGGACCGAGGAGCGCCATCGGAGAGCCGTCCACAATGATGCACATTCTTCCCCGGAGCAGACTGTCGGCTACAAAGTCCGGACGCCCGGTATAATCCAGCAGCGGAAACAGGCTAAAAGACGAGCCGGTCAATCCTTCCTCCAGCTGGCTGCTGCTGACCAGCCCGTCAACGTCGATAGCTTGGAGCTTCTGCCTCGCGTCTTCCACCACTTCGGGATTGATAACATCGTCGATATACAGCAGGGCGACCGACGTTTTGCTGCGTCTGCCGACCGGATAAACCTCGCACTTCATCGAGTTGGATTTCAGCCTTTTCCGGACCAATGCCACGTTCACGCCTATGCTTTCGGTAAACGAATCTCTCGGCCCTTTAATCGATACTTCCGAGCTCGACTCCTCCGGATTCCGGTTAGGCAAGCTGCAGATATTAAGCGTGTAGATCAAACCCGATGTCTCGAAAAATAAGATCAAGTATCCGGAGAACAGATCGGCCATCACCGATTCCGTCGTCTGTTCCGCAGCTACCCGTCGCAGCATCAGCCGCTGGTTGCGTTCCAGAAGGGCGGGATCAACCGTAATGGACTGATCCAGCATATCCCGCATGTAAGGAAGCACCGCATCCTCGAGCGTCTGGTTATTGACCAGACCTTGAGCGTAGATCAGGACAACCTTATGGGTTGTTCCGGGAGGACCGAAGATACAAGTCTCGACGGCTACGTCCTGGGATTTGCTGAACAGCTCCCTGACGCTGCTCTCCGTCCATCTCGATAACGGGATCATGGGGCGGAACTCTCCTTTCTGCGTCCTGCCGGCAGCAAAGCGAATATAAGCAGCGATACCGTCAGCACAAGATGAAGAACGAATTCACCGGGAAAAAACCACTTTTGCAAAAATTCAAGCAGGGAAGCGTCGCTAAACGGAATGAGCATGCCCGCGAGGAACAGCAGGCACAACCAGGTTTGCAGGACCGTCCCGTTGCGCGGTTTGCGGACTCCGGCGATGTCCCCGATCAGGAACAGGGACAACGAAACCCGGACGAACGCCCCTGCAATCCACTGGTAGATCGAAAAAAAATCCACATGCGAAATAAACTTCCCCATCGTCACCATCCGCCACTGCTCGAAAGCCGGATACCGCTGATAGGCCGATTCGAACGGTCCGAATATCGCCAGGGAGCCGGTTAACGGTCCCAGCGTCAATCCGACGATGATGAAGCACATCACGATCAAGCTGGCCGGCCGGATCTTATTCGAGACGTGCTGCTGCAAAAACAAAACGATCGTAAGCTCGAACAACGCCCCGCACGTGTATCCCATTGCGTTCAGAGCCGAAGTGTAGCCGTGGGTGAACAAAGGAAAAAGCAGGCTGTAATCCTTATATTGCAGATTGGCGCTCGCTACCATGTAGCCGAGAAAAACTACGCCAGGCAGCAGAATCCCCGACGTGACGGCGATCGCCCGTATTCCCCTTTTGGCGGCAAACCAGCAGACGAGCAGGAGGGCCAGAGCGATCGCGAGTCTCGGCGTGCGGGGCAAATACGTCACTTGCGTCCAGGTGATCGTATCCAGAAGCGACACAAATCCGACGATGGCGAAATAAACGATCAGGACGAATCGAAGTATAGCGCCGGGAACGATCCCGTACCGTTGGTGCAGCCAGTCGGTCAGCTTCTTCCGGTCGGTCGTGCGGATCGTGACATACAGCAGCGCTACCCATAGCAGAGCAGGCAGTATGGCGGCGGCGGCGCCGATCCAGGAATCTCTTTTGGCTGTCGAGAGCAGAACGGGAATCAGCAGGACGTGATTGGAAATACCGATAAACAGCATAAGCATCATATACAGCTGAAAGGCGGTAATCTTTTTATCCGTTCGCATCGATTCTCTCCCGTATGGCAGGCTGATCTTGGTAGATTCAAGTATCTTTTGTAAGCGGGCCGCTTCTTATACCAAAATCCGGATACGCCAAAAAAGAACCGAAAGAAGTCCGCATCGCTTTCCGCCATACGGATCATCCTTCGGCTCCATCCGTTCCCAATCTTAGTCCAGCGTCCCGCTGCGGGGAAGCCGGACGGTAAAGGTGCTCCCCGCTCCAGACGCGCTCCGGGCGTGAATCGTCCCACCGTGAGCGTCCACAATCGACTTCGTGATGGCAAGACCGAGTCCCGCCCCGCCCGACTTGCGGGTACGCGACGATTCCCCCCGGTAGAAGCGGTCGAACACATGCGGGAGATGCTCCTCGGGAATACCCGGGCCGTTATCCGCTACGGCAAGCTCAACCTCGTCTTCCGTCCCGGTTAAAGTCACCCCGATGCGGCCCGACTTCGGATCGGTATGCTGGACCGCGTTCTGGAACAGATTCAGCACCACCTGCTTGATCTTGTCCGTGTCGTACCGGCATTTCACTACGGATTCGATCCGGAGCTCCACCTCCCGTTCGCCTGCCAGCAGCCGCAGTTGGGACTCCATCTCTGTAAGCAGCCAGCCCAGATCGCCTTCGCTCCATACGACGGAAGGCGCGCGGTCCAGCTTGGCGAGCAGCAGCAGATCGTGGACCAGCTTGTTGATCCGCTCCGATTCGCCGTACATGCTCGTCAGCGCTTTCTCCAGTTGGTTCGGCTGATGCATCGCTCCGCGCAGCAGCACCTCGAGAAAGCCGTGAATCGACGTAAGCGGCGTCCGCAGCTCATGAGAAGCGTCCGCGACGAACCGCCGCATCTGTTCCTTCGCCTCTTTCTCCGCGAGGAAGGAAGCCTCCAGCCGCTCCAGCATGCCGTTAAACGACACGGCCAGCCGGTCGATCTCCTGCTGGCCTTGCCGGGAAGGGAACCGTTCGTCGAGATTGCCGGCATCGATCCGTTCCACGGTATCCACGATTTTGGACAAAGGAACGAGCGTCCGACGCAATACGGGAATAAAGGCAAGCAGGCCAAGCAGCAGCGCAAGCAAGGAGAGCACGGAGAACACGAAGAGCTGATTAACCGCGACGTCGTGGAGCGGCGCCGTACTCATGCTTAGCTGGGCGACGCCGAGGATGCGCCCCCGGGAATCGATCGGCTGCAGCACGACGAGTTGTTCGGCTCCTTGCGCATCGCGCATCACGGTATAGTGCAGCCCGTCCTTCGGTTTCAGCTTCATCGCTTCCTCGTATTCCGCATCCTCCAGCCTCGGCGGCTCCCCGGCCTCCGGCCAGCCGGACATATTGGTGAACGTGCCGGACGCATAGATGACGGCGAACGTCATATCCGGGAAGTACAGCATCGGCTTGCGCCCTCCCGGCCCTTCATACTCCCAGTCCCCCGTGCTCAGAAGCACCTCCCGGGGAACCGAGCGAAGCTGGCCCTGCATGCTTTCCGCTTTGTTTTTAAACAAAAACTCGCGCATGAACACGTACTGGAATAACCCGATAAACAGTAAAATGACGGCTATTACGAGCAAAGACCGGGCCAGCAGCTGGAACCGCAGCGAATGCGGCGTTAAAGCCCGGGGAAACCGGAACCGTCCCCGCTTCTTCATGTCACATCAACCCGGTATCCTGCTCCCCGCAGCGTGCGGATGACCCGATGCTCCTTGTCTCCGAGCTTGTCTCTCAAGGACCGGATGTACACCTCGACGATATTTTCCTCGCCGCCGAAATCGTACCCCCACACCTTGTCCAAAATCATACTTTTGCTAAGGACGAGCCCGTGGTTGGTCACTAAAAATTTGAGCAGCTCGTATTCGGTAGGAGACAGCTCCAGCACTTTATCCGCGTAACTGATCTCTTTGCGGCGATCGTCGATCCGGAACGGCCCGGCAGCCACTTCGCCCAGCAGATTCGGAAACTGGTTGCGTACCCTGGCATGGATACGGGCGAGCAGCTCTTCGAAGCTGAACGGCTTGACGACATAGTCGTCGGCCCCGAGCGTCAGCCCTTTCACGCGGTCGTCCACCTCGTCTTTGGCCGTCAGCATAATGATCGCGACATTTTCTGACTTTTTCAGCATCTTGCATACCTCGAAGCCGTCCATCCCGGGCATCATCACGTCGAGAATGGCGACATGCGGCTGAAATTGTCTGGCTACCGTGATCGCGGTCATCCCGTCCTGTGCCGTCTGTACGTCGAAACCTTCGTTCGTCAGACCCAGCTCCAGAAATTGCAATATATTCGGCTCGTCGTCGACAAGCAGCACTTTAATCCCCTTAAGCTGGCGCATCCTGGAAACCTCCCCAGTGTGTACTTCTTCTATTATCGCCCGCCGCCCTGAACCGATGCTGAGCGGAACCTGAACGGCAACTGAACGTTTTTGAGAGCATCCTTCGGGCCCTCTTGCCTGCTGCCGCTATTCACCCTCTAACAAGCGCATCGGGTGTGCAGCGCCGTTCTAACTGAGACGAACACAGTGTTGTTCTAGCTTTACGATACACGGAACTGTGAACCCGATCAAGAAAAGAGCTTGCGGCGAGAAGGGGACTTGGGGACATGGGGTCAATAGGCGTAAGGGAGAGCGTGGCAGTAGTGGGCAGAATGGGAGCTTTTTGGGGGAGGGGATTTAGGGTTTAGGGTTTTGGAGGTTTTGGAGGTTTTGGAGGTTTTGGAGGTTGGGGGCTTGGGGGCTTTGGGGGCTTGGGGGCTTGGGGGCTTGGGGGCTTGGGGGCAATCGGATATGGCGGAATTGGAGCAAGAACCGCTCTGGGAGGGAGTTTTCCGGCAAAAGCGGAAATTCTACTTCCGTTATTGTGACTATTGGGGGTAAAAGCATGTGTTAGCGGAAGAATCGCTTCCTCTAATCAGGCATAAAAGGCCGAGTTTGTGTTGAAACTCAGAAATAGCGGAAGCCTTTCTTCCGTTTTGCCTGTTCTAACCGTTGAACCGATCGAATAAAGGAAGTGAATCTTCCGTTTCCGTTTCACTCTCCAATCTCTACTCTCCAATCTCTACTCTCCACTCTCTCTCTCCCCGCTTTGTTCGTCGATCAGGTGCATCAAAACCTTCCAGCGCCGCTCCGCTCGCTGAATCCCCCTTTGCCGATCCTATGAGCTTTCTCATGCGCCGACATGCAAAAAAACTGCCGGAAAGCCTCCTATCAGGCTTAACCGACAGTTTTCGTCTTTGTTGCGCGTTCCTCCGAAACCGCTCCTGCATCCGATCAGTTAGCAGCAGCCGGGGTTGCCGCAGCCGTCTGCTTGCGGCGCTTCATTCTGCGGTGAGCCGCCGTGAAGTAGGCATACGTCATCGCCGCACACAGTACCGCGAACACGCCGAGCAGCGCCGCCTGCTTCCACATCGAGCCGAAGTCGCCGCTCGAGATGACATCCTTCAATCCGGCAACCGAATACGTCATCGGCAGCCAAGGCGTTACGTGCTGCAGCCATCCCGGGATCAGCTCCAGCGGGAACGTGCCGGCCGAGCTCGTCAGTTGGAAAATAAGCAGCACGATCGCGATAAACCGGCCCGGATTTTGCATCGTAGCGACCAGAAATTGAATGAGCATCATAAAGGTAATGCTAGTAATAATCGAGAACAGAAGGAACAGCGGAACGCTCTTCACTTGTAGGTTCAAAATAAGCAGCAGCGCCGCATCGGCGATCAGCGCCTGAATCGTGCCGACCAGGGCAAGCGTCAAAGCTTTGCTCCAGAACCAGCTGCGTCCGTTCGCCGGAACGACGGCCGGCTCGCGGACCGAATACACGATCGTCAGCAGCAGCGCCCCTACGTACAAGCCGAGCGACAGGAAATAAGGAGCAAAGCCCGTGCCGTAGTTGGGCACCTCATTAACCTTCTGGACGTCCAGCCCTACCGGTTCGGTGAACATGTCGTACATCGAGTCGTTTACTTGAAGTCCCGACGTTTTGGCAGCCGCCTCACCCAGCTTATCGGACAGCTCATGCGAACCGTCATCCAGCTGCAGCAGTCCCGAAGCGACCTGCCGGGCTCCGTTCTCCAGCTGGGTGGAGCCTTCTACGAACGGCCCGATGTTCACAGCCAGCCGGTTCAGACCTTGCTGCAGCTCCGCAGCGCCTCCGGCTAGCTGCCCGGCTCCCGCCGCCAGCTCGGCTCCGCCGTTTTTGGCTTCGGCCAGCTTGGTACCGAACATCGTCATGCCTGCCGTCCACTCGCGGGCACCGGCCGACAGCTTTTGTCCTCCCGCGGCGAGCTGCTGCCCTCCGGCCTGCGCTTCCTTCAGCTTGCCGTCAAATGTGGCCATGCCGCTCTTCATCTGATCGAGTCCGGCGTGCAATTGCTCGGCTCCGCCGCTTAGCTTCTGCTGCGCCGTCTTGGCTTCGGCCAGCCCCGCCGACAGCTGCTTGCTTGCCGCCAGCAGGCTTTGGAAGCCGGCGTCCTGGGCCAGCCGCGGGTCGGCCCCGGCGAGCTGCTCGAGGCCCTTCGCCAGCCCGGCCGCGCCTTCCTCCAGCTTCGCAGAGCCTGCAGCCGACTGCGCCAATCCCGCCGCAAGCCGGCCGGACGCCTGCTCCGTCTGCGCAGAGCTTGCCGACAGCTTGCCGCTTGCTTCGGCCAGCTGCGTCAGCCCGCCGCTCAGGCTCTCCGAGCCGGAGCGCAGCGATTCCGCGCCTTCGCCGATCGTGGCGGCGCCTGCGCCAAGTTCCTGACGGGCCGCGTCCAGCTTGGCGAGCCCGTCCGCTAGTCCGGCTGCGCCTCCGCCGAGCGCGGCGGCGCCGTTATTCAGCTGGCCGCCTCCTGCTTGAAGCAGGGAGACGCCTTCCTTCAGCGAGACCGAACCGGTGACGAGCTTATTCAGATTTTGCTCGATCTGCACCGCTCCGTCCTTCGCTTTCGTCGTGCCTTCGGCGAGCTTGCCTGCGCCGTCGCTCGCCTGGCCGATGCCGTCGACGAGCTGCTCCATTTGTCCGAATACCGTTCTAGCATAAGCTTCCGTCACTTCTTTATTCAGCAGAGCCTTCATCTTCTCTACCGCAGTATTGCCGATTTGCGACGCCAGGAAGTTATAGCTTTCGTTCGGGAGAAATGCCAGCTTCGCCGCCGCAGGATGATCGGACGTGAGCGTCGTCGTTTTCTCCGAGAAATCTTCCGGAATCTCGATCGCCATATAATACGTATTGTTCTTCAGACCGGCGTCCGCTTCTTCCTTCGTTACGAACCGCCAGTCGAACTGCGGGTTTTTCTTCAACTGCCCCTCGAACTCCTGACCGATCTGCAGCTGCTTGCCGTTAAACTCGGCGCCCTTGTCGGCATTAACGACAGCAACCGGGAGGTCGCTCAGCCGGCCGTACGGGTCCCAGAACGCTCCGAGAAACATCGCCGTATACAGCACCGGGATCATCAGCACCGCAATAACCGGAATCAACACCCTGCGGTTGCGCATAACGGCGGTCAGTTCTTTGCCGAACTGCTTCCAACTTTTAAACATCGTTCCCCACTCCTATAACTGAATATATATATTCGGACGAATTCATCCGTTTCACCCAATAAACCGACGCATTTTCCTCATTTTGTCCAATTGACCATTTTGGTCATTTAGTCATTTTATCGATAAAAAAACGGCATCCGGCTTAGTCCGGAGCCAGTCCTTCCTGTAAGTAAAACCGAAGAAGTTCGGCCACACGCGTTTTGTCCAGCGGGGGGTGCGACTTCTTCCAGTCGGCCGTAAGCGCCATGTACAGCTTCAACATGACGAACGCAGTCATCTCTGGGTCGCACGGCTTGATTTCGCCTTTATCGACAGCCGCCTGCACCTGCTGCTGAATGTAGCCGACGACCGCTTTCTCGATCTGATAGATGCCGTCCTGCGCCATCTGGGTCCCAATCTCCTTCACTTCCTGGGACAGCTTGATCGCCAGCTCATGCTCCTCACGAAAATCGAGCAGCTGATCAAGCACGAGGTTCAAGTTATCGAAAAACTTGCGGCCCGGATCGACCACCTCTTCAGCGACACGCTTCATCTCCCCGATCAGCCTGTTCATAATTTCCTGAAACAGCTCTTCTTTGTTCGAGAAAAACGTATAAATCGTTCCTTTGCCCACATTGGCGATCTTCGCAACCTGATCCATCGTAGTCCCTTTATAACCGAATAAAGCGAAAGACTTGGCCGCAGCATCGATGATCAATCTTCTCCGGTCAATAGACATCAAACTCACCTCCCGACCGACTGACCAAAATACCATTTTAGTCATTTCGTCAGAAATTATTTTATCACGCTCTTGCGCGGATGGCAAGAGGCACGTTTCAGCCTTTTACCGCCAAAACAGAAATAGCCCCATCTGCGGCACAGCAGACGAAGCTATTTCTTGAGTATTCGATTCACTGGTCTTTCGTCTTTCCTTTCATCCAACATGCTTGGCACGCTTTATTTTTCCAATCCTTTACCTTTCCCGTTCAGAAGATTGTACTGCAATTCCTTTACAATCCGGTCGGTTGATCCAATTGGTTCCCGATTCTCTGAGGTCCCGCATACCGTGACGATTACGGATAAGCTCGTCAGCTTCCCTTGGATTGTAACCGATGCACGATTATGCTTCGCTTACCTTCTTCATTGGACTATCCCCTCTCCGTGTTGTACCCTCATTATACTTGCCTGCACATGTTGTGTAAATATTCTGATTTTTCTGTTATCTAGGTTTTGTCCAGGTTTATCTTGGGTTTCCTTAGGCATTCGCCGGAATTTACAATTTTTTAACGTTTTTCTCCTTTTTCGTTCGAACGTCCGAACTTGAGTCCCGAATAGCCCAAAAACTTTTTTGCAACTAATCCCCCGCTCAAACGTATGAATAAGAGAGTATGCCTTTTTTGTGAAAAAGAGAAAAGAGGATGCATCATATGAATCCGAAGCAAATCATCATAGCCGGTACAATCGCTATCGTCATATCCATAAGCACTGTCTTTCAAAATGAAGAAGCCAATGCCTCCTTGGGCTTGCCGGGTCAAGCCGATCCTGCCGTCCATACCCGGGATTCCTCGCGTCCGGAGACCGTCGCGTCGCTGCAGCATGTGCTCGGCGGGTTGTCGGACGAGGAGATTCACGACGCCCTGTACAACGGCCGCACGCTGGCCGACCTCGCCGAGGAGCAGCGTGTGGATGTGGAGGACGTCATCGATCTCCAGGTCGCCGAACTATCCCAGCAGCTCACGTCGCGCCTGACCAGCGGCAGCATAACCGCCGAACAGTTCGAGACGCATCAGGCCGAGCTGCGCGAGATGATTACAAAAAGCGTACACGGCTTGTCCGGCTAACCGAGAAACGCCGACCTCCTCCAAGGGGTCGGCGTTTTTCTTAGAAGGTACCGAAGACTCCTATTTTGCTCAGAGCCCGCGTGCATACGTTTTGACGAAGGCGAACATAACCTGCACACAATAACCTGCACCCAAGAATGAGGGGAACGGAAACAGGCAGGGCGGCTTTGCCAAATGCAAAAAACCCGACCTCGTGCGGCCGGGCTTCTTCATGAATCTCCATTTATTTTTTGGATGAATTGGGGCTTGTGTTCGCGATCACGGTAATCATCTTTTCGGTTTTCGCCATGGCGGATTGACATTGGGGACAAATCGGCTGATTCGAAAAGGAGAAGTTATCTCGAATCCAACCGTTACACTTTTCGTTCGTGCAAGACCATACGAGCGTTAGCTCCTGTGGAATTTCGTCCAGCGGCTTTCTGCGTGAATAGTACATGACGTCCCTCTTTTCCCTCTAATAGTGATCCATCGTCAGTATGAGAAGCTTCGGTTCCCACTCATTACAGCTCGCTTTGACAAGTCACCGCTATCGAGCTACAGACCGCATTTAAGTAATAAAGCCCCAAACGCAAAGGTTTGGGGCTTTATGTGTTCGTGCTTCTTACAGTTTAACTACGTTCTCAGCTTGTGGTCCGCGGTTGCCTTGAACAACGTTGAACTCTACGCGTTGGCCTTCGTCCAGCGATTTGAAGCCGTCGCCAACGATTGCGCTGAAGTGAACGAATACGTCGTTTCCGCCTTCAACTTCGATGAAGCCGAAACCTTTCTCTGCGTTAAACCATTTTACTGTTCCTGTTTGCATATTGAATTACCTCCTAAATAAATTACATGACCTTTATTTTGCTTTAAAATAAAAAATCACATATTGGACAAGGTTATTCACAGAAAATAATAACCCTCTACAATATGTGAGTTCAGGTCAAAATTTCAGTATCTGTATCATAGCATATCCGATTTCAAAAAGCAAATCCGATTTATCGCCGCTCCCAAAACGAATGTAAAAACGACAAATCGTTGGCAGTTGGCAAAATCTATAGACAAAAGCCCGGCAATGAAAATATGATGGTACCATACCTAGATTTTACATGAGGAATGTCCTATAGGAGGCTACAATTATGCGTAAAGAACATACCGTTTACTTTAAAATTTTCCGTAAGGACGAAACCAAGCTGCTGCGCGGACTTATTTATTTGGAACCCGGTGCGCAGCCTACGCTCCAGGATTTCGAACAATGCTTGAAGGCTTGCGGCCACAATGTGCGCATCGAGGATACGGAAAAATTCATTTTTAGAGCAACCGAGGCCGGTGAAGAATATGTGATCGATGTGCTGGAGGATTACGATAAAACGAACCGGGACCTTCATGTTGAAAGCTTAGCCAAAACCTTCATCAAAAACGACATTCCCCTTTAAGATGTTGTTCAAAAAGTCCACTTTTGATCACCAAGCCGGTCAGGAAGCCTGTCGACATCGAATATGGAATTCAGCCGGAACTTCCGGTGCTCACGTAGCTGCCACTACGCTACGCTCCTCATTTCCCAGTTTCATCCCATCTTCTCGGTGCTGAAAACCGGACTTTTTGAACTCGTATTTAAAAGTTACCCATGTCCCGGTTCGCCTGCCGGATCTTTCGTGTTAACAATTCAGCCGGCTGGACCGATCTCAGAACGGTTTTCCGCAGCCTGCCTACGCTTTAAACTTGCCCACCAGCCGCTCGAGCTGCCCCGTCATCCCGTTCATCGCCTCCAAGGACCGCGAGATCTCATCCACCGATGCAAGCTGCTCCTCCGAGGCGGCAGCCGCTTCCTCGATGCCAGAGGCCGATTGTCTGGCAATCCTGGCGATTTCCGTGATGGAGGCGGCGATCTGCTCCGTTCCGGCCGACAATTGCTCGGACGCGGCCGATACTTCCTCGATCTGGGCCGTTACGTCCTTCGTCGAGGCTACGATGCTGGCAAACGTGCGGCCGGCCTGCTCCACCCGATCGACGCTGATGCGGACTTCCTCCATCCCTTGCGTCATCTTGGCCGCAGCACCTGTCGTAGCCGTCTGCATCCGTTCGATCAGCCCGGTGATCTGCTCCGCCTGCACGCCGGCCTGCTCGGCCAGCTTGCGCACCTCGGCAGCGACGACGGCGAAGCCTTTCCCATGCTCCCCGGCTCTAGCCGCTTCTATGGCCGCATTCAAGGCCAGCAGATTCGTTTGCGAGGAGATGCCTTTAATCGCCGCAGCCATCTGTTCCACCTCTGCAGAGAGACGGGTCAGCTCACGAATCGCTTCGGATACGTCCGCGATGGATCGACTCATGACCTCCATCTGGCCTACCGCGGTTTGGACTGAAGCATTGCCGGCGTCCGCCTGCCGTACCATCTCGCCGGAGGCTTCATTTACGTAGGAGGCCGATTCGGCGATTTTCTGAATGCCGGACGCCATCTCTTCCATCGCCCTCGCACTTTCATCCGCGGCCTGGACCTGAACTTCCGCACCGGAGGCCATGCCTTGCATCGTATCCGTAATATCGGTGGCGGACGCCTTGGTCTGCTCGGCGCTGGCGGCGAGCTGAGCGGAGTAGCCGACTACTTGCCGGACCGCCTGGTGAATATGTCCGATCAACTCGCGCAAGCTGTCGATCATCCCCTGAACCGAGCCGTTCAGCTTGCCGATCTCGTCTTTCGAGCGCAGCGGGTCGGTCTTCGCCTGCAAATCGCCCGACGCCACTTGGGCGGTTACGTCGGCCAGCCTCGTGAGCGGCCTCGTAAACTTGCCGCTGCCGAACCAGACCAAGACGACCAGCACGATTACGCCGAGCAAGCCCGCTGTGATCATGTGGCGGAGAAAGCCGTGCTGCGCCTCCTCGAAGATCCGGTTCGGGATGCCGATGAACAAAATGCCGATAGCCTCTCCTTTTCCGTCCAGGATCGGCTCATAGATCGCCTGATAATCCGCCCCCACGACTTGAGCGAGGCCGAGAAACCTCCCCTTCTCCACTAACGTCTTCTGCCTCACTTCATCCGACACTTTCGTGCCTACCGCCCGCTTGCCGTCTACCGTCACATTGGTCGAGACGCGGGTATCGCCGACAAATACTGTCACCGCCGCCTCGTTGCCCAACAGCTTGGCAAGCTTGTCGACGAATACGAAGTTGTCGTTCAGCAGCGTATGCCCTTTATATAAACTGCCGTCCTTCTCGCTCCACTCGCCGGGGACGTCTTCCTGCAGCAGCACCTTGCCGATCTCGAGGTCCGCTTCCAGCTGCTTGCTCACAATCCCGACGACTTCCCGGTTCATCGAAATCGACGCATAACCCGACAACGCTACAATGCCAAGCGCAACGATGACGGAGTAAATCAGTACAATTTTCCAGCGAATGCTTAGATTCATGGCTGCACCTCTAGTCTGAGAACTGATGGCCTTTGAAGGAATATATACCAAAACACGTTTGGTTCACAGGTATTTATTAGGAAATACGCACGATGTTCGGAGTTTCGACACACAATTCGTTCCGGGACGCTTCGGCGGAAGGGCAGATCCGCTCGGACAAACTTCCTCGTCAGCCGCGGCCGATGGCCTTGCATGACTTGCGCAGCTGCACAAAAAGACGCATGCGCTCCTGCGCATACGTCTCTTGTGCCCCTCTCAGGCCCATCCCGGGTTCCGGGCGGCGCTGGCGCTAGGGCAACTGCTTGACCGCAAAATGCACGACAGCGGTGTACAGCATCTTGTCGGCTTGCGGGTGAAACGTCGCCTGATGCTGAACCGACTTGACGTCCAGCAGCAGCACCTTATTATTATGAATCTGCTCCTCGATCTTCCTCTCCAGCGTGCGAAGATCGAAAGCTTCGAAAAATTCGATTTTGGTCTCGATCCGTTCCACGATAAAGCTCATGCGCCGCACCTCCCTCCGTTTACCGGCCGAGAAGCTTTACAGCAGCTCTTGGCGAAGCTGAGCCCCCGATTTTGGAGACAAATAGCTGAACGGAATATCGAATACCGTCTTCGCCCCGATAAAGCCTTCCTTCGCATAACGGTGGATCGCTCTCGCGTAAGCGACCAGCACGCTGCCCGTAAATTCCGGGTTGCTGTCCAGCTTCAGTCCGAATTCGATGATCTGCTTGCTGCTCTCGCCGGTTTTGCCGCTGCGGAATACGAGGCCGCCGTGCGGCATCGCCGAATGACTCTGCTTCAGTTCTTCTTCGCTGATGAAGTGAACCCGCGTCTCATAGTCGGCAAAGTAGTTAGGCATCGTCGTAATCTCGCGCTCGATCCGCGCCAAGTCTTCGCCCGGCTCTGCCACGACGAAGCATTCTCTCAGATGTTTCTCCCGGGTGGACAGCTCCGGATTTTCCCCGTCTCTGACCCGCTGGACGGCCTCGTCGCTAGGAATCGTATACTGCACGCCGGCCTTCACGCCCGCTATGCGGCGGATCGCGTCGGAATGTCCTTGGGAAACCCCTTTCCCCCAGAACGTGTAGTCGTTTCCTTCCGGCAAAACCGCTTCGGCGAGCAGCCGGTTCAGCGAGAACAAGCCCGGGTCCCATCCGGTGGAGATGACGCTGGCGTGTCCACCTTTGCGGGCCGCCCCGTCAACGGCGTCGAAATAGTCGGGGATTTTCGCATGGCGGTCGAAGCTGTCTACGGTGTTGAACATGGACGCGAGGAACGGCCCCTGCTCCGGCAAATCCGTAGCGGAACCCCCGCACAAGATCATAACGTCCACTTTCCCGATATAGCTCTCGATCTCGGACATATGAACCATCTGAACGGAAGACTGGATGCCTTCGGGCTGACGTCTTGTGAAGATTGCTACAAGCTCCATATCCGGGTTTTGCGCGATCGAACTTTGCACACCGCGGCCCAGATTGCCGTACCCTACAATGCCTACTCTGATCTTTTCCACGAAAATACCTCCATCGTATGTATACCGTATAGGGTTTAAGTATAGCAAACTTGATCCAACTTTGAACCTCTCATGACTAAAGTCACGAGATTCTTGGGTAGTCCCTTCTAACGAAGAGAAGTTCACCAAGCTAACCCTGTCGTTCCGACAGTTCGTGTAAGGATTACACAGCAAGAAGTCTTTTGCCTTCGGCAAGAATATTCAGGCTTGCGTTAAAGTCTCGGTCGTGATGCGCTCCACATTCCGGGCAGTCCCATTCACGCAACTTCAAATCTTTTACATCTTTGTGCTTATAGCTACAGCAGGAGCATAATTGCGAAGATGCGAATGTTGAGCCTACAGCCACTACTATGCGGCCATACCACTTCGCTTTGTACTCTAGCATGGAGCCAAACATCGACCAGGAAACCTTGACACATAATCACCTCTGATTACAGGATAACCTATGTCAGCGTTGTTCACCTATAGAAACCTTGACATTAAAGGGATTGTTGTAATAGTCACCTAAACATGTATCGGATAGTTAACGTGGCATAAGCCACGCCCTATCCGATGTTTTCTAACTCATGACTGAAGTCATGAGTTTGCGAAAACTATGCTTCAAAAAAACTGTCATTGCGCGGCCGTGCCAACATGTGAAAAGCACCGCCCGGGCGTCACAGGGGAACGCGTTGGTGGACGGTGCCGGCTCAGCCTCATTCTCGCTGGCGCTGCGGTGAGACAGCTACTCGGATTCGGTATCGGAGGCGGATTCGGCCGCTGCCCGGAGTACATGAACTTTGCTGATCCGCTTCTCGTCGACTTCCTCGACTTGAAAGATCAATCCTTCGTACTCCACGACCGGCCTCTCATCCTCAAGCGGAATTCGGCCCAGCTGGCCGACTACGAAGCCGCTGACCGTGTCGTAGTCTTCGACCGGCAAAGGAACGTTCAGCACGTCCTTCAGCGTCCGCAGACTGAGACTTCCGTTGATGACGTACGTACTGTCGTCCATCTGCTCGAATTCCTTCTCTTCCTCGTCGTGCTCGTCGAAGATGTTGCCGACGATCTCCTCGAGCAGATCCTCGATCGTGACAATCCCGGCCGTGCCGCCGTACTCGTCGATGACGACCGCCATATGCACCTTGTTTTTCTGCAGCTCCTTAAACAGCTCGTCGATCCGTTTGGAGGTCGGAATGAAGTAAGGCGTACGAATAATGTCGCGAATGACGAACGTCTCTTCGCTGCCTTCTTCGATATATTTCATGATGTCCTTCACGTGCAGGATGCCTACAATATTATCGATATTGTCTTCGAATATCGGATATCTCGAATATTTCTCGATATTGACCATCCCGGCCACTTCTTTCAGTGACAAATTCAGCGGAAGGCCGGTAACCGAGCTCCGGTGGGTCATAATATCCGAGACCGCCTTGTTATCGAATTCGAAGATGTTGTTAATCATCATTTTCTCGGTTTCCTGAATCGTCCCGTTCTCGTTGCCAACATCGACCATCATCCGGATTTCTTCTTCCGTCACCTGTTCTTTGTTCTCATGAGGATCGACCCCCATCAGACGGACGAGCAGGTTCGTCGAGTGAGTCAGCAATTTGACGAACGGCGCCGATATTTTCAGCAAAAACGTAAGCGGTGTGACCGCAAACATGGAGATCGATTCCGACTTCTGCATCGCCAGCCGCTTCGGGACGAGTTCGCCCAGGACAAGCGTAAAATAAGACAGAAGCAGCGTAATCAGGATGACCGATATCGTCTCCAGCATGCTTTGCGGCAAAGGGACTCCCGCCGAGTACAAGTACTGCGCCATTCTGCCGGCAAAACTTTCGGCCGCGAAAGCGCTCGCCAAAAATCCGGCTAGCGTAATCCCGATTTGGATAGTGGCCAAGAAACGGCTCGGTTCGCTCAGAAGGCTCTGCAACAGTTTCGCTTTTTTGTGCCCCGCATCGGCCATTGATCGGATCTTGTTATCGTTCAACGAGATCAAGGCGATCTCCGAGGCAGCAAAAAACGCATTCAGCACAATGAGTACAATAAGAACCAAAATTTCTGTAAACAAGTTGCTCCTCCTCCATCCAAGGTAGTCAGGTCATTGTCTTTCCTGCAGCTCCAATAGCCGGACGGAAAGTCAATGCCGAGGATAGTAACTTGTTTTCCCGTAAATTTTGATTGTATTATGCAACCCTGCGGACTGAATCCTATCGCCCGCTTCCTCTGGCTCATCGTCCATAATCTCAGTCACCTCCTTAAACCGTCGAAGTATACACCTATTCCTCATTATATGGAATTATTCCTTCGCAGGCAAAAGGCGGTTGATCGGCTTCCGGTAAAAAAAGGCGGCAGACCCGCCGTCTAGCGGAACCATTCAATCATCCACGGGGCGGCGCCCAGCGTAACGAATGCCGTCAGCAGCATAGCGACTCCCGCGATCGATCCCGCTGCCGTACCATACTCCGACGCCCTGCTGATCCCGGCCGAATGAGCGCTTGTCCCGAACAAAATCCCTTGGGCGATCGAGCTCCGGATTCCGCACCATTTTACGATGGGCGGTCCGATCACTAAACCAAGCAGCCCGGTGATAAGCGTTGCTACAGCGGCAATAGTCGGGATGCCGCCGATCAGCCCGGTTATCGACACCGCGATAGGCGTCGTCGCGGAACGGGGAGTGAGGCTGCCGATCAGCTCCGAGGTCAGGCCGAACAAACGGGCCAGTCCCGCCGAGGTGACGATTCCGGTCAGCGCCCCGCAGCCGACGCTGACTACGATGACGAAGGCGTGCTTTTTCAGCAGATCGATATGCTTATACATCGTGACCGCTAATGCGATGGTCGCCGGTTCGACCATGTTCGAGAGCCAGACGCCTCCCTCGTTGTACGTTTGGAACGAAGCTCCGCTAATTGCCAGCAGGCCGATCAGGACGACCGGCGTAAGAAGCAGCGGCGACATATACATTTTCGGATATTTCTTGTACAGCCGTTTGGCCGCCCAGTAGACCGCGATCGTGCAGCCCAGCCATAATACCGCGTCCATCATGACGCCTCCCTTTCCTTGCGCGCAGCGATCCGTTCGCCGATATAACCCGAACATATCATGACAGCCGCCGTACTGATCGCGATCGTGCCTATAATCCGAAGTCCGCTCGTCATAAACATGTTTTTATAGTTCATAATGCCAACAGTAGCCGGTATAAAAAACAGCAGCATCTGGGCAATCAGCCAGTTGGAGCCCTGCTCGATCCACCCGAGACGGACGATCTTCAGCTTCAGCAGAACAAATAAAAGAACGATCCCCACAATACTTCCCGGAACCGGGATAGGAAGGATTGAAGCGAGACCGTCCGCGATTTGGGCTATGCCGACAAAAAATAAAATTTGAAGCGCGATCCCCGCCATTTTTCTCACGCTGTCCAGCTCCTTTGTAAAAAGTATACAAGATCGCCTTTCATGCGTAAAATCAATATATAGAATGGTTTTCATTCCTTTTATCTATGGAAGGAGCAACCGCTTTGGACATCCGCCACTTGCAATACATCACCGAAATCGTCAGGCATAACAGCTTTACCAAAGCAGCGGAAGCACTGCACCTGACCCAGCCGACGATCAGCAAAATCGTTAAAAATCTGGAAAATGAGCTCGGGGTCGAAGTATTCGTCCGGGAGGGCAGACACATCAAGCTGACGGCCGCCGGAGAAACGATCGTAAGCCACGCCGGGCCGATTCTCCAGCTGTTCGACGGGCTGGAGGCGGCTTTGCATGATCTGACGTACCTGAATACGGGCAGCATCCGGCTCGGCATTCCGCCGATGGCAGGCTCGAGCTTTTTCCCGCAGGTGATCAAGAAGTTTCGGGAGCAATACCCGAACATAGCAATCAAGATGATGGAGAACGGGGCCAAGCGAATCGAGGAAAGCTTGTCCGAAGGCATTCTCGATGTCGGGGTCGCGCTGTGGCCGATCGACGAGGTCCTGTTCGATTCCTTCACCCTGGTCGAAGACCGGTTAAAGGTCATCCTGCCCCCTGCCCACCCGCTGGCGGATCGCGAGCAGATCCGGCTGGCGGAGCTTGCGGGGGAGCGGTTTATTTTGTTCAACAGCGACTTCGCTTTGCACGACCGGATCATCTCCGAATGCCGTACGGTCGGCTTCGATCCTCATATCGTCTATGAAAGCTCCCAGTGGGATTTTATCGGAGAGATGGTGGGCGCCGATCTGGGGATCGCCATGCTGCCCGAGACGATGTGCCGGCAGTTGAATCCGGGCAAGGTGAGAGCGGCCGTCCTGACGGACCCGGTCATCCCTTGGCGGCTCGATATGGCCTGGAGGCGGGAAGGGTATATGTCCCATGCAGCCAGGGAATGGATCAAGTTTACGAAGGAGCTGTTCATACACGCCGCCAGGCGTTGACAGTCGCAGAACCTGACCGGTGCGGGACAACGCCTGAATACGATGGGCAGCCGGGGCTTGCGGGAGAGCTTCACGCCCATGGACTTGCGGACCGGAATTAAGCCGAAGCGCCTGGCAGGAACCGTTTACAGCATGAATAATCTACGGTAATCTATGGGTACTGGAAGGCGGCGATTTGAGTTGAGTTTAATCAAGATCCTCTTGCACCAGCTTAAGCGCTATAAGCTGCTGAGCGGCATTTTCATATTCAGTATTTTTGTCGAGGTCGCCTATTCGGTTGCAGCCCCCCTGAGCCTCAAATATTTAGTGGACGAAGCGTTTACGCCCAAAGATTTTCAGGTTTTCCTTCTCATCATGAGCATCTTGATCGGCGGCGGGCTTTTCAACATCGCGGCGGGCCAATTCGGGGATTACTCGCTCGGGAAGCTGAGCGGCGGAGTGATCCGTCAGCTCAGAACCGACTTGTTCGCGCATCTGCAGAAGCAGTCCCTTCCCTTCTATCAGCGCTATAAAGTCGGCGATCTGGTCACCCGCTTCTCGTCGGATATGTCGTCCATCGAAAACGCCATTCGGTTCACCAGTCCTTTCTTTCTGAAGGAATTGTTAAATATTATGCTCGGCCTCGGCATGCTGTTCTCGATCGAATGGAAGCTGACGCTGGCCGTGCTGGCCGGCTCTGCACTGATGTTTGTCGGCCCCCGGCTGCTTCAAGGACGTGCCGAAGCTGCCAACCGGAACTACAAGGAAGCTCAGGAGCGCTTCTCCAATACGATTGACGAGATGGCCAAGGGGCATCGGACCATTAAAGGGCTGCATCAGCAGCAGCGGTTCCGGGAGCGCGCGCGGGGGCAAATTCTCGAGCTGTTTTCGTTCGGCCTGCGCTTGCACGTAACCAACTCTCTGATGGAACGTATGCCTTTGACCGCTTTGCTGATTTTGAACGGGATTATGATGGGCCTCGGCGGTTATTTCATTTTCCAAGACGAGATGACGATCGGCGGCTTTATGGCTTTTTTCACGCTGTTTATGAGCGTCGGGCAAGCCGGCTCCAACTTATCGTTTCTGATTCCGAATCTGATTGATTCGAGCACCAGCTTCCGCCGGGTCGGCGAATTGATCGACCATCAGCCGGACATCCCTGAAGCGGCCGAAGCCGTAGAACTGCCCGCCTCCGTCTCTTCAGTCCGGATGGATCAGGTTACGTTCGGCTATACCGAAGAGTCCGATCAGCTCCGTAACGTCAGCCTGCACATCCCGGCCGGCAGCTACGTGGCCTTCGTCGGGCCGAGCGGCTCCGGCAAAAGCACCGCTTTGCAGCTGCTGTCCCGTTTCTACGATCCCGGTCAAGGGACGGTGAAGATTAACGGTCACGACCTGCGCACGGTCAGCGAAGCTTCCTTAAGAAAGCTGGCAACGCTCGTTACCCAGGAAACGTTTCTGTTTAACGCGACGATTCGCGACAACTTGCTGCTGGACAACCTGGAGGCAACCGAAGAAGCGATGATCGAAGCCGCCAAACAGGCGAAGATTCATGATGTTATAACCCGCTGGCCGTCGGGGTATGAGACTTGGATTCACCAGGAAGGCGGTACGTTGTCCGGCGGCGAACGCCAGCGGATCGCGCTTGCCCGGGCGCTGCTGAGAAAACCGAAGCTGCTGCTGCTCGACGAGGTGACGTCGGCGCTCGATCCTGCGACCGAAGCCGATATTAACGAGCTGATTCAGCAGATCCGCCAGAAGATGACGATTATCTCCGTCACCCACCGGCTGGCCTCCGTCGTTCATGCGGACCGGATCTACGTGTTCCACGAGGGCCGGATCGCGGAGTCCGGCACCCACGAGGAGCTTGTGCAACACAGCGGATTGTACCACAGCCTATGGGAGAAGCAGCACGGCTTCCATCTGTCCAGCGACGGGCTTCATGCTACCGTGGAAGTTCAGCGGCTGGCGAAGCTGCCCTTCTTCGACGGAATCGACCGGCGGCTGCTCCAGAATATCGCCGGCTTGTTCTCGACCGAGCTTTGTCAGGAAGGGGAGGACGTCGTCCGCGAGGGCGAGGAAGCCAATAAGTTTTACATCATCGTCCGCGGCAAATTTGAGGTCCGGAAGCAATTCCCCGGTGAAGGAGAGAAGCAAGTCGCCGTTCTGCAGGACGGCGACCACTTCGGGGAGATTGCGCTGCTGAAAAACATTCCGCGCACCGCTACAGTAAGAGCGATGGCACCTTCCGTGCTGATTGCGGTGAGACGGGAGTCGTTCGATCGGCTGACGGCCGAATATCCTCAAATTCTCCAGGCGCTGGAACAAACGCTGAAGAAGCGATTATGACGGCATGGCCAGAAAGGAAAGCACGATGTCAGCACATTTCCAACATTGCGTCACGGATGACGATTACGCCAAAATCGGGTTGTTTTTTTTGCAAAACAAACAAGACGTGCATCCTTCCTTTACAACGCTGGACGCAATCTCCCTGCTGTATTCCTATCTGACGGACGGACATCTGTATCTGGCTCTCGATGCCGATCAGCGGGTCATCGGAGCCTCCGCTTATTATCACGGGACGGCGGAGCAGGAGTTCCAGGATAAAAATATCGCGCTGATCGACATCGTCATTGTAGATCCGGCTTACCGGGGGACCCGTCTGTTTCTGAACGGGTTCCGGCGTATGGTGTACGACATCGCCGCGGCCCATCCGGAAGTAGAGGAAATCCGGTTGGCCGCCCTGGCGGAGAACGAATACTTGTGCAGGCTGTATGCCAGACTTACCGAAAGCCGGTATGAGCGTGAAGGAAACCTCGGCAAAGAAATCGTTTTTTGTGTCAAAATTAACAGAATCATAGCTATTTTAAATTCGTTTCTCAAGGTATAATTAGGATATTAAACCTATTTTATTTCAATCTCGTATAGGAGGTGCGGCACATGATTCCACCACTCGGATTCGGTAAAAAACCTACAAAAGGCAGCGGATTCGGCAGAATCGTTATTACTAACGATTCCCTGAGAGCACAACCGAAATAATGACGTTTCTATTTCGTCCATGCGAACTGGAAATGAACTTTAAGTCGTACATTGAATTTCTGCTCCAGCATCATGCGGAGTTGAACCTGCCTTATTCGTTCGCCATGAAGCTTAGCTTCGTCGGCAGTCCTCTCATCTTCGGCAAAGCTATGCTTGCCTACGAGGAAGAGTCCTACGACACCGTCGGCGCGGCGGGCTTCGTCTACGGCACCGGTGCTAACGGTTACGAAGATCGGCACATCTGCCAGGTGGAGGTTGCTTTCATTTTGGCGGAATACCGGCGTACCTCCTTGTTCGTCCAGGGCCTGCGCGCCCTTATCGATCTGATTCGGGAGGGCAATCCCGAGGTCGAGCAGGTTCAGTTCTGGACTGCCGCGGACCCGACGGATCCGGATAAGCTTTTCGCCAAATTCAGCGCGCTGCCCGGCTCGACCCGGTCGGTCGTGAACGAGCTGGCGTTTTATACGGTATCCTTCCGCGAGCTGGAGGCGTACTGCCGGCGATTCGAGAGACGCACGGGACTCGCGTGAGCGCATCAGGCGGCGAATGAAACAGGAAAGGCACCCGGGGGCGGGTGTCTTTTTCGTTGAACATGGTCATTCCGCCGCTACCCGGGCATGCAAAAAGCACCCTTACGGGTGCTTCTTGGCGCTTACGGCCGTTCCGATGAACGGATGTGTGCGGGATGATCTTAATAATGATGGGATGCGGGCGGTTTGCTCTTCTGAGCGGCGGTAACCATAAGGAAGATCCCGGAGAGCAGGTGGAGAATCCAGCCTACAAGCGGAATCCAGGCTACCAGCGAGGTGATGATTCCCAGCACCGAACCGTAAATGGGCTCGTTATTTTGCTTGGACAGGACCAGGGTCACAATATGGAGAACGAGCATGGCACCGAGTACCGTATAATAACTTCCCATCACCACCAGCGCTCCTAAAATGGGGATGGCCAGAAAAAGTTCCAGCGAACCCGATACCCATTTTAACACTTTAGAATTTGTCAAAATTCCATTCCTCCTTAATCAATCAGGTCGAACACTTGCTCATTGTAACAAATTCGACATATTTAGAATAGTACAATTTGCTTATATAAGAAATATTTATCATTCCTTCTGCCGTTTGCTACCCGCTCGACCTCCGATGGGCCCCTCAGCCTCTTCGTTTTTTTGAACAGAACGTGTTCAGCCTCGCCGAAAGCGGAATGCGTCCCTAAACAAAGAAGATGTCCATGCCGCAGGGCGGCACGGTAGCAGGGAAAATAAAAGGGTGTCGAAGGAAGTCCATGCGGCTGGTGAAGGGAGGCCGTGACGCTTTGGAGCTCGTGAGGTGAACCCCGCAATTAAGAGTCTCTCGTACCCTCTATTTTCGGCATATGGGGACGATCGAGACGAATAGAGGCGGTTTGCACCCCTTATTTCAACTCACTCGACGCGTCTGCACCCTTATCGCCGATTTTAGCAGCTCCAAACCGCTCTTATTTCTTGTCCAATCGAGGTTTCGGACAAAATAAAGGGTACAAACCGCTCTTACTGCGTTCGTTCGCTCCAGCCCAAAAAGCCAAAAGACACCTACCAGGGATAGGTGTCTTTCTCTTCCATAGGTTGACGCGTCACTTCCGCACCGCGCTCCGGTACATGAGCATAAGCAGATACGGCGTTCCGAGCAGAGCTACGATAATGCCCGAGGGGATTTCCTTCGGTGCGATGACCGTTTTGCCGATCAGGTCGGCTGCGACGAGAAGCAGGGCGCCAATCAACGCGGAAAGCACGACGGCTCTGCGATGATGGTGGCCGACCAGCAGACGGACCGCATGCGGCGCGAGCAGCCCGATAAATCCGATCGAGCCGACGGCGGAAGCCGCCGCTGCCGCCAGCAGCACGGCGATTGCGGTCGCAATCAGACGCGTGCTCTGAAGCTTCAGCCCCAGTCCCAGCGACACTTGATCCCCGAAGGCAAGCAGGTCCATTCTCCTACCAAGCCGCCATGCGAACGGTCCGAGCAAGCCGACCGCGATGACGAGACGCAGCAATTCGTCGTAACCGCGCGCATAGGTGCTGCCAGCGAGCCAGGCAAGCCCCGGCGCCGCGGCGATTCCGGATTTGATTACGAAAAACTGGATGCCCGCCGTCCCGATCGCGGAGACGGCAATCCCGACCAGAATAAGGACGATCGGATTAAATCCTTTCCTCCAGGAAAACGCGTATACGAGGGCCGCCGCCAGCACCGCACCGGCGATGGCTCCTACAGGCAGCATCGCGGCCGAAGCCTGCGGCCATAACACAATGACGGCAAGCGCCCCGAAGCCCGCTCCGGAGGTGACCCCGATGACCGACGGATCGGCGAGCGGGTTGCGCACGGCGCCCTGCATCATCGAGCCGGCAATCGCCAGCGCTGCGCCTGCAAATGCCGCGACCAATATCCGGGGAAGACGCAGGTCCATCACGACGTTGCGCGCAAACTCCTGGCCTCCGCCCGTCATCGCAAGCCATACTTCGCTTATAGATAGCCGCAAAGTCCCCACCATTAAACCGCCGATGATCAAAACCGCCAGCATAAGCAAAGCCCCGGCGACGAGTACCGGATACGGAATGCGCGCACCGGTTGCCCCGATACTCATGGACGAGCCGTTTTCCTGAGTCTGCCTGTCCTTCATCACGCGTACGGTAAGCCAGATGAGCCACGGCGCGCCGATGAGGGCCGTAACTGCCCCCGCCGGCAGCTCGCCGATCGAGCTGCGGAACATCCGGGCGATCGTATCGGCGCCGACCAGAATTACCGCCCCCCATAAGGCGCTGGCCGGCAGCAGGTACAGATGGCGGCGCAAGCCCATAAGCCGGATCAGATGCGGCGCGATCAAGCCGACGAAACCGATCGGTCCGACGACGCTTACCGTCACGCCGGCAAGCAGGACAGCGGCAGCGATGCCGGTGAAGCGCGCCGTATCCACTTTCTGGCCGAGGGAACGGGCCGTCTCCTCCCCAAGCTCCAGCATGTCGAAAGCGCGTGCGCGAAACATCACAAAAACGATTCCGACAATGATCCATGGCGCGGCATATTGTACGCCGCTCCAGTCGTTCTGTACGAGCGAGCCGGCTCCCCAGGCAAGCAGCTGGGACGCTTCGGTCTCGAACAGCAGCTGCAGCGCGCTCGTGAAGGAAGAGAGCACCAAGCCGACAATCATGCCGGCCACGGCCATTCGCACCGGCGTGCCCCGCTTGCCTCCCGCGATCAAATACGTCATCGCCGCAGCGCCGAGCGCTCCCGCAAGGCCAAGCAGCAACGGCGCGCCGGCCTTTAAGGCGGGTAGAAAGATAGCCGCCGCCATAATCACAAAGTAAGCGCCGGCGTTTAAGCCGAACGTCGACGCCGATGCGAGCGGATTGCGCGTTACGGTTTGCAGCAGCGCGCCGCACACAGCGAGCGCGGCGCCGGCGAGAAGTCCCATGACCGCTCTCGGCAGGCGTACGCCCCGCACCATATGATGCGCGGGATTGTCCTGCGGATTAGCGATCGCATCCACTACTTGGCGCAGCGTAATGTCCGCTTCGCCGTACGTCAGACTGACAAAAAGAAGGGCGGCGAGTATAACGAAGCCGCCCCCGAATACGAATGCCGTCGTCCATCCCGCTGGCCGGGCGGCATCGATCATTATCGAATTGGTTCTCATGCTGGTCATTTGGTGAGGGAGTCGGTTACGAGATCAGCGATCGATTTGGCAGACAGAGGTCCACCGAACGTCCACGTATTGCCCGGCAGCTTGTACGTGCGTTTCTCCTTGACGAACGTCAGTCCGTTCCAGACCGCATTGTCTTTCAGCTGCTTGTCGAATATGTTGTCGTTGTCTTGAACGATATAGATGAAATTGGCGTTCTGGACCGCTGGCAGCGCTTCGACGCTGGTCGTCGAGAAGCCGTTGGATTCGAACTTCGACGATTTGAACGCATTTTTCAGTCCGATCCGGTGCATAATCTGAGACAGCATCGAGTTGTCGGTAAACATCCGCAGGACGGCGGCGTTTTGCTGCGAATACGCCTGGGTGACGGCAACCTCCGCCCCTTCCTTGCCTTTCGCTTTCAGCTTCGCCTTGGATTCGTCGAACGACTTCTGCAGATCGCTCAGCACTTTGTCGGCTTCCGCTTTTTTGCCGATCAGCTCGGCCACCGTCTTGAACGTTTTCTCCATCTCGTCGTACTGGTTGCCCGATCCTTCCGCCGGATACGGATTGAAAGCAAGTGTCGGAGCAATTTTACTCAGAGCTTCATAGCTCGACTTGATCCGGAAGTCCGGAGCGATGATCAGATCCGGCTTCAAGGCCGCGATCGCTTCCAGGCTCGGCTCCGTGCGCGAACCTACGTCGGCAACGCTTGCATCGAGCTGCGGGGGAATGTTCACCCACGTTTTGTATCCTTTAATATCGGCGATCCCGGCAGGCTGTACGCCTACCGCCAGCAAATGCTCCACAAGGGACCATTCCAGCGCAACTACGCGTTTCGGCGTTCCTTTGATCACCGTCGTGCCAAGAGCATGCTGGATCTCTCTGCTTCCCGACGAAGCTTCCGGAGCCGGACTTGGCGCGGGCGTCCCGGATTCCTTGGGAGCGCTGCTTCCCGCTCCGCAAGCGGCTGTCAGGAATACAAGCAGGACACATGCAAACACAAGTAGCGGCCTATTCAACCTGTTCATAAAATAAATCCCCCTAAGCGATATGAATAAATTCACTAACTTTACCGATCAATTTACTAGTAATAAAATTATTACCACCCATTTGAAAATGATAATCGTTATCATATCCGATGTCAATACTTAAAATATTGGAATTTAATCCAACTGCAAGGCACTCCAGCCCGCCCCCTGTTCCTGGCAAATCTGCATCCCAACCACACCTCCGCCCTTCTGACCCCAGCACGGGGAGAAACGTGTGGGTTCTTCAATTCTTTACTCTTTAAAGCAAAAGACACCCTCGCAGGTGTCTTTTGATCGCACATGAGATATGGCTATTCCGACGCTTTCGAACCTTTATACTCCAGCCCCCACGCAAAAATCTTGACTTCAATGTCGCTTTCCTTGCGCATCGACCAATCCGAATCCATCGGTCCGCCCAGCAACGTGATTACGCTGCCGCTTCCGGCCCATTTCCCCTCGTACGTTTTGCCCAGATCCAGCCAGGCGTAAGTGCCGTCCTCGCGTATTTCGATCCAGTCCCCGGCGGCTCCCGGGGTATATGAATGGGTGACCGTCCGGGATCCGTCCCCATGGGTAACCGAACTTGTCGGGGCGTATCCTCCCGGAATCCATAAGTTCCATGTGCCGTAGAAAAAGGCTGCATCCTCCGTATCCGCGGCCGAAGAGGATTCGGGTTCTGCCGATGAAGAGGGCTTGAGATCCGCCCCGATTTCAAAATAGGGGTTCTCGGTGTCGGTAATCAAAAGATCGCCTTGATTAAAATAGACGAACATGTTCAAGTGCTCGCTCACAAAACGCAAAGGAATAACCGCAGACTCCCCGTGAATGACGGGCGCCACATCCAGCTCGTAAGTGTTCCCGTTCACGATGGCCTGCTTGTTGTTAATCCACAGCTGGATCGTTATGCCGGGGTTGTTCAGCAGCGTGATCGACTGGTCCTCGGCTCCCCAGACCACTTTGGCGCCAAGCGCCTCTCCGATGAAGCGAAGCGGAACCATCGTCCGGCCGTCCAGCAGAAATGGTGCGGTATGAAGACGGTAGTCCGTATTCCGGTTACGCTTGTCGTGAACCGAAGCTTCCGTGCTATCCAAGGTCAAATAAATTTTGAGCGGATACGGGAGCTGCTCCGGTACCGGCACTTCGTAGCTGTCGGACCAACGCATCCCCTCGGCCGTATCCGGAGCCGGTGTTTGTTTCGGAGCGCCGGCTCCCGCAGATTCGGGTGTTGTGCCGGGTCCGGACTGGCTTTTGCCGCCTTCCGTGGAAGTTTCTGGCGACGACGACTGCGTTGCTTTTGCCTCGGTTACATAAGAGAAAGACGCTTTGCCTGCCGACAACGAGTCGATACGGATTTTAGCGAGTTGACCGTCGTGCAGCTTGATCAGATATAACGCTTGTTCTTCGAGCGTGACCGAGTTTATGAAGCCGGAGCGCGGACGGTCCGTCGCCTCCTCCAGCTTCTCTCCGGCAAGCTTTAAGATCCCTGCCGCTCCCATCGCGCCGTATTGGTTAATCACGATGTCCGCGTCCTTACTCGACGTAGTGATTTTAAGCGTTGCTAGCGATAATCCCCCGCGATCCAGCACGTCCCCGCTCCAGTTCAACGTATACGGATGCAGCCCCTCGTAGATGAACGTTTTCACGGCGGACCAATGAACCCGATCTCCGGCTTGATTCGCGCTGGCTGCGCCGCACCACAGCATGCTGATTAGACATAGGGCGCATATCGCTCCTACTACCCGTTTTCGTTTCAAGATACGTCCTTCCTCCTTCACTCATTTCCGCTTATTCGCCCGGCTTCTCTACAATTTTCAGGAAAAACTCGTCATCCAAAAGCAGTACCCGGTTATTCACGTCAAGCGTCATCCGGTAGTTCAGAAAATCCATCAGTTCTTTGGCGGCGATGTACCAGATCCCGTCGATGAATTGCGGTTTGGCCGACAGCGGCTTGACCGTGCCGGGGTAGTTGATAAAGAAAGTCGAATTGTCCACATGAATGGACAGCGTCTCCGTGCCTCTAGTAATTCTCATCGAGCTGGGGTTGCCGCTGAAGGATGCTTTCAGCGATCGGAGCGCGCCAGCATTAATAAACAGTTGACCGTTCTCGGTAAAGGCAGGCGTTTTCAACGCGATTTCTTTTATGCCTGCGGGCGGAACAAATGGGGATTCGTTCGGCGTAAACCGTTTGAACCCGATAAACGTCATCGCATGCCCGTAAATTTTCAACGTACCATCTTCGATAAAGTCCAGGTTCCATCCGTAGTTATTAAATCCGTTCGTCGTCCTGGCCAATCCTTTCGTATCGGAGCTCATCATCCACCGGCCCCGGTTCACCTGGACGCGGTCATCCCATACCATCGTACCGTCCTCCCGGATCTCCAGCGTTCCCCAGCTCTCCTGCACCGTATCGGCCAATCCGTGACGGAATACATCCCACGTCCCGATATATTGGCCCCGCCATAACTGCTCCTGCCGGTTCCAGTGATCGTCGTACACTTTAAAATAGTATTTGGAGCCCAGCGTAACGACCCGGTCTTCCGGCCTCCATTCGGCCTTGTAGCCGAAGTATTCGGTTATCCGGCTGTCCAGGGGAACGTACCAGCACGAATAATGACCGCTGCACCCTTCGTTCTCGAATACCGGCTCAGACAAGTCGAAACTCGTTCGGGTATAATCGTAGGCCCAGCTGGAACGGTACACCCTAGGATCTCCATGTTTCAAGTAGAGGAAGTCCCTCATGTCCGTGCCCTTGTAATACCTTGCGGCACTCTTCATGTCGTCTTCCTGTTGGTCGGATATCGCCCGGATGACATAGGTCAACGGAATGTACACGGTGTCGTCCTTCTGATAGGCATGCCGGTACAGTTCAATCTCCGTCATGCCTGGCGGGGGAGTGAACGCGGACCGGTCCCCCTGCTGGTTGTTGTTCTGCTGGTTATTATTCTGCTGGTTGTTCTGCTGGTTGTTCTGCTGGTTGTTCTGCTGGTTGTTCTGGTTGTTGTTCTGGTTGTTGTTCTGCTGGCCGCCTTGCGGAGCCGTACCTGATTGGGTGCCGGTTCTCCACTCTACACCGAGTCCGTTCCCGCCTCCGGTACTTGTCGTTCCGCCGTTCGCCGGCGTTGTTCCCGGGTTGCCCGTCTGCCACTCTATTCCCAGTCCGTTCCCGCCCCCGGTGCTTGTCGTCCCCCCGTTCGCCGGCGTCGTGCCCGGATTGCCCGTCTGCCATTCTATCCCCAGTCCGTTCCCGCCTCCAGTGCCTGCCGTGCCGCCGTCGGCTGACGTCGTTCCCGGATTGCCCGTCTGCCATTCCAGATCCGACCAGATCCCGCTGCCAGTCGTGCCGCTCCCATAGTCCGACTCCGACCACAATCCGGCGCCATGAACCGGCAATGGCATCAGCAGCAGAGCGGCCAGCAATCCTTTCACGACCCGCTTCCTCGTAGCAGTCATTCCATCCTCCCCCAAACTCCATTTAGGAAATGCAAACTTTCCCACATCTTACAACACCCGCTCTTACAAAAAGCTTACACGACACACCTTCCGTCCAATGAAAAAGCAGCCCTCGCAGAACGGATCTGCAAAGACTGCTTCTTGATTAAGGACATATACTGTGGTTCAAACGGATGTACTCGGACGATCGATCATGTATCAATATCCGTAGGAACTTCTCCCCAAACAACAAAAACCCGCAATGAAAGCGGGTTTCAGTTCAACTTCTCTCCAGGTACATTATCGAATCCGCACCAAATTCCGCTGCAGCACGGTATCCCCTTCCTGCGGCGTAAACGGTGCGTTCGTTACACCGAATACGTTCGCGATCAGCTTGCGGTCGGCCCGCTAAGTCAGGCGAACCTCGTACTTGAACCTGACTTTCGATACGGCCCTTACTCTTATCGCACACGACCTGCTGCCGCATGGACTTACTCTCAGAGGAACCGGCGATCCGTTAGACCAGTCGAACACCTCCACCGTCACAAGTCGTGAGCCGGCAGCATGGAGGTTCACGACATCGATCAGGGCAAACTTCGTTTTCGGCGCATCTGCTACGCCGTTCGTATACGCTCCATCAGTAACGCTACATAATTGCGCGTATCCGTCACGCTGGACAGGAAGGTATCCATTAGAGCCGGGTCCTTCAGCTTGCTTTGATTGTATTTCTCCAGCGCTTCGCTTTTTAACGCTGTCAGTCTGTACGATAACTGCACAAGTTGTTCCGCCTCAAGACCGCCTTGTTGTTCCAGCTCACCGATTTCTTTCTCGATAGCGGATACGAGGGCGATGTACTCCTTAAATTCCAGATCATCGTCCAGCCTGCCGCCCTTCAGCCATTTCAGCACGATTAAGGAGGAAGAGCCGAGCGTGAACAGCAAGCCGAGCAAATTTTTCAACTGTTCCATCGTTTCCTGAGAGAAAAACGATTCATTTCTTTTTAAATACGCCACGGTTCCCGAAGAGATCGGATAACTCGCCGCCGTTGTTATATTCGACTCGTCCACCTTTTGATTGATCCGGTTCACCACTGTCGGGCTGTACAGCACTTCCAGAAGTTTGGAGACCGCCTCAGGCTGTACATTCGAATTCGCGATCATCTGCAGATTGACGCCTACCGCAGCTATATCCGTAGCAGGCACCGGCGGGATCGTGTTGTACGTATAGGCCAAAATCTTCGCCCCGTCCCCCACCCAGCCGTAACGGAGAGCCAGAGACGGAGGGAATGGCAGCTCAAGTACGGAATACCCTCTTTCCTTCACCAAATAATCCGCCACAAAAGAGGGCGAGTAGGAGATGTTCACGATCGCGTCCGGAAGCTTGTCCGACTTCATCTTCACCAACTGCTCGAAGCTGTAGTTGGTCTCGATATAATCGACGCCGGCCTCCAGATTGGAGAAATCAAGCACCTGCTTGGTCGTTAGCCGGGTGCCGTCCGATTTCGAGCCCGTATTAATCACTTTCCCCTTCAAATCCTCGATCTCCCGGATATCCGGCTTCACCAGAAAATGAGTAACCTCTGCGGGCAGCGTGGCCACATGCTCGACATTCGGCAGCTTATCCTCCAGCCCGCTCTGCACAAGGGCGATATCCAGCTTCCCCTCGCTAACGCGCTTAATCGCCTCCACAGAACCTTCCGTCGGCTGAATGATCAGGTTCACTCCATACGGGGCCGCCTCATCTTTAAGCACCTTAGCGATCAGATGCCGGTTGCCGAGAATATCTCCCCCTGTAATGGTTAACGTGTACTGCTTCGGAATCAGGCCGTATACGAAATATCCCGTTAAGGCGAGAATCAGCCCAATCAGAATGACGGC
Source organism: Paenibacillus sp. GYB004 (assembly GCF_036577605.1). Taxonomy (NCBI): domain Bacteria; kingdom Bacillati; phylum Bacillota; class Bacilli; order Caryophanales; family Paenibacillaceae; genus Paenibacillus; species Paenibacillus sp. GYB004. The sequence goes on from NZ_JARBDB010000063.1 coordinate 43,289, forward strand.
GACCGTTTTGCGAAACCAGGCCTTCCGCTGAAATTTGGACAGCGCTTCGCTGCTTAAAAGTTGTTCGGCTTCCATGGTTGTCCCTCGCCATTCGGTCTATTTTCATTTCTAATGGATAGGCAGCGCTCCTTCTTTACGCAGCAAAGCCTGTCCGTCCTTGCCCAGAAAAAAATCCACAAACTTGCGGGTCAGCTCCGACGGCTCCGATTGGACTACGAAGTAAATCGAGCGGGTCAGCGGGTATCGGCCTGAGTAGATCGTAGTCCGGTTCGCTTCCACGTTATTTACGGTCAGAGCCTTGACCTTGACATCCAAATCCTTCGTTGCGACAAAACCGACGGCCTGCTTGTCCGCTGCAACGTCCTCAACCACTTCCTTGCCCGTAGCCCGGGTCACCGCTTTGGCGGCCATCTCCTCGCCCTCCATCACCAGATCGCTGAGTCCCCCGTACGTATCCGAAGCCAGGCCCGTAAAGACTAGTGCAATCGGCATATCGGGTCCTCCGAGCTGCTTCCAGTTGTCCACCTTGCCGGTGAGTATACTTTTCAATTGGGCCATCGTCAGATCCGCCGCGGGGTTGCCCGGATGAACGATCAGATGAATTGCATCTTTGGCTATCAGGTGGCTTTGCGTCCATTTGTCGTCTTCATTTTCGTTCAGATCCCGGGAAGCGATTGCCACATCGATGGCGCCGTTGCGGAGTGCGAGGATACCGGGCGTCGTATCTCCTTCTTGGATGACGACCAGCGTGTTTTTGTACTGTTTGGCAAACTCCGCCTGAAACAAGCCGGAATAGCCGGAGAACTGTTTCGTTCCGGCAACCAGCAGGCTGTTGTCTTCTTTGGCCGTATTCAGCAGTCCGCATCCCGCAGTGAACAGGGATATGCATAAGAGCATGGCGGCGCCCAGGCCCACTTTCCGTCCGATTGGTCCCATCTCGATCCGATCATCCTTTGGCCTTATAGTTTACGGTTTCGATTGATTAGCCTGTGTCTGCACGTATTTGACGAAATCTTGGACTTCCTGGGGAGCCCCCTCCAGCGTATACAAAGCCAAAGATCGCTTGATCTGGAAAGTCGAATCCCGAATCGTCCGCTCGTTCGCCTCGATTCCGTCAACAACAACCTTTTTGACCGATTGATTGCCGTTGATGTTCGTAAAACCCGAATACGCGATCGTCCCTTCGTTCGTCTCCGCAGATTTGACGGCGCTGGCCGTATCCAGAAATGCGGCGCTCGGCGTAACCATCGCCGTTCCTTCGAGTACGACTTTACTCCACGTTTCGTAAGCTCCCGTATTCCCAAGCTGAGAGACGACGCGGATCGGCATGTCCTTCCCACCGACCTCGCTCCAATTGCGGATCTCTCCGGTATATATCTGCTTGAGCTGTTTAAGTGACAGGCCCGTAACCGGATTGCCGGTATGGATGATCGGAACGACCGCGTCATTCTGGACGATATCTCCTGTAACCTTCACGCCTTTTTTCTCCATCATCTGGATATGAACTTCATCCGGCTCCGACGAAGAGCCGCCGATATCCGAAGTGCCCTCGATAATCGACTTCATCCCCCGGAATGACCCGCTCTGCGAACCGGTTACGGAGATGGCTATATCCGGATGCTGCTCCATGTAACTCTCCGCCGACGACCGGAGCAGGGCGAGCATCGAGGATGCCGCTCTGACTTGGATGTATCGTGTAGCTTCCACGCCTTCCGATTGAGCAAGAGCAGGAGTCATACTCAGGACGAGCGCGATTACCGCCAGCATCCGAAAAACTTTCATCTCGGGCAACCTCCCTTAGAAATTCCTCTGATCCGTAACACAGCCGGACGCTCTGATTAAGACGTTTGCTGACTGTTCAGGGCATACCGCCCATAGGCCCGATTCCGGTTTTATGCGTTTCCGACTTGGCGCCTCCCGGGTCCGGCTACACCGCTCGATCATGCCGATATTGCCGTTCTTCCAGCAGCAGCTGCTTCAATTCCTTCACTTCTTCCCGTAGCAGCGCGATCTCGGAGGAGTCCGCTTTGATCTCGTGAACTTCCTTCTCAATCTCTTGAACTTCGTTCTGGATATTGGCCGCGTTGTTGACAATCTCCCCGACGACCAGGTTGAGCATGACGAATACCGCGATGAAAATAAACGTCACGAAATAAAGAAGAGAGAGCGGCGTAGTCTCGGCGATCGGCCGGTAAATGTTGGCCCAGTCGTCAAAGGTCGCGATTTGAAACAACGTGATCAACGACTTGCTCAAATTACCGAAATAACTCGGAGAAATCTCCGCAAAAAACGTAGCCCCGATCACACCGTATATATAAAACACGATGATCATAAGCAGCGCGATACTCCCGATCGTCGGAATGGCCATGAAGAGCGAGGTAATAATTCGGCGCAGCGAGCGGATCGAAGAGATCGTCTTCAAAATCCGCAGCACCCTCAAGATTCGAAGCACGCTTACAAATGGGGAGCTGATGAAGAGTAAGCTTGCCGCAACAACGATAAAATCAAACACATTCCAGCCGTCCTTGAAATAGTTCGTCCGGTCTGCGAATATCTTCAATACGACTTCCACCGTAAAAATCATCAAAAACACGAGATCCAAGCTTTGTAGCAGCGATCCATACGCCGCATTCACTTGCGGGTAGCTTTGAAGTCCGATCACAATCGCGTTCAGGAAAACGACTGTCAAGATCAAGCTGGTGAATGATTTGCCATGAATAAAAGCTCCGAAACGAAACGACTGACTGGTGCTCATCCGATACAAACGACCTTTCCTTATTGGTTATGTACGAAAACTATCGCCAACCTGTCTTCTCAATACCTTCGCCTGGTTTGGTCAAACTTCCAATCTCCCCCAACATGCTTTTAATCAATTCTTTCGCTTTGCTGACATTGATTATAGAGAATAACCTGGTTCTAAAGTAGTGATCGGTGTCATGAGTTTGTCACATGACAAATCGCCGGAGCTTCATTAATGTATCCGGCTTATTGTTAATCGCCTGTACGGTTTATGCCATTAAGCAATCCGCTATTTGACAATTCATTAATTAGTACTGTATAGTTCTAGTATGATCAAAAAAGCGAAACGTTCCAACCGCGATATCGTCCTGCAAACGGCAACCGTCCTTTTTCTGGAGAAAGGCTACCAAGTGACCAGCATGGATGAAATCGTCACGGCCAGCAAAGTATCCAAAACGAACATTTATTACCATTTCAAAAGCAAGGAAGAGCTGCTGGCCGCCATCGTCCGCCAGATGACCGGGACCTACAACCAGATCATCGAAGACATCGCAAGTCAGACCGAGTTGACTGTGACGGAACGAATCGGCCGGTTCGCCGAGGTGATTGCCGAGCAGCAGCCCCATAGCCTGGGCGGCTGCCCCTTCCTTACGATTTATGTCCAGACGTCGCACGAATCGGATTTCGTCAGAGAGGAGATCGCCCGTTTTTTCCAAAACCAGATCTTCACGCTGGAGAAGCTGCTGCAGGAAGGCATTGATAGACAAGAATTCAAGCCCGGGCTGCCTGTCTCGCGGATCGCAGAGCTGATCGTCTCCACGATCGAGGGCGGGTTATTTCTGCAGCATACCCATAGAGACTCCGCTTTCCTGCCCAACCTTTTACAAACTTTGGCTTATATGCTGAAGTAATTTTTTTACCCACAACTAGTACCATGCAGTACTAAAAAGGAGTGTATATCATGAGTTCGATATTCATAACAGGTGGCAGCGGGTTTATCGGGCGGCGCGTGGTCGCGGCCTTGGCGAAAGCGAAACATCGCCTCTACGTGCTGGTCCGTTCTGAAGCAAGGCTGGCCGAAGCGATGAAGGAGGTCGGCTGCAGCGACATGTCTTCGATAACGGCGGTTCGCGGCGATCTGACGAAACCCTCGCTCGGCCTCGGTCCGGAGGATCGGCAGTTGCTCCGCAACGTAGACACCATCATACACGCCGGCGGGCCGATGGATATTCTTCTGCAGGAGGAGGAAGCCCGTCAGCTGTTTGTCCACGCCGCTCAAGAAATCGCCGGTCTCGCCAAAACCGTTCACGACTCAAGCGGGCTCCGGCATTTTATCCACGTCGTCGGCTTCAAGTCGCCTTACTCGGAACGCGATAATGACGGCCATGCCCGCACATACGACCATCGCTCAGATCCTCCCTACGAGAAAATGAAGTTCGAGGCCGATCTCCTGATCCGCCAGAAGCTGCATGCTTGGGGAATCCCGCTATCTGTAGTGAACCCGAGCGTAGTGATCGGCGACTCCTACACGGGAATGACCGAACAGACCGGCGGGCTCGGCATCCTGGTGAATGCGGTGCGCCGAAATCTGATGGCTCTGGCTCCGGGCGGCCCGGACCACTGGCTTCCGCTCGTGCACGTCGATCATGTCGCGGCGTTTATTTCCGCCTTGGCGGAGGAAGCGAATCCGGTGAGCGACACCTACTATTTATTGGATGACATGCGGAACAGCCCCGGCATCACCGAGCTGGTCCGGCTCATTGCCAGAGAGGTCCGGGCAGCCGCTCCAATCGGCTCGATCCCGCCCCGCCTCATCAAGAAGCTGCTGAACGGCGGTGCCGACAAACTATTGCAGCTTCCCGGACAGTCCGTGGATTTCATCGTGCAATCCGAGTTCCCGACGGCCTCCAAGCGGGCGATAGAGACGAAATACAACCTGAATCTGTCCGTAAACGAATCGACCTTGCCCTTTGTCATCACCGACTTGGATTACCGGCTGTCCCATGGAGCTGTCCGTCTGCCCGAGCCGTTCCGATTCCATAGAAGGGCCGGTCTGGCCACGATCGAAAGCGAAGGAAGCGGAATCCCGATCGTGATCGTTCACGGCACGTTCAGCTCCTCGCTGGCTTTGCTGCCGATGGCACAGTCCCTGGCCCAGCTGGGGCATCCGATCTATCTCGCCGATCTTCCCGGATTCGGCCGTTCTCCCTATCACCACCATAAGAGTTCCGGTCTGCAAGGCTTCGAGCGCGCTGTGGAGGAGCTGATACGCAGCCTGGATTCGAAAGTGATCCTCGTGGGGCATTCGTTCGGGGGATATTTGGCCGCGAAGATGCTGGAGACCATACCCGACCGTATTGAAAAAGCCGTGCTGCTTCAGCCTGTGCTGCAGTCCATAAGCTCCCGGTATCGTTCTTCATTCCGGACTCAAACCGGCTTACAGTTCCTATCCGAATCTTCATTAAAGAAAAAAATGCTTCAAACCAAAAGCTTCGCTACCGCCGAAGAAATTCCCGAAAGCTATCTTTCTTATGTGCATAATGAATGTAAGTCTACACGAGTAAGGAAAACGACCGCCGAAGTGATGAGCGGCCTGTCCAGACCTGAACATATAACCGTCCATCCGGCACGCTGGAATCCGAAGCAAGTTGCGATTTTGTGGGGAACAACCGATACGGAGCACGCGCTTCCCCGCTCCATGGATGCATTCCGGGTGACACCGCTGCCCTATGCCCACCAGTTCCCGATATCGCATCCGGAAGCAGCCGCACGTTCTATACAAATGGCCCTGGAGCCATAAGAAGAGAACGGCACCGGAATGAATTCGCGCTAAAAAACGCCAAACAGCGCTTCAGCATCAAGTTCCTTCCATCCGGAAGTGCAGTTGATGCCGAAGCGCTGCTCCGCTTTAATCCATGGCTACGAACGCGCCTGGTATCAAGGGAAAGGCGCTGCCGCGTAAGTTTGCGCCGTAAGCGGGATGCGGAACGCGCTGCCCGCGGCTATATCATACACGAAGCCTTGACTGAAATCCGCCGCGTTGACGTAGGAACGGACAAACGTCGCATCGCCCACGGACAGTCTGTACAAGCCGCCAAGCGGCGTCACATCCTTGATTTCGTATGCCGCGTTTCGGACGCCGTCGTTGTCGACGAATATCCATTTTCCGATCACATCCGGCACGCCGCCTCCGTATACCGCCATCTGAACGTCCATATGGTTGCTGACGGACAGTACGCGCGTGAAATCGACTACGGTCCCTTCCAGCCGGGCCGCGGCAGCCGGAACAGCCGGCGCGCTCACCGGGATCATATAGGCGCTGTCATGGATGTACCCGTACACTTGCTCGCCACCCAACTCCGAATACACGCCGAGGAATCCTTTGAAGCGGATTTTGCCGTCGATCGTATATTCCGTATCCGGGTTCAACGAATAGATGATATAGTCGGTTCTCCCGTCCGCAAGCTCCACCTTGACCGCCTTCACGTCAGGCGAATCGACGATCGCTCCCCCTTGGCGCACAACCGCGCTGCCGATCGAGTGAATGAATCGCTCGTTCTTGTACGGCTCCATGACGGAGGCGAACAGACTGTCCAGATTCGTCCCGCTTCGGCGGGCGATCAAATAACGAAGCGTCTCGGGATTGCCCGGTTTGTTTTGCGGCGGCACTCCGTCCGCCAACGCTACTTCGTCCAGATCACCAAGCATCGTTAGACGCAGATGAATGTCTTCCGGCTCGGACAGCACGTTCCAGGTGTCCTCCACGGCCCAGTCCGCACTGAACGAACTTGCCGGATTTGCATCGCGGGACACGTTTTTCAAATAATGAAATCCGCTGCCCATATAGCCCCGCCCGTCGACGTCGTCCACCCGTTCGCCATAGCCGACATTCGGTCCCGCATACGTTCCGGTCGGCTGTCCGACCATCGCAAGCCCTTCCGTAGCGACCGTCCCTTCGGCCCCATGGAAGCTGAAATGGTGGTCGTTGCCGCCACTCACCCGGAAAAAGTCGACGGCATACGAAGCTGTGTCGTACACCTGAATCATGACCGTCGTCCGTTTGTACAGATCCGTCTGAGGGTACGCGTCGGGCGCTTCCACATCAATCAGCTTGACGCGCTCCGTGTCGTCGAAATGTTTCGGATCGGCTACCCACTGCGCTTCCTGCTTCCTTTGGTCGACAACTACGGTGTTGTGGCTGATCGTATTGTTCACCCATTGGTGCCGATGCTTATCGAGGTTGTCGGCGAATTCGGGATAGCCCAGATCCGGAGCCAGGTCGAGACCGAAGGCATGAACGCCCACATTCAGCGCGTCCCGGTGTCCGTGTCCGCTCGTCCGTCCGTAATACATCCAGAAATCGCGCAGCGTATTGCCTTGCGCATTCGCCTGATCCCGCAAGGCGCGGGCTTGCTCGTCTAGCAAACTGAGCGTGCGGACGCCCATCTTGTAGTTGCCGGCCGCCGGGTTTTTGCCGATGCTTTCAAATGTAATATGGTGCGTCCCCGCCGTCAGCGTCATCCTGACGATGGTCTCGAAATCATCCGTGCGGCCTCCGTAGAAGTCCAGTTCCTTCACCGGCTGCCCGTCGATCGAGATGCGGTAGATGCCGTACGTTGCCGCCTTGAACGGAAGCAGATCGATATCGTATTCGTCCGTCGCGGGCACCTGGAAGCCGAATGTGATTGTCGCTCCCGGAGCGGACGCTTCCAACTGGACCGTGCCCGATTCCGCAAACAGCTTGTGCGGCGTATTGCCCGCCGTCACGGGCATGAACGGAAACTCGTACGGTATGCCGAACCGCTGGTTATGGCTTTGCCCGTCGCGCAAAGCGGCAAACCCGTAGCCGCTTAAATGGCTGCTCTTCAAATCAAGCGGCCCGTGCTCGGCGATGACGCCGCGGATCTGATCGCTCACCTGCTCCGGATTATTCGAGAACACATCCTTATGAATCCCGTCGGCGCGATTGTAATTGAGAAAATAAGCCATTTGGGCAAACACCGGGTCTCCGAACCGATCGAACGCCTTGACCATATCGGACAGCTTGACGCTAATTCCCGGGTTGCCGGTATAACCCGAGTCGCCGATATTGGCCGTGTAGGCTTCACTCAACGTAAGCGGATACAGCGCGGAAAACATTTTGCGAAACTTGACGTTTTGATACAAATCCCCGGCCTGGTACAGATCGTATCCGTCCAACAGGTCTGCCGTAAGCTGATGCCGGGATAACCACAGCGCATTGTAACCCGGAGCCGCCTCATTCCCGCTGCCGTCCCGGTCCACGTTCGAGACGAGCGAGTTCCAGATGTTCCCGCCGGTTACCCGATACGGATTCGTCAGCAGACCGCCCGACCGGAACGTAAAATCGAGCCACTCTTTCGTGTGCGGCAAAGTGTCGTAGACGACGGCGGCCATCGCCAGAGCGCTCTGATGCATCCCGTCGTTGCCATGAATATTCGCCGACTTGACGGAAGGATACACTTGCTTGACGATATTGTCTTCGATATTGCGCCGGATATCGCCGCCGCTGCTCTTCGGATTGGTCAGCCGGTACATCTGCGACTTCGCACCCAGGAAAGCGACGGTTTGCGGATCGCCCGCTGCCGGATAGAAGGCGTCATAGGCGCCGATAAACTCTTTGACCAGCTCCGTCTCCCAGATGGAGCCGACCGCCTTGCCGCGGCCCGTCCCGCCATGCGAGTTCAGATACAGCGTCCGGTTGTAAACCGATACGTCCAGCTCGGGGTATACGTCCGCAATCCGATCCAGCATAATCGTCCCGGCCCGGGCATACTTCATATCGCCGGTATACAGGTAAGCATCCTTGAATGCGGCCAACGCATCCTGAATCATTCCCGTTTTGTACCACAAAAACCAATGCACGTAATAAGCGATAAACGTATAGCGATTGCCTTGCTCGTCCACCCAGCCGAAGCCGTCATCGACGCCCCATCCCGCCCCTTTCTCCGGATACAGCGTATTAACCAGCAGACCGCGATCGGCCAGTTCAGGCCGAAACACCCCGTGTTCATCGAGCCCGCTGGTATAATAAGCCCCGAAGTCGTTCGTCGGGAACGTATAGCCGCTGCTGGGGTCAACGATTTTCCATGGCTGCTGAACCGGGTCGGCCGTATAAGGATAATTGCCGTACTGGTCGATCGCTCTGCCGGTAATCGGACTGCCGAGCTGCTGATTCACTCCGTAGCTGCGCGGCAGCGTCTGGGCCGGAACGGAGTTCCACAGAAATTCAAGCCCGCCCGACAAGTAACGGTCGGCTTTCGCCACGGCGTCGTCGCGTAAAGTGGCCGCCCATGCGTATTGCTGAACGTTGCTCCGTGCTGCGGCAATCTTATCCGGCGTATAATAGGTAGCTCTTGTCTTGCTGCCCGCGACCGGGCTGTTCCTCCTGAGCGAAGCATCGTCGAAGTAAGCGACGCCCGCCTGATCCCGACCGATGCCGAGCTGCAAGCTGGCGTAAGCCGCGCTCTCCGGCGCCGTTCCTTCGGCAGTCAGTTCCTCCCATAGATGAAGCGCGGCGCTCTCCGACGGAAAGCTAAGGAGAGCATTCATGTTCGCGTCCCAAAATTCGAGCCTCAGCTCGGCCGCCCCCGAAGCGGCGTTCGCGAATACACCCGCCTTATAATCCGCTCCCGCTTCGACCGGAACAAGATGGCTGCGCAGCGCGGCTTGATTGGAAGAACCGGTGTCCGTAAGTTGTACGCTGTTCATGCCTCCATGCACGACGCTGTTCGAGACCGCGATGCCGCCCCCCGTCTCGTCCCAATGATTGGGCTTGCCGCCCGTCACAAGCTCGAACGCTCCGTTCATCAAGTCCCGATGCAGGTCGTTCGGAACGGCGCGGAACGCCGCATCGTCGAAATACGCGGTGCCCACGTTGCCCACATGCAAATAAAGCCGCAAGCTCGCGTAAACCGCCCCGTTCGGCGCCGCCCCGCTAGTCTGGATTTCGCTCCACTGGCTCAGTGTCGTGTTCGAAGCCGGGAACGTAGCGAGCAGCGTGCTCCCCGCGTCCCAAAACTCGATATACAGCTGAGAAGTGCCCTGTACATTAAACGATTGAACACTCGCTTCATATCTCTGTCCGGGGACGATCTTCATCCGGTTGCTGCGCAAACTGACGGACGAGGCATTGCTGGAATCGACTAGCTTTACGCTATTCGTGCCGCTATATGCTTTTTCGCTGGTCGAATACCCTTCTCCCGCCGCCAATCTCCAATGGATCGGCAACCCGTCCGATACCAGTTCCAAGTCTCCGTTTTGCAGCGGATCGGACACGTTCATGATGCGGAAGGCGGCATCGTCAAAATACGCGGAGCCGACATTCGTTTGATGAAGATAAAGCCGCAAGCTAACTTCCACGGCTGTCTCCGGAACTTGCCCATATACCTTAATCTCCTTCCAACGGTCCAATGTCGTATTGCTTTCGTAGGGGACTGTCAGCAAATTGCCGCCGACATCCCAAAACTCCACGAACAAAGCGGACGTCCCTTGTATATTGTAGGAATATACCAACGCTTCATACGGCTGCCCGGCTTGCACCGGCAGCTTCGCACTGCGCAACCGTGCCGATGTGACGTTGCTCGGATCGGTCAGCTTCACGCTCCGCAAGCCGGTGTGCACCTGCTCCGCAGAGGACTCCGCGATCCCGGAAGCCGTCCAGTGCTGCGGCTTGCCCGCCGCCGTGTCTTCGAATCCGGCATTGGGCAAGCTCGCCCATGACGCCGAAGCTGTCTCCGCTCCGCCGAAGCCCGGCATGACGGGAAGTCCCGATACAAAAAGCAGCAGGATTAGGCCGATTGCCACCCGTTTTCTCATTGCCCGCCCTATTATTCCGCGCAAGGTTGTTCACCTGTCCTTATAAGGGGTTGTTCAAAAAGTCCACTTTTGATCACGAAGCAGATCAGGAAGCCTGCTCGACATCGAATATGGAATTCAGCCGGAACTTCCAGTCCTCACAAAGCTCCACTACGTTCCGCTCCTCATTTCCTAGCTTCATCCCATCTTCTCGGTGCTGAAAACCGGACTTTTTGAACTCGAACTATAAACAAACTGGTACGATTTCATTGGGTTCCCCGCTCCACTATCTGTCTAATGTATCGTTCTCCTTTAGTTGTCCGCCGTGCTTACTTCGTCTTCTCGCGAATTTTTTTGTCCAGCTGTTCCGCCGCATCGCGAAGCGCCGTGTTCAAGTCTTTCTCTCCCAGCATGTGGCTGAGGAACGCATTCTGAAATTCCACCTGTGCGTCATTGGCGAAAGGCGTATAGTTCATCGGAGCGGAGGACTTCTTCGGGAACATCGCCGACACGTTTTTCCCCTGGAACTTGGGCATATCTTGTCCGTACTGCTTTTTGATTTCCGGGTCCTTCAGCACGGTCGCATACCCGGCCCGGTTATGCGGAATCTGAAACTGCTCCGAGGTGAGGAACGCGATGATATCGAAAGCCGTTTCCTTCTGCTTGCTGATGGACGCGACATACCAATAGTTCGGGTACGGCTGCGGGCCGACCCCCGGCGCATTCGGCAAGGAAGGCACTTGCACGACGTCCCAGTTCATCGTCTCAGGAGGAGTGCCGCCCGTGAAATTCGTATACATCGCCGCCCGCGACTCTTTCTCGAAGAAATTGCGGCTCTTTGCAATGTCCAGTTCATCCTTCGTATAGGTCAAGCCCGCCGCCTTATACACATCGACGATATTTTGCATAAATTGCTTCCAGGGCTCGGCGGTCAAGTTCGCTTTCATCGTCTTCGGATCGACCGGATCAAGCCCCAGTTGGTTCGTCGACATCTGGGCGCCAGGCGAGGTGACGTAACCGTAATACTGGATGCCGCCCTCGACACGGGTCATCGCCTTGGACAAGCTCGCCAACTCTTCCCATGTCATCCCGTCCTTCGGATACGGCTGGCCGAACTTGTCGAACAGATCTTTGTTGTAGAACAGCCCCGATGTCGCCGTCCATACCGGCAAGCCGTACAATTTCCCGCCGCCCAGCTTCCGCTGAAGATCGACCATAGTCGGCTCCAGCTTATCGAACGAGTAGCCGCGCGACTTCGCCAGTTCGCTCAAATCGTACTGCAGCTCGAAATCATAGAGGTGGGTAAAAAAGGTTCCGATCGAGCCAAACATAATGTCAATCGGCACTTTGGCGGCGATCGTATCCTTCAGAACATCGGACGTAAAGGTCAGTTTGACGTTCGGGAACTTGCTGCGGATGGCGTCGCCGTATTGCTTGTTAAACGCTTCCTCCGTCATTTTGTTGTTGCTGTACACCGTAATCGGTACCGGCTCGGCCGGCACTTTCGGCTGCGTCCCCTCCTGCGGAGTGCTGCCCTGCGGAGCGCTTCCCTCCGGCGCCGCCGCTTGTTGTCCGCCTCCGCACGCCGACAACACGAGCGTCAGCAGCAACGGAGCGACGATGCTCCTTCTGCGTATCGTTTTCTTTTTCATAGATGAACCCCTCCTATGGAATTGGCTTGCCCGATGCGGTCATATAAGGTTGCCCGGCTTCTCCGCCTGCCTTATAATGACCGTATACCTAATTATAAGAGCCCCAAAATAATGGCTGTATGTCCCCATTTATCCGATTTATAACGATTTTTGTTCAGCAAGGGGCGTGCGATGAAGATGTACGATGAGCCGATCTACTATCAGGACAATATGCTGCGGATCAAAACTTTACAGCATATGAAAGTCAGGGAGCCGTTGCAAAGGAAGTGGCACTACCACCGGGAGCTCGAATTTTTGTACATTCAGGAAGGTGTGCTTCAGATGCGCGTGCAGGAACGCGTATTCACCCTGGAGCCCGGAGACGTCCTGCTGATCGGCGCCTCCCAGCCGCATGTCACCTGGTCGGTGCTGTCGGAGAAAGTCGTGTACCTCATTTTGCATTTCGATATGCACGCTTATTCCGATCCCTCCGTCATGCTGTATTACCGGACATTTTATGAAATCGACGGTCCGCTCAGCCGATACAACGATTGGCTTCAGACCGATCCCCAGTTGAAGTCGGATATAGGCGATGCCATAACGTGCATTCACCGGGAAATGGAGAGCAGACGCAGAGGATACGAAATCGCAATCGACCTTCATGTGAAGCGGCTGCTGCTTACCATTGTCCGAAGCGAGCCTAATAATGTCGAAAATTGGAATGAGCCTCCGTCCGCCTATAATCTGCACCCGGTCTTCGATTATGTCGACAAGCATCTATCCGACAAAATCGAGATGGAGACGATCAGCAAAATGACGAACATGAGCTATCATTATTTCTCCAAATATTTCAAGAAGGTCATCGGCGTATCGTTTGTCGAATACGTCAACATGCAAAGAGTCAGAAAAGCGGAAAGACTGCTATTGACCGAAAGCGTTAACATAACGGAAATCGCCGAGAAAGTCGGCATCAGCAATATGACGCATTTCTACGAGCTGTTCAAACGGTATAACCGCTGCTCTCCGAAAGAGTACATACAGCGGCTTACGCCGTGACCGAAGGCCGATCAAGCGGCAAATTTTGCAACCGGTTTCAAAGTAACGCGGCATTTAGAACAGCAAAGGCATTCCGCTCCGGAGAGTGGAATGCCCATGGTACGTTCGTGCCCTATATGGGATCGAGGAAATACGGTTTTGCGAAGTAACCTGGAGTGCGAACGACTACGATCTCCAACTACCCGTTCGGCAAGCTGATTCCTTTCCCCAGGCGCAGCGCCTCCCGCAGGTAATAACCGGCGATCCCGATATCGAACACGGCGAGCCCCATCGGGTTAAAAAACACCGGCTCCTCTGCAGCGAGCGAGTGAAGCCCTTCCCGGCAGATAACGTCCGCGAACGTAAGGACGTCCGACTCCTGCAGGCCTTGATGAAGAAACAGCTGCTCCACGTCGGTATTCTCCCGGCATACTTCCCGCCAGTCGTCCACTACGATTCCTTTCGCCCGGGCTACGCTTTCCGGCTTATAGTCTCGAAGAGAGATGTTCAGCAGCAGCGCCCCTTCCGGCGGCGCCTCGTCGATATACCGCTGGGCGGATACCGTACATGTAGCGAAAACATCGGAGCCGTGATACACCGGCCGCCAATCGTCGGCTATGTCGGTTATACCGCGAACCGCCCCGGGTACGGTTGCCCGGTCGATTCCTTTCAGATCGTACAAGGTTACCCGCTCCAGCCGATCTCCTAATAAAGAAACGCACATGTCCAAATGAAGACGCCCGATCGGCCCCCATCCGACAATCCCGACTCTCAGCTTCGCCGGATGTCTCGCCGCGATGTACGCTCTAAGCATGAGTCCGCTAACTGCGGCTGTTCTGAATCCGTTCAGCAAACCGCTATGCAGAAAAGCGACAGGCTCGCCGGTAGCCGGATCATTTAGAATAATCGTATTGTGAGCTCTGGGCAGTCCGGTACGAGGATTGTCCGGAAAGCTGGCGATCCATTTGATTCCCGCCATAGAGACACTTCCGCCGACGAAAGCCGGCATCGCGATCATCCGGTTTTGCGGCTCCCGGAAACGCAAGTACGGCTTCAGCGGGTGTACGCAATCCCCGGCGTCCTTTAACCGGATTATCTCTTCCACGATCTCCGTCAGCTTCCCCCAGTCGATCCCGATCCCGCGGATATGACCGTCATGTAAATAAATCATGCGTTAGCCCCCTGCGATGCAGGTACCGGATCGTACGAAAGCTCCCGCCGCACCCATTCGTCATCGTACACGGTGTCCAAGTACCGCTCTCCCCGGTCCGGCAATATAGCCGCACAGACGGCCCCTTCGGATATGCGGTCAGCCATTTGCCATATAGCGGAAATGACGCCCCCGGACGAAGCTCCCGCCAAAATCGACTCGTACCGGACCAAATCCCGGCAGCCTTGAATACAATCGATATCCGATACATATTGGACATGATCGGCTACGTCCGGCCGGTAAAGATGAGGTGTTACCCCCGCTCCCAGCCCCGGCAATCTCCGGTTGCCTTTCTCCCCGCCAAAAATAACGCTCCCGGCAGCGTCGACCGCTACGATCTTCGTGGCCCATCCCCGGCTGCGGACATACTCCCGGCATCCCCGTATCGTGCCGCAGGAGCTGACCCCGCAAAATAAATAATCGATCTCGCCGAGACGTTCCCCGATCTCCCTCATCGTCGTTTCCTGATGGGCCGCATAGTTATCCGGGTTCCCGTACTGATTCGTCCAATAAGCATGAGGCAGCTGCCGAAGCAGCTCGCCGACTCTCCGGATGCGCGCCGGCAAATATTCGCCCGTCTCTTCATCAGGCTTGTCGACCAGATCGATCTCCCCGCCGAAACAACGGATGATTCGTTTATGCTGCTCGGTCGTGCGGGGATCGATCACGCATATAAACCGCAGCCCCAAATAACCGCACAATTGAGCAAGACTGATCGCCAGATTGCCCGAGCTTGATTCTACGACAACCGTATCGCCGGTAACTTCTCCGCGGCGTACCGCCTCGCGCAGCATATGCAGTGCGGGTCTGTCTTTGGAGCTGCCCCCGGGGTTCATCCACTCCAGCTTTCCGAACACCTGAAACGGCACATCGGCGAAAAGACGTTTGAACCGTATTAACGGAGTGCCGCCAATCGCATCGGCTATTCCACCCTCGAGTTCCACTTGCATCCCTTCTTCACTCGTAAACGATTTTTTTGTTTTTGACGGTGCCGCGGTAGGCTTCGTCTTCAAAAACGCCGCCCAGCACCTGAATCCGATCCAGAAGGCCGGAGCGGATCATCGCCCCGATCTCCGGAATCCGATTCTCCAGATCGTGCCGGATGTAATCCAATTGCTCCGCCGACGGTTGCGGCCCATGAATATATACGATCAGAGCGTTGCCCGCCACCTTGACCCGAACGCCCGCTTGTTCCAAATGCCGGAATACGACGCTTTCTATATCGTAGATGCTGATTTTCTCACCATGCTTCAGGTCCGGACCGATCCGTTTCACAATACTACGGAAGCTTTGGCGCCAACAGCCGTCCGCCCATATCGGGCGCAGATCGCGCACAACGTCGTACGTGACATAACGTACGGCGGGAAACGCTTCCCGAACCGTCGAAGTCAGCACGAGCACCCGCTCCTCCTCGTCCGTCAGCGGCTCCAGATCCGCTCCGATCTCTTCCGGACGCAGTCCTTCCGCCATAAGTCCATCCGCCAGCAAATACCGTCCGTGCTCATGGGAGAAGTAAGCGATCGTACCGATTTCGATGGAGCCGTACGTATCGGTTATACAAGCCTTGCCGATCCCCAGCCGGTCGGCTGTCCGCTTGATCCACGCCGGGGAAGCAATCTCCCCGACCAGAATCACATGGCGAATCCCATATGACGCCGGATCTTCGGAAGCATAAAGGATGCGGTCCAGAATCGACGGCATCGTATACAGCACTTCCGGCTTGAAAGCCGATAACCGCTCGATATGCCGCTCGACCGGCAGCCGAAACGACACCGATTCCACTTCCATTCCCAGGCGACGAAACACGTCCACCGCCGTCGCTTCGGCATGCCCCGTCCCCATATCGGCCATAGCCGTCCGGTAACGGGACGAACCCAGAATCGTCCGGAACACGTCCATCTTGATGCGGATATAGTGCTCCTCGTCGGGCTCGGAGTAATAGATCGATTTGCGCCGGCCGGAGCTGGTGCCGGATGTCTGATAACCGTGTACTCCTTCACGCCCGGCAAGAGGATTGCGGTCCGAATAATAATGGGTCTCCAGCACGGATGCCGTCATCAAGGGCAAGCTCTCCCAGGCTGGGTCCTTCGCCTCCTCCACCTGCCGGTAGCCGAGCAAAGGAAAGTACCAGGCAAAACGCTGCGCCATCTTCTCGATCGCCTGACGGCTTGTGAGCCGCTCCATGCGCCTTCCCCTCCTCCGCTGCTTGACCGGGCGGGCATCGCGTCCCCTTTTCCCCCGGTTCCTATAACATATGCCGGCCGCCCATACACGTTCGTTCCAAACCAAAAAAGGAATAGCTCCCGGCGAATCCGGCTATCACCTATACCGTGCAGCCCCGTATGCTGTAGAGAACCCGGAACCAAGCTTTCCGCCCGAATCCGCTTGAAAGGAGGAAACCGCCTATGAAACATTCCCAAAGTATCGTTACAAGCAAGCTGCTGAAAACAAACCTGCTGCTTCATCACCCGGAGCTTGCCAAACATATCCCCGCCACCTGCCCGTTCACACGAAGCGGTCTGCTTCGTATGCTGGAGCGTTATCGCATGGTATACGTAAAGCCGGATCGCGGTTCGCTCGGCATCGGGGTCATGCGGGTAGAGAAACGCGAATCTGCGTACCGGTATCAAAGAGGCGTCCAGCTTTTTACGTTTCGGACCTATGAGGAGCTTTTCCGGTCCGTCTCGAAACGCATCGGAGGCAAGCGTTATTTGGTCCAACAAGGGATTCATATGCTGACCTATAAGAAATGCCCGTTCGATTTCCGCGTCATGATTCAAAAGAACCCGTCCCGTAAATGGGAGCCCACCGGAACGGTCGGACGCGTCGCGCATCCCCGGAAGGTGGTTACGAACGGGAGTCAGGGGAGCACGATTTATCCGGCAGCCGATCTGCTTAAGCCGCATGCAAGAGACGGAAAAACCGCGGGACTGCTGCGCAAGATGAACCGGATCGCCCGTTTGACCGCCGCCCAGTTCAGCCGCACCTATCCGGCCATGAACGAGCTTGGACTCGATATCGCCATCGATCGCAACCTCACTCCGTGGATCCTGGAGGTGAATACCCGGCCCGACCCCTGTCCGTTCACCAAGCTTAAGCAGCGGCATACCATCAATAAGATCGTAGCCTACGGCAGAGCTTACGGGAGACATTACTGCCTGGCCTGCTCCAAGGCGAAAAGGGGGGCCGTGAAATAAACCGGACTGCCGTGCCCTGTATAAGCGTTGGAACGGACAAAGAGCACCTTCTGCAGGTGCTCTTTGTGCAAACTAAACTTATTCGCTTACGGCTTGACCAGGCTTAACAACTCATCCCGAAAAGCCGGTCTTCTGGGATAGGTCTCCAGCAGCAGCTTCGTCATGTTTTGAGCCGCTTCGCTGCCGGCTGCTTGGTGAAGCATGCGGATGACCCGGCACACATTTGTATACTCTTTTCTGTTAGTCGATTGCTCCGCCAACGCTATGATGTAACTATGGAATAATTCGAGGCCGTCGATTCATTGTGTAGAAGGGATAGCAGGCCGTTCCAAGTGAAAAGTTACCTTCTTCTGCTCAAACAGGTTGTCCACATTGAATCGACAGCCTCAATTCCGCCACTAGTTTGAGAGGTGCAGCTGGCTTTTCCCATATTGCGCCGCCTGGTCATCCGCCGCAGATGCCTCCCTTCCAGTCAGCTCCTCTACACCAATTGACGCACGGTATGACGAACTTTCTTTTGCAGTTCTTGACGATTCCAAAACAACTCCCCCACCCACAAGTCCGATACTTGGAATCATTCGCTTGTATACTTTAAATTCAATTTTTCGTAATCCAAGCCCTCTTTTTCTAACCACTTCCGGATGGCTTCCTCTGCCAGCCTCTGCTCGAATTGATTCCACGGGTCCCACAGATTCAAATCGTACAGCGTATCCTTGAATCCCCGGAAAGGCCTGTTCCTGTCAAGGGCGGCGAGCAGCAGGTTGTCCGGGTCCGATTCCGTAGTCTGGGCAAACTTGGTCATCACCGCATACGCTTCTCTCGAACCGATTTTCGGAATATTCACATACCGTCCTTCGCTTGCTTCATCATCCCAATCAATTCCCGGTACCCCTGTATCCGCCTCATCCAGGTCCAGGATAACTTCTCCGGTCTGCAAATCCAAATAATACGGATGATCGAAATCACTATCCAAGTAAGCATCGATTAGCTCGTCCATCAGTTGCATGCGCATAATGAATCGCCCTCTCATCGATTTCTTTTTTTCATGGATTTCTATGTTTCATTTTAGCAGATCGGCCTTCAAGCTACACTTCCCCTTCTACGATCCGCCTGAATCAAAAAAAGCCAAAATTGACATTCTAAAGCCATATGACGACGACCAGGAGGGATGAGGATGAAGAAAAAGCTATGGGTTCAGACGCTCGCGATCGGACTAGGGTGCAGCTTGGTACTCCTGTCCGCATGCTCGGCCAATCGGGAGGTGCGCCCCCGCTCCGTTGCCGAACCTGCTCCGATCATTCGTTCGGAAGAGCAAGCGGACGATCCCGATTTGTACTTCGGCGATCTGGGGGTCGAGCAGCAGTTCAAAGAGCATCGCCTGCGGAGTCTCGCTATCGCAGAACCGAACCGTCAACCGCTGGTGGACCCGAATGGATTCCCGCTCATCCGGCAGCACCCGAAACCTTCCACATCCCCGGGGCCCGGGAACCATGTGGAACAGCTCCTTAAAATCGCCGAGTCGTATATTGGCACTCCTTACTTGTACGGTTCCGACCGGACCGAGCCCTCCACGTTCGACTGTTCCGATTTTACGCGCTGGGTGTTTCTAACTTCGCTCGGGATGGACTTGCCGTGGGATTCGAGAAGTCAAGCGGCTTATGTGAACGCCTTCTCCAAAAAAACGTACACCTCCTTAAAGGAGGCCAAACGCGGCGATTTAATGTTTTTTACCAGCTACAGAGGCAACAAGGCCGCCGACTACAAAAATTTGAAACCGGCCGATCGGATCGTTACTCACGTCGGCATCTATATGGGGAACGGGAAGATCATCCACTCTCCTTCCAAAAACAGCGGAGGCGTCCATATCGGACCGTTGACCTGGAGGCAACTGAACAACCGGTTTATTATGGGAGGAAGCATTCTCGACTAGATTTCGTTTGAGTTTATTCTCCCTTAACAATCAGGGGTTATAGTGAAGCTAAGCAGCCGAGTTATATACTCTCATCGAAGAAAGGAATTCAGACCTATGGGCATTCATACGTATTTTCAATCGTTAACCGATCTGGAACGGATTATTCGCTGCCCGGGCAAGTTCAAGTTTCAGGAGCATAGCGTATCGGCCCACTCCTGGAAAGTCGTACAGTACGCCAAAACGCTCGCGGATATCGAAGAAAGCAACGGCGTCACGGTGGATTGGAAAAAGCTCTATGAAGTCACGAGCAGCCACGACTACGGCGAAATTTTTATCGGCGATATCAAGACGCCTGTGAAGCATTATTCGCTGGAGCTTCGGGCCATGCTGCAGCAGGTGGAGGAAGGCATGGTCGCCCATTTCATCAACGAGCATATTCCGGAGGAGTTCAAGCCGATCTTCCGCAGACAGCTGCGCGAAGGCAAGGACGATTCGGTGGAAGGACAAATTCTGGAAGTGGCGGATAAGATGGATCAGATCTATGAAGCGTTTGCCGAGATGCAGCGGGGCAATACGGAGAAAGAGTTTATTGTGATGTATCGCAGTGCTCTAATTAAAATTAAAGGAATCAAGCTCCATTGCGTGGACTATTTTCTGCAGCATATTTTGCCCGACATGGTTAGAGAGGGTTCCCGATCGCCGATCGATATCGAGAAGATTACAAATGAAGCTTTGGCGTCGTAGATATCACCACCTACTATTATTCCGTGAATGTCCATACCATAATCCATACTACCAATTTCGACTTGAAAGTTTTTAACTATAGCTTCTCCGATTATAACGGCATCAACGGACTTGGTGTACACATACTCGACACCACCCACGCCTCTAATTGTATCAACTACATCATCTTTTTCAGGAATCATATCTATCTTTCCAACGATATCCGCATTTAAAAGTGTGCTTGCAGACCCGGTGTCAATCAGGACCTTCTCCAGACTCAGCATCTTCCCCCTGAATTCTATAACAATACTTACAAACGGAAGTCCATAACATTCTATTATATTTATCTCGGCCCCCTGACACCTACGTAGCGTTCATTTGCTACCACTTCAGAACGGGATGTATGAAAAAAACAATACTCCCGATGAGGATCCTTTTTATGCAACTCACTGTATCTTTTTAAGGCTTTCACAGAATCGTCGAAAGAATCAATGACAGCCATCTCTTCAATAAATCGTTGCCCCTCCTTTGAGTAAGCCTTGGTTGCCTCAAGAACGACCCACTCATTAGGAAAACGCTCCTGAACCTCTTCCCATCGCATTGTAAACACCTCCGTATTACATCCTATATTCAGTATATCATCTCCGATTGCAACTCTTAAGCTACTTTATTCAAATTTACATCCAAACAAAAAGACACCTCGCAGGGTGTCTAAATTTGCAGGGATTAGGGAGACTGGCTCAGCAATCTTCATCTTCCCCTGCGATGCTCACGAAGATCTATACACTTTCAATCCAACCAGACCGAGATCGGTTATATCAATCTTGTTGTCACGGTTGAGATCCATATGACGATTGGTATCGTTGATTCCGGCCCCGATCTGCCGGGCAAGCTCGATCAAGTCAGCCGTATCGACGGTCCCGTCCTGATTCATATCCTCTTCGTAAACGTCCCCGATTCGGATCGGCCATGCGGTGTCTGTGCCCTGACGAAACGTCACCCCGGTCACATCGCCGTCGATGCGGATCGTTTCCGACTCGCCGAGCAGGAGCAGCTTCGTGTTCACGTGATTTTTCTTGGCCGTTAACCTGATCTCCGCCACAGCCTTGCTGCCGCTAACACCTTGGCTGCCCAATTGCGTCCCGACGATGGTAACGCTGCTGCCGCTTGCCGACCAGGTCAAGTATCCATCCGTTATCCAGCTGTCCGAGCCCGTAATGCTTTCGACCGTCCACTGGTCGGGATCGATCGCAAGCTTGGCTTTGAAGCCGTACAGTTCATTCGCTTGATCCAGCTCCAAACGGACCGTAACCGTCTCGTTTTGCTGTGCGGACACGGCCCCGTTCCACTTCAGCTTGCCCGCATGCTCGTACTGCACATCGGATACTTGAATGCGCTGCAGGCTGCCCATATCCGTAGCATCGGCGAAATAAATCTGTTCCCGGCCGTCCGCATCCGCGGCAAGCGCCATAAATTTGACCTCCATACTCTGAGGGAACAGGCGTACAAAGTCCAGCGTCTTCGGGTCAATCACGGTAATGCGGTCCGCCAAGTCCATGTACAGCAGGCCGTCCTTGCCCCAGTAAGGATGATAAGGGCGCCACATGCCGTAGTTCGCGATATCGGGATACATATTTTTATAATTCAAAATGTCATACGATTCCGGGTCCATCTTGAACAAAATGCCGTTCACCCCGCCCCAGATGTTGCCGTCCGGGCCTACGGACAAGCCGCTGATCATCGGCGGATTGCTAAGCCCCGGAATATCCAGGGTGAATTCGGTTACTTTACGCTCGTTCGCGACGTCCCATACGAACATTTTCGCCGAGCGTTCGGTAGCGGTCGTGCCGAGACCTCCATGTATCGTAGTGGATCCGTAAATGTAGCCGTCTTTGTAAGCAAGACCGACGATACTTTGGTTTTGGACGATATTGCGGTGCACCTTAACCTGACCCGAAGCCGGATCGAAGATCGTCAGCGCGCCGCCAAGCTCGCCATAACCTGGAATCGTGCCGGTCATAATTTTATCGCCCATCGTTTTCATGATATAGGGGCGGTCCTGGGCCTCGCCGATGGTGAATACCTCCGAAGCGACCGGAGTGCTGCGGGTCGTATCGATCTTGTATACATGACCGCCCGGGTAAAGCCCCAGGTACATATCCGTGCCGTAGGCCACCATGCCTTCGGCTTGCTCCATTATTAAATTTTTGGTTGTGCCCGTACGCGGATCATAGACGGCGCCTACCCCCGCCGGATAAGCCGACATATACAAATTGCCGTCCGGCCCGACCTCGATATTATGAATCGGGTTCGGAGCGCCGACCAGTGCAGAAGGCATGCTGTATACCGTCTTGGCGTCTACGTTAAAGACCGCAATCTCGCCGTTGCCTTTCATCGAGACGAGCGACTGTCCCGGGTACCCGGGCAACTGGTCGAATTGGACCCAGGCCGCCCCTCTCAGCGAAGTCCCGTATTTGATAAGCGGGGTCGTCTGGAAAGTCGTCAGATCGAGCTCGGTCAAGTAACCGTTGGCCGGAATGTACAGCTTGTTATCCCGGATGGCGGCCAATTGGGCGAAGTTGAATACGCCGACGCCTGTTCCGCCGTTTGCCGTGTCTTTATCGATTACATGCGGAAGCCACGCTTCATTTCTCAGATCATAGATCAGCATCTTGTACAGATCGCCTTGAAACTTCACCAGCAGCAGATCCCCGGCCACCGCCATATCGTAAGCGAAAGGCACTTGCGCCGCGGTAACGCCGAGCAGCCCGGGCACATCGGCGGCAATGCTCGCCTTGTAGCCTTGAGTAGCCTCCGTAACGCCCAGCTTCACGACATCGCCGACGGTACCAATTCCGGCATAAATATATCCGTCATGATAGGCGAGCGAGCGGACATATTCCTGTCCGGCCGTCATCGTTCCGTAGTCGGTAAACGTCTTGGCGACGGGATCGTATTTGAACACCCGGCCGCTCTGGAACGTGCCTCCGTAGACGTTGCCCTTGTCGTCGACCGTCAACGACCAGATCGATTTCTCGCCCGGGATCGGCTCGCCGAGCTCTACAAGCTCCTTCGTTACCGGAGAATATGTCCACAAGATCCCTCTCGTCTGCCCCGACGTCCGGATTCCGCCGATATACACTGTCCCGTCAGGAGCGATAACATGTGCCCAAGCCTGCTGAACGCCCGGCATCGGGAAACTGCGAAGCAGCGTATTCGTCTTGATGTCGACGATCTGGAACGAAGCGAGTTCGGCGTTCACCGTCGTGTAGAACACCGGCTGGCCGTCCTCCACGCCGACGACCGCCCCCGATAAACCCGCCTTCGTAATCGGTGTGGCGATTTTCTCCGGCTCTCCGAAGATTCTCCCTTTGAACGTCACCTCCGAATCACCGCCCGGGCTTGCTCCCGCCGGTACGGCCGGGAAAACGGCAGAGACGAGCAAGCAGCAAAACACGGCAATCGCGATCCATTTATTTCGTATGTTCCGCATCTTAAACCTCCCGTTGAAAATGTCATCTTCATGCCCACCCTTCATCCGGCGCTAGTTCGCGGCCAGCGCTTTGGCGAGAATGTCGATATCGGCCGTATCAATCTTCCCGTCGCCGTTCAGATCGTAATATTTTGTCATGCCGTCCAAGCCTGCGTTCACACTTTTTGCCGCCAGCAGAAGATCGACCAGATTGACAACGCCGTCATGGTTCACATCTTCAAGATGAGGGAGCAGCGTCGTTCTTGCTTTTACGTCGCCGGGGAACGTCTTGTCCTCCACCGTTCCGCCCTTGAGCGATTTCAATACGGAGTTCGCTTTCAGGGAAAGCACCGTATTGCCTTGTCCGCTTAACGCCTTGAAGGTAACCGTCACAAGGCCGATATGTCCGTTGACGACGCCGTTATCCGTTCTGGAAGCGCGGACAGTGAGCAGGTCTCCATCCACTTCCCACGTCAGCGTCGTATTGCCGCTTGTTCCAAAATCAGGATGAACCGCCGCTTCCACAACCTGGAGCTTCGTGGCGTCAAACGCCACGTTCAGCTCGGCCGCCGTCAGCGATTCGGCGTACTTGGAGCCGAGACGTGCGGTGAAGGTCCGGTCTTTGACAGCGTATTCGGCAGACGTTATATCCAGCTGCATCAGATCCCGTTCGTAAGTAAACAACATATCGTCGTAATAAGCGACTGCCATATAGGCGTTGTTAACAAGGGCGAATAGTTTGGCGTGCTTGGCGCTCGCCGGAGCAACTCCTTTCAGCTCCACCTTGAACCATTCGTTTAACGGCGATTTCAGATGCTGCAAAGTATCCGGTCCCGTCTGTTTGTCCTTATCGTCGAAAAAGCGCAGCAGGAACGTCGCGCCGCCCGTCGGCGCCGGGGTACTTTCCACGTACATCCTCACAGAAGCCGTATATTCCACGCCTGGTTTCACCGGGAGCGGCTGGCTTTCCATCGTGACGCCGTTATTGTTTTGCGTGTCCGTAAGCTTGAGACTTGCGCTGCCCGAATACTTCACGGCAGAAGACAGCTCGAACTTGACGGTTTCACTCGGCGCGGCCCAGTTTCTCCATCCGTCGACAGCTCCGCTGCCGGTCATCCCTCTCTCAAATCCGGCGTTCGGAACCGGAATGCTCACAACCTCTTTCAGACCGTTGGAGGAAATCACCTTCTCCGACAAATCCTCCGGCGGCAGCGTCGGCGTCGTGGTTGTATATTTCAGCTCGAAATCGTCGAAATACGTATTGCCGGTCCAATAGGCCGTAATCAGGACTGCGACGGACACATATTTCGCTTCAGCCGGCACCACGTTGCTCTTGACCAAAATTTGCGTAAATTTACCGATTCCGCTTGGACTGTTATAGTTGTTCGCAACCCGGTTTCCGGTCAGCTCGTTGTTGTTCGCATCGTAGAAGCGAAGCTGAATCGTGCCGCCTATGGAGCCGTCCTTCCTCCCTTGCGGTTCGTTCGGATTGATCCATGCGCTGAGCGTATATTCGTTGCCCGGGATCACCGGGTATTTATCGCTCACAAGCTCAACCGTATGCTTATTCGAATTGTCGAACAGGTTCAAGCTTTTGCCGCCGCTTTTGGAGACCGTACCGTAGACGCTGTGCGTAACTTTGCCGTACACATCGTCTTTAACGGTGTAATTCGCATTCCAGCCGGGAATTTTGCCGTCCTGTCCGATCTCGTCCTCGAAGCCGGGATTCACCATCGCGACTATGCCCGGTTGAGACGGGTCCGCCGCGACGATCCCGGGGAGAGGCAAGCCTGCGAATACAGCCGCCAACAGAGCCATAACCGCAAGGACCGATATCCTTTTTCGCAATGTGCTCAATAGACTCACTCCTTATCGTTGTTCAATCAACCGCAGCAAAAGTACGGCAACGTCCGCGCGGTTCGCGCTTGCTTTCGGAGAAAGGGTGTTGTCGCCGACGCCCTGAATCAGGCCGCTCGCCCTTGCCGCATACACCGCCTCTTTCGCCCAATCGCTGATCGATTCGTCATCGGCAAATGTGTCCGTTGCCGCGCCGACTGCTACCACCAGTCCGGAGTTGACCAGCAGTACCGCCATCTGTTCGCGCGTCAGCTTGCCGTCCGGATCGAAGTTCACGCCGTCGCCATGCACGATTCCGGCTTGTCGGGCGGCATGGATTATGCCCGCGTACCAAGCGTCAGCCGCAACGTCGCTATAGGAGCCTGCATGCGGGGCAGCCGAATCCAAATCTAAAATCCGTACCAGCAAAGCGACAAACTCGGCTCTCGTCATCTCTCTGGAAGGAGCGAACTCCGCTTCCCCGGTTCCGAACATATAGTGTTTGGCCGCGAGCGCCTCGATGGCATGCCTTGCTTCGTTATACACGTTCCCGATATCCTTGTAATCCGCCTCAAACTCCATAAGGGCATAGACGCCCGGCTGATCGACCGCAACCTCAAACTTGCCGTCGTTCGGCTTAGCCTTCCGCACATATTCCCATGAGGAGGCCGCTTCGTTCCATACATATACGCCCAACTTATGCGCTTGCGGGCTGGACTCGTCGTAATTCAGCGTCAGACGCAGCTGCCCGGCCGTACGTGTAACAGCAACCGGTTTCCCGTCTTCGATCGTCGAGATTTGCACGTTCAGTCCGGAAACGAAGTTTAATTGCGCATCGGCCTGCCGACCGGCTTGCTCACCGGCTTCGCGGAACTGGAGAAGCGTTCCTTTATCATCAGCCAGAGCCTGATACGATATAAAGGCCGCCCCCCGCCCGTTCTCCAGCAGCAGCGATACTTGGCCGCCTTCCAGCTGCTTGGCTTGCTCGGGGGACACAAGCAGCCCCGGAGAGCTGCCATCGGCAAGCCGGATCGGAAGACTCGCCTCCGTCGGCAAGTCCAATTTGTTGCTTGCCGCCAGCTCGGAAAGCTGCTGCAAAGCCCGTACAGCTTTCGCTAAAGAATCGTTATCAAGCATCATCGATTGGGTCGACGGATCTGCAGTTGTCTTCACGCTAGTTCGCAGCTGCTGTTGCAGCTGGCCTGCCAGCTTCTCCAGCTGCTTCACCTCCGCAGGCGAATACGAACCTGCGCCGCCAGAGAACAACGCCGACAATTGGGCCAGAGCTTGCTCGGGATTGCCCGCGTCCAGCTTTTTCTCCAAGTCCTGCAGGCTTTGCCGGACATCCGGCCGGACCGGCGGAACGGACGCCGCGGGAGGCGCTGCAGTATCTTCAGAAGACGATGAGGAGCTTCCGATATGCAGCGTCCATTTCCCTCCGGGAACGACCGCGAGCTCCTTCAGATCTTTGTATCCGCTTGCATGTATGTAACTCTCGCTTGTGACGGCTTTGACGGTATCGATGGACAGCTCCGCCGTACCGGCATTACGAGCAGTGAAATCCAGCACTGCGATCGTTAGGGAAGATGCTGCCGAATCGGGGGAGGAAGCGCCTTCGCGCAGCAGAGGCAGCATAATCTTCCCTTCCGTTTGAAGAACTTGCTTGCCGCCAAAATCGTTGTAACCTCCTTGCGGGCTTACTTGATGGACATCCAGCTTGGACGAATCGTACCTCACCGCAACCTGTACTCCGTACAGATCAACCGCATTGCGGGCGACGATACGAACCGTAACCCGGTCTCCCTCCGTTATCGAGGTCCCATCAGCCTCCAGGCGGATTACAGCCGATGCCGGATCGGAAGCGCTTTGTGCAAACGCATACATAGGAGTGCATAAGAGAAGACTCCAAATAAGCAGGGACACAAACAAACGTTTAACGTTCATTCCGTAATGCTCCTTTCTGCAGCTATTCATTTACATACCGAGACTGCCCGGCTTGTGCGCCGTGCACCTATCGCTGCGGTTATGACCGCGCTTATCTTTTCTGTATAAACTGTATACCACCTCCAAAAACTCTTACTGTATCTACCACATATCATTAACACCATATATAATTATAGATTTATATATGATTCAGATAAGTAAACTAAAAACAATTCAAACAATCCTTACGTACTCAACCCTCCTTACTTCGAATGGTTTTCTGCTAATTTCTTGGTCACAATTTAAACATTCGAGAATTACATGTTGCTTATCTGGTTCATAACAGATTATAATCACAGTTAAAAGAAACTGTCAACGGCAATTGAAACGCCTTGCAACTTCCTTAACAGTTCTGGATCAATATGGGGACTCCTGACTTTATGATATAATTAGCTGTTGTTGGATCACTATGCAATCGGGGTGCTTGGAGATGAATTCAAAGCCGAAGCGT
The DNA here is from genome assembly GCF_036577605.1 of Paenibacillus sp. GYB004. Classification (NCBI taxonomy): domain Bacteria; kingdom Bacillati; phylum Bacillota; class Bacilli; order Caryophanales; family Paenibacillaceae; genus Paenibacillus; species Paenibacillus sp. GYB004. The sequence continues at coordinate 71,293 of NZ_JARBDB010000063.1, forward strand.
TCTACGTTCAGGAGCCGCTATGAGGAAATGATGATCACGTTGCGAAATGAGATCATTACAAACATATGGGAAGAAGGAAGCTATCTGCCTTCCGAGAGCGATATTGCCGAACGGTTTCAACTGAGCAAAAACTCCGTGCGCAAAGGCTTGGACCTGCTCGCTTCCGACAACTTTATCGAGAAAATTCCGCGGGTCGGCAACCGCGTCCGCAAAGCTCCTACAGGGATTACCCTTAAATTCGGATACTACCCGTCCCTGATCCAGGAAGCCCGGATCTTTGACTTGGTCGAGGAATTCCACAAGCAGCATCCGTTGATCCGGATCAACATGATTCCTATGCCTTATTACCATACGAAACCGACTATGAAGGACTACATGGAATCCGACCATATCGATGTTATGGCCATCAATAACTATAATGTCGAGCTGTTCGTCAATCCGGACGGCCCGCCTGACATGCTGGAGCCTTTAATCGCCAAGGAAGGCATATATCCGGTACTAACGGAGCCTTTTACGTTTGACGGAACGTTATATGTGCAGCCCTTCATGTTCTCGCCGGTTATTCTTTGCTACAATAAAGATCACTTTACCGAGAGTCGGGTTCCGGAGCCGGATAGCAGCTGGACTTGGGATACGGTCAAAAAAGCGGCCCACCAATTGTCGGCCGGCACGAACAGGTACGGCTTCTTCTTCCATCTCTTGTCCGACAACCGGTGGCCGGTCTTCCTGCTGCAAAATAATGTCGTCTTCAACCGCGGCCGGGGAGACGGCAACAACAATCTGGAGCTCGACAGCGCTTCGCTGAAGGAAAGCTTTCATACGCTGATCGATCTGAGCGAGGAAGTATTCCCGCCGTTCCTGTCGGAAAACGACCACGATGTGGATATGCTGTTCCGCCAGCAGAAGGTATCGATGATTTTAACCTCGTACTTCTTTCTCAACATGATCGAAGACGTCGATTTCTCGTACGATATCTCGCCGCTGCCGTATCAGGGAACTCCCAAAACGATGGTGATCACGATCGGATTGGCTATTAACAAACATTCCAAGCATAAACAGGCAGCCCAAACGTTTATCGACTTCATGCTGTCCCACCAAGCCCAGCTCCAGCTGCGTCAAAACACGCTCAGCCTTCCCAGTCTGAAAAGCGCTGCGGAATGGAACGGACCGGTTCATGTGAAGCAGCCCGACCGCTTCTTTATATTCCGGGAAACGTTCCCGACATTCAGCTATCACACCGCCCTGAATGTGACGTATTCCGAGCTGGAGGAGATCCGGCAAAATATGAAGCTTTATTTGTCCAAGATGGAAGGGATTCAGATTTTCAGCCGGTAAGCACACGAAAAGCCTCCCGGTTCACTTTGAAGTGAGCAGGAGGCTTTATTTAACCTAGAATGGGGAAGCGGCGGGACGGATCGCCGGGCGCGCAGGCCAGTCCAAGACGTCCTTTCTCCGGGGAACATGACCCGTCAGCGGAACGCCGCTATGGCTAAGGCTGGTCCTCCCGACAGTTCGGACACCGCTCCGGAAAACGCAAACCTTCCAATGTATAACACTCCGGATTCAACTCATCCCATACGAACGGACGGTCGCATTGCTGACAGGCCAAAATAACCGGCTCACGCGAGCGAAGGAGCAGCAATGGTATCCGTTCCTCGATCAGCCGTTCCCAATCGGACGGGCTCAGACGCTCTTTTTGCTTCAAAACGTCGATCACATGCTGAATCTCAACCCGCACTCTCTTGAAATCCACTCGTTCCCATAACTCCAGAAACGGAATATATTTCTTATTACCGGAACATAAAATTTTGAACAAGAACAAAAAGATCATGCCCCGGTCCCGTTCCTTCAAATAATCCATGCTGATCGGCGTCACATTATTCTCCAGCCAGCGGTCCCATTCCTGTATAAATTCTTCCGCCCGCCGCTCTCTTTCGATCGCCCATCCGCGAGGGGTAAATACAATCCTTGGAAGCTTGTTTACTACTTCGGTCTCCAAAAATCCGGTTCGAATCATATGATCTACTTTATCCGTAATCTGCTCCAAGGAGAGGTCTCTATAAAATCCGTATGAAGGGTTCCGATCCAGCCCCAGCTCCAACAGCTTCCGCTCTTTGGACCCCTTTAAAATTTTGGAGAGCAGCGTTCGTCCGCCTTCATCAATGATATCGTCGGCCGCCCTCAGAATCACCCGCAATTCAGGCTCCGGTAACGGTATGTTCTTCGTTTTCAAGGCCAACTCTCCCTTTCATTCTTCTTAAACGCTATTCTTCTCTATTCTACGCAGAATTCGGATCAAAACCAAAACCGTCCGGCGTCGTATCCGCCATCTCGTAGAAAGTCCCCTCGGTCGGAGGCGCGATTCGTACAGATTCGCCGATTTCGAACGGCACTTCAACATTCGCATAATATTTCATGCAATCATCCAGATCGAACGGCACTTCTTCCGCCTCCCGTGCTGGAACAAGGGGACGCCCCGCTTCATCCGCCGGCTGCCGATTTCGGCTCCGAGGAGGAGCTGTGCGATCCAGACTTTCCTGATCGGCAAACCGTTCCATCTCTTCCCAGGTAATGCCATACGGAACCCCCCAGTCCGTATACCCGGCAATGTAGGCAAATGTTCCATCCGACCAAGGGGCTTCTTCTTGTTGCTGCTCTTTTTGACGCTGCAGCCTTTTTTTCTTCCGGGTTTGTTTGGCGTTTGCCGCCGCCCGCTCGCCTTCTCTCGCTTTCCGGATCTCCTCGTCGGTCAGCGGTACGCCCAACTGGCGCAGTTCTGCAACAGCCGTACCTGCGTCGACGCCAAAATGTTTGCGGTAACCGCGGATGCGTCGCTTCCCGTTATAGGTTTCAAGCCAGCTCGATGCAGCAGAGGCCAGACGGCCCTCCCTGTTCATTTGCTTAACCCTCGGCGTGTTTGTTTTATTCTTTTTCTTCCCCAACGCCGTACCTCCCCGAAAATGGCGAATGGAAATTGTATTACTTGTTCTATATCTCAAGTCTTCACTTTTTGTCAAGACAAACGCGCCGCGTCACTATAAAAGATGCGTAGCAATAAGAAAAAAGGGGGCCCGAAAGGGCTCGCATGACAGGGAACGTCCCGATTTCCAAACGAAAGGACCCCAAATTCCAGTCATGTGGAGGTTAAGGTCCTTTTGCTCAAGGAATCGGTTTCCAAGTGAGCACTGTACATCCCAAAATGTTTTCTGAGGCAGCCCTTACTTTCGGCCTCTTGGGAGGAAAGAAACAAATAGAGGCGATTCGTACCTCTTATTTCCACCACCTGAAGGGGGCTACGCCTTTTTTGCGGATATTAGCAGCTTCAAACCGCTCTTATTCCGTGTCCAAACGGGTTTTCGGACAAAATAGCGGGTACAAATCGCTCTTCTCGCCGAGAAAAATCTTCGATTCCCTCAATGCCCAAAAAACGCCAGCTGGATAAAAAACAATACGGCGAACAAGTAAAAGATCGGATGAACTTCACGCCATTTACCTTTTACCGCCTTAAGGATCGGATACGTAATGAAACCTACGCCGATTCCCGTTGCGATACTGTAAGTCAAAGGCATCAGCACGATAATCAGAAACGCCGGGAATACGACCTCGAAGTCGCTCCAGTCGATCTTGGACACCACACTGATCATCAGAAAACCGACAATGATCAGCACAGGCGCCGTAATGGCAGGAACAGCGGCAAGCACCCCGATGACCGGCGAGAAAAATAAAGTCAGCCCCAGCAGCAAGCTGACCGTAACCGCCGTTAATCCCGTCCTTCCGCCTACGGCAACGCCGCTGCTTGATTCGATGTAGGCCGAGGTTGGACTCGTTCCCAGCACGGCCCCCGCCGTAGTCCCCACCGCATCCGCAAGGAGCGCTCCGCGCGAGCGGGGAAACTTCCCGTCCTTCACCAGTCCCGCCTGCTCGGCAACCCCAAGCATCGTTCCCGTCGTGTCGAATAACGTAATGAGCAAAAAAGTGAAAACGACAGCGTACAACCCGTTCGTAAAAACACCGCCGACGTCCATCTGCAGCATCGTCGCGGACAATCCGCTTGGCAGGGAGACCAGCTTCTCGGGCAGCTTCAGCAGACCCATCCATCCCGCAAGGACCGCCGTAATCAGCATCCCGATAAATAAATAACCTTTCACCCGGTACGACATCAGAATCAGCGATACGATCAATCCGATTAAGGTCAGGAGCGTCATCGGCTCGGTGAGCGAGCCCAACGTAAGCAAAGTAGCCGGAGAGTCCACAATGATGCCGGAGTTTTGAAGACCGATAAACGTAATAAACAATCCGATCCCTGCCGTAATCGCATGCTTCAAGCTGGAAGGAATCGCATCCAGCAGCATATAGCGGAACGAAGTCAACGAAAGCAGGATGAACAGCAGCCCTGCCACGAAGACGGCTCCGAGCGCAGTCTGCCACGTAATGCTTTGGCCCCCGACGACGGTAAACGCAAAGTAAGCGTTAAGCCCCATCCCCGGCGCGACCGCAATCGGGTAATTGGAGGCAAATCCCATAATCAGCGTACCGATTATGCTGGCTAATACGGTAGCTACAAACACTCCGTTAAAATCCATGCCGGCTTGACTAAGTACGCCGGGATTCACGATCACGATATACACCATCGTAAAAAACGTAGTCATCCCCGCCAGCAGCTCCGTGCGGATCGAAGTATTCCGTTCTTTCAACTTAAACCAGGCTTCCATCATTCGCTTCTTCCTCCAAAAAAATAAAATCCTAACCAAGGTATAGGGTACGCAGAAATACAAGCACCCTATACTCGTAGTTAGGATTGTTCGGCTCCTAGTAGAAACCCTCAAACCGTATTATTGAGGTTATACGAGATGTTCACTTCCTTGGATAGGATAATGAATTTTCCGCGGCATGTCAACGTGTCTATGAATTCCACAGTCGAATCACGAACTATATCGGCCATTCTATTGCAAATATCCGTGAATTTACAGAGGGACGACGCTTTCGCTTTTAGCATTTGGCAAACGGTCGATCAGCCGCTTCAAGCCGGATTCGTCTGCGGCATGCCGGCGGACATCTTCTCCAATCTGCTCGTCGATCTGTTCCCTAGTAAAGGTGTAGCTATATACCGCATCGTCGTACCGGCCAGCCTGATCTGCAATCGAATAGGTGATCCAATCGACATTATCGATCAGACTTAACAACAGGATCGAGTTGCGATAGAAAGCCTCTCCGTTAACGGCTCCTTCTTCCGATATCCCGGTCGGATCATTTCGGACATAATGAACGGTTACCCCATAAGGCGGAGCTTTCGTGTGAAGCTCCATACCGTCAGCGGTCAAACCGGCAGGCTTGGGCATTCCGCCAATCAGACCGCCTACCTTGCTGGCGTTCCCTACGTACAGCGTTTTGTTAGCCAACAGCTGCTCCAGGTTATATCCCGAGTAGTGCGGCTGCGCCACCCGCTGCAAAGACGAAGACAAAGGCGACTGCTTGGGATTCGCCGTGCATCCTACAACCAGGACGGCGATTACCAGCGTGTAGGCTGCCATCCTCCATGACGAAGGCTTGCGGTACGTAATGATATGTTTAATTCTGGCTTTAACGTCATTCTCTCCAAAGGCAAGCGGACTGCCGGTCAGCGCCCCGCTTCTTCCCATGGACATGTTGAGCAAGGAGGTCGAATAGCTCGCTTTAATCCGGTCCCCCATCTTGTTTACGACACGTTCATCGCAAGACATCTCCATATCTTTGCTCATAAGCGAATAAGACAGCCACATCAGCGGATTGAACCAATGGAGGATCACCAGCAGAAAGGCGAAGGGTTTGATCAAGTAGTCCCGTCTCCGGATATGCGTCTGTTCATGCAGTACAATGTAAGACCGTTCATGCTCGCTTATACCGGTCGGAATGTAAATCTTCGGTTTCCAAAAACCGCAAACAAAGGGCGTGTCGATCTGGTCCGTCTCATAGACATTATCTTGGACGAGGGTGGCCGTCCGGAGCCTGGATACCAGGTGCAAGTACGAAACGATGCTGCGAATCAGGAGACCGGCCACGCCCGTTATCCATATCGCGCTTCCGATCGTCAGGATCAACTCCAGCGGGCTTGTGCTTGTCGCAGGAGCGGCGATTGCGGGAAGGGCCGAGTTTACCAAACGGCTTATCTCTCTAATTCCGGCATCCACCACGGGATTTTTCTGCACCTCCATCAACGTCGCTACTCTCCCTATGTAGCCCCCACCCACGTCGGCTTGAGGTTGCACCAGCCGTAGCAGGCTAAAGTCCGAACTGAAACTGACGGGGATAAGCAGTCTGACCGCTACTGCCGACCACAGGATATAGGAGAACAGTTTAGGAGCGCGCCTCAAACACAATCTCGCGATCATCACCGCTAATGCGACCAAACTTGCCGTAATACTCATAGGAAGGATCATCAGAAACAGGTTCATCCTCTCGACGCCTCCTCAATAATCCGCTTCAGCTCCTCCGCCTCCTTCTCCGAAATTTTCTTCCCGCCCAGAAATGCGGTTAAAAATTGGGGCAAGGACCCGTTAAACGCTTTATTCACAACCGTCTGACTTTCGTATTTCTGCGCATCCGCTTTTTTGATCACGGCCGTGACCGTTGCGCCCTCGTTTCTAAGAATTCCCCGTTCGCACAGCTTTCTTAACACCGTGTAGGTCGTCGACTTCTTCCAGCCGAGCTTCGTCTGGCTCAGCTTTACCAGGTCGGTGGAATTGATCGGCTCATGATCCCAGATCAGACATGCAAATTTATACTCAGAGTCGAACAATTTGTACGGTTCCATGTCTCGCTCCCCCTTCAACGGGTTTATTGCAATAAACCTTATAAAAAAGTTTATTGCAATAAACCTCTATTGTCAAGTTTGCGAGGAAGACGGATCGACAAACCGTAACCTAGCTTGGTAATCCTCTTCTCCAAGTCTACTTCCATGCGAAAAAAGCACCCTCTCGAGTGCTCTTTACGCTGTGAAGACGATCGTTTATGTACGGCTTTAGCTTTCTATAGCGCCCCACGTTTTCCAGGTCCCGGGGGAACCCGCTTCTACGCACACCCACCCCATATGGCCCGCAACTGCCGGAGCCGCATGATGAATGACATCGCCTGGGTTCCAGAGGCCGGCCGCCGGAGGAGCCGTTCCCCAACCTTCTTTGCTCCACCATACAGACGCTCCCGTTTTGGACGCGATTATACCACTTCCTACAATGGCGACCCTGGAGCCGATCCCGCCTGTCATTGCAGGCAGGCGGATCGTACCCAGCGGAACGGTTCCTTCCATCCACAGCCTCTGCGCGGAATTAAACATCCCGACATAATCCGCAATATTCGCCGGGTCCACGCCATCCCGCAAGGCAAACGTATTATGCAGACACTTGTATACGTAGTTGCTGCCCGCCCGATCCCGGATATAGATAAAACTGCCGATCGTCGGCGCCGGATCCGTCTGCATTACGATATTGCCCTGTACATGACAGTCGCTCTCCAGTGAAGGCGACAAGTACAGCGGGACCTTGTTGCTGAACTGTGCTGTCGGGCTGATCGTCGTGCCGCAATCAATCAGCTCGTTGCCGGAGATAACCAGTCCTTTGACCTTGCCGAGATCGAAAAAGATGCCCGATGCCGGACAATTGACGACTTTGTTGTTCATAATTGAAAAATGGGAAGCGAGATTCGTCTGATTGCCGTTCTCGTAGCTGCTGATGGCGCCGAACGATTTCAAGGCAAACTTGTTTATATACGGCGTGCCGACTTCCCGCTCGTACCGGATCACATTGCCATGTACGGCCAAATTTTCGTAGGCGACCGACTTGGCCCCGCCGTAGATGGATATGCCCCGGCATCCTCCGACCGTCGAGCTGAACGTATACTGGTACGGATTCAAGTCGACCGTATTCCCTTCGACGATCATATTTTTAAAGCCGACTGTCGCATTGGCGGGGCTTAGCGATTGCGACCAGATCAGGATACCGTCCCTGGACGTGTGAACCGTATTGCCGCTGCATACCTGGTTCAGCGTCGTCCCGGATTGTGCGATTCCGGTAAGGTTCATGCCAATCTGGAAACGGGAGATGACATTCCCCGTTACGACGCAATGGGAAGCATGCGTCTCGATCGCCGTCCGCGGGGCAAGCGGCCAGTCTGCGCCTTCGAAGGAGCAGCCCGATAGGAGCAATTGGTCGCAGGTCGCATTAATAAACGATTGGTCGAAGTCGCTCCCGTTCGCATTCGCGGCCCCGATCCAACTGCAATTCGTTATGCGAACGAGCTTGCCTTCGTTCACTCCTTTCGGAAAATAAAGACTGACCACCCCATCGGCGTTCAGGAAGGTACAGTCGGTAACAATAATTTGACCGTATCCGGCTGTCGACGAGTAGTTGCTTATCGAGCTTCGCAACTGCGCCTGGTAATCCGTAACAGAGGCCAGCACGTTGTTGTGACGGTTATGGTCGAATACGAGCGACTCGGCATGAAAATGAGCCAGATCGACGGTCGAATTGGCGAGGCCGATCATCCCTTTGTAATTTCCGGCTCCATCCTTGACCTTGATGACGGAAGAGACGCCCTCGCCGTAGATCGAGAAGGACGACCGATTGACAATGGACAACATGTAGGCCGAGCTTGCAGAGGGGGATACGATGTAGGTGCCCGCCGGAAAAAAAACCGCTCCGTCCGCTTCTTGGAACGCCTGCTGAATGGCCGCCGTGTCGTCCGTAGTCCCGTCGCCGACCGCGCCGAAGTCTTTGACGCTGACCGATTCGGCCAATTTGTCGGAGACGGTCCGGATCGTTCCGCCGGGATACTGGCAAATCACGTCCGCGGAAGAAGCTTTCTTTTTATCCGCATGGACTTGCGTAAGATTGAATAGTCCTCCGGCTACGGCGGCAACGCCTGCTAACCCTGCGGTAGCCAGCAATTTCCGTCGCCCAAGCCGACTGCCGGTTGCCTCGCCTGGAGCAGGGACAGTCCCGTTTGGGGACTCGACCGCTATTTCCGGTAGCAGCATGTCCCCGCTTTGGTTGTACCTTTTCATCATCATTCCTCCCTTTAATCCATTAGTTTGTTTACCCGTCCGATACGATTCGACTCGGACCGATGAAGCGTATTGGGATGGATTTTTAGTAAAGCGCTTTCAATAAAAAATATAACACGACTCCCGGTAGCCGTCTTCATGCCATCGTGTCGACAAACCCTTACGTTTTATCCGAAATTGCTCTCTTTGCGGAAATGCCGGAAAAACGCGCATTTTGTGTGCGCGTTGCGGACGAAAGCAGGCTGGACCTCTCCATAACCGCGTATCGAGATCCAGCACGCCCCCACCGTTAGATGCCGACTTCCCTCATCTTCACCGTTACTTTCTCGACCCGTCCGTCCAGATTCGTTCCGTCAAACTTGGGCAGCATCAGCTCGCTCACGATCGTCCCGTCGCGCATAAACAATATCCGCTCCGTCCGCGCCGCAACCTTGGCATCGTGCGTGACCAGCATAATCGCCGTGCCCTCCCTGTTAATTTCGGAGAAGATGTCCATTATTTCCTGCGCCGATTTGGAGTTAAGCGCACCTGTAGGCTCGTCGCCGAATATAATGGCCGGGCTGTTCATCAGTGCTCGGCATATGCCTGCACGTTGAAGCTGACCGCCCGAAACCTGGGTAATGTCGCGTGCTCCAAGCTCCCCGATGCCCATCCTTTTCATAAGCGCTCTTGCTTTCTCCGTTATGGTTGCGACGTTTTTTCGGTTGTCCCGCGTGGAGGGAAGAATGATATTGTCGAGGATATTCAGATACTTCAGCATCGTCGGCTGTTGGAACACGAATCCCATCTTCGTCCGGCGCAGATCGGACAGCTCCTTTTCCCCGATCTCGGATAAATCCTTGCCGTCAACCACGACCTTTCCGCCATTCACACCATCCGTCCCGCTCAGCGCAAACAGCAGCGTTGATTTCCCCGAACCCGAAGGCCCCATAACCGCAACGAACTCGCCCTCGCCGATTTCGACCGACACTCCGTCAAGCACCTTGCACGTTTCATCGCCCGCTCCGAAAGACTTGACGATACGATCGCCGATAATCACCTTCTTCATCTGCCTACCCCTTCATACTTTCCGAAATGTGGATGCGTCCCGCGCCTGAGATGCCGATCCGTGTCGCGAGAAGCACCGTGCCTATCATCAACAGCGGACTAAGCAGATACGCCGAAAGCGGATGGGCCGTAAACTGAAACGCCGACGCTCCAAAGGAGGAAATCATCGCGCCCGCAAGGCTTTCTCCGAGCGTGTTCGCCAGCAGCGTGCCGAGAACCATTCCGACTATCAGGACGAAGACCGCACGCGAAACATACTGCGCCGTCAGATCCGAGCTGGTAAAACCGAACGCCTTCAAAACGGCAATGGAATATTTGTCTTTCGCGACAAGCATTTTCATAAACAGCAAGGTGATCAGCCCCGTTATGACCAGCGCGATTGCAATTGCGGAATAGGCAGCTTTTTCAACCGCGCTTATGGTCGGGCCGTATGTCTGCGCCATATACTCATCGATGTCCGAAACTTTCGCATACTCAAACCTGCCCGCATATTCGGAAACTTTGCTGTCGACCAGGGCTCGGTCCGTAAGCTCCGCGCTGATTACGTACCACATGACAGCCGCCGACCGATCGGTGAAGACGGCCTTTGCGGTTTTGCCTCCATTCGTGATGTCGGAGTAAATTCCGCTGATCTTGAGCTTTCTTTCCTTCCCCTCAACCAACAGCGTAAGAGAATCGCCCACCTGCTTGCTTAGCTCACTCGCATTCATGGCAGAAAGCGCCATTTCGTCTTCCGCGGCAGGCGCTCTGCCCTCGGCATATTGCACCGGGAACACGGAATGGTCGCCAAGCTCAACTTTTAACCTCTCCTCCGAGCCGTCCTCCATCCGGGATTGGAACGATTGCGTGGTTAGCACGGCATACTTGGAGATCGTGCTGTCGCCGCTCATCGTTTTAACGATATCTGCGGCTTTCTCGGACATCCGGTCGGTCTGCTGAATATCGATGCGCATATCGCTGTTCCCGATCCCCATGTATTGGCTGAAGCTTTTGGAGGATATCGTATGATACAGATTCTGCGGAACGATCATGATAAAGGCCGAGATCATCAGCACCACCAGATTCGTAACATATAGTTTTTTTCTTGCGAGCACATCTTTGACGCCAAGGAACACATTCGTGCTGAGCAGCCTGTTACCGCTCAAGGTCAATCGTCTGGCTCCCGCTGTTTGTTCCGGAGAAGTGCCTGCGCGGATCGCTTCGGCGGCGGATATTTTCCGGAAACGTCTCAACACTCCGCTTACATAAGCAAGGATGGCAGCGAATACGAGCAGGATGCCGATCATTCCGAACAGCAGGGCGTAGGATGCATTATCGCTCTCCCCCATATTCAGCCGGATATTTTCAAGAAGCAGGTCCTGCAGCAGGGACGCAAGCAGCAAACCAGCGATACATCCGGTCGCTGCAATCACTGTATATTTCGCCACGTAAATCTTCTTAATGTCGGAGAGCCGCAGCCCGATCGCCTTCATCACACCGATCTCTCGGTAATCGTCTTCGATTTTGGCAAGCAGCGTAAAGCGGATGCACATCAAGGCGATGGCCACGACCAGCACGCTGACTAGAAGGATTACCCCGATCATCATACCGTCGGAAAGGGCGTTAATCGTTCTGAACAGCGGGTATGTAATCGTCGGTCCGTTCGCTTCAAGCCCCGAGGACGCATAAGCCGTTTCGAATTCGCCGAGCTTCGACATATCCTTTAAGCGAAATTCGATCAGATACTCGATGTTCCCGCGTCCTTTTAATGCCTCGAAATCGCGTTCGCTGAGCAGAAACCGTTTGGAAGAGGCCAGCGTGGAGTTCATCTGCGAATCCCGGAGGAAACCCGCAACCGTTAATTCGTTTCCGGCAATCATCGCTTTATCGCCAATTTTCGCGGTACCGTCTTTCATATAGCTGACCGGAACATACAGCTCACCATCGGATACGCGTATGATGTGCCCCTCAAGGTCAAGCAGATAATCAAACTTCCCGCTCTGGGTGATGAAGCCGTTATCCTGTACGCTGCCTGCCAGCGAACGATCGCCGAATCGGATGCGCGAGCCGTCCATGTTCAGAAATTCAACCACTTGAAACTTTTCCACATTGCGGTTCTGTTCCGCAAAAGCGGCCAGCCGCGCACGATCCAGACCGCCCGAATGCATCTGCATAAAATGCGGGGTTTCCGCCTTCGTCATCAGCGTATCGATCGCTCCCGATAGATGGACGACGAGGATCGCCGCCAGCGATACCAGCATAGCGGCCGCAGCAACAAATACCATCGTTGTGAACGTGACCAGTTTGCTCGCCGATATATCGTTGCGGATTATCCTGTAGTACATGGGTCACCTCTGTCTAGTCAAATTCCAATGAGTTACCGCCGAACCCTTAGCCAAACATGTTCATCGTGTCCATCAGACTTCCGCGCTCCGCACCAAGCAGCCTTTCCACATTGCCTATAAAAGCCAGCATTCGCGACACGCGCTCCTCGTCCGTCATGATCACGATATCATCATCAAAAACGGTAATCGCATAGATCACAACCATCTCCATGCACTCATACGGATACGGTGTGCGGAACATCCCCTGCTCGATGCCCTCGCGGATAATTCCGGTCAGAATCGGCGTCACGCCGTTGATGATGACCCTCTGGATTTTCTGATGCATCAGCGCGTTCTGCGGCTTGTGAATGTGATCCATAATTTCACCGCCGCTGCTTCCGCCGCTTATGTTCAGCGCCGCCACAACCCGGACGATACGCTCGACTATGGGGATGCCCTTGTCTTCGGCTATTTCCCGGGCCTCTCCCAGGAGACGGGCGTTATACCGCTCAATCAGCGCATCCATAATCTCTTCCTTCGACTTGAAGTGATGATACAGGGTTCCCCGCGCGATTCCGACCTTATGGAGAATATCGTTTGTACTTGTGCCGTCAAAGCCCTTCTGGCCGAACAGCTCGTCCGCCGCGTCCAGAATTTCGTTCCTGCGCTCTTCCGCTTCTTTTACAATTCTCAATAGTTTACCCCCTTTATACCGACCGACTGCCTGTCGGTTTAATCGTAACATGTTTTTTGGCAATGTACAAGCTTTCTCTTCTTCTATAACCGGGCAAGTATCTTGACAGGATTCAACTGCAGCGCGCCGTCCACTTGCAAAGTCCGTTCACGAACGCCTCCGGGCCCCCTCCTTCACGCTGAGGTTCTCTCCCCCAAGCTTATTTTGCAACGCGCACGGTTTTGATGCCCCATCGTGACATGGTATGCAGGCAAAAGGACGCTCCCCCCACCTCTATCAAGGTTTTGGAAAGCGTCCCTGCTAGCCGCCTTGGATCGGCTCACCTGCCGGTGTCGTTCTGGGACAACGTCGAATTAATTCAGATGCTCATAGCCGTCCTCGAACCGCAGCACCCATTCAAAGGAAATTTGCTCCGCCAAATCGCGGTTAAGCTTCAATTCCGGGTAATCTTTAGCAAATTCGATCGTATACAGCAGCGAATACTGCGCATAGGGCGACGGCTCTCCCGCCGTAGCGGTCGGAACGTACCGATCGGGATTGAAGCCTTTGTCGCGGGCAAATTGCTCCAGCGTCACGGAATTGTCGATCTGACCGGATGCGCGAGCTACTTTGTAATGATCCTCGATCTCCCCGTACAGGCCTGAGCGCGGCGTCGCCTGCGCCGTCACATCGATCTCGTCATATACCTCGCCGCCTTTTCGGATGCGAAGCAAGGCCTGCTCCAGCCCGGTTCCCGGTATCCCCAAATCTTTTAATAAAAAGGAAAAGTCCGCATTCAACCTGTCATTGGAAAGGCCGGTCCCCGTGCTTGCCTTGGACACACGGTTGCGATACATATCGTCCATCAGCGGCAGCCGGCGCGTCTCGGCGTTCAGCTGCTTCTGTCCGTTGCCGCTTCGTTCCCATACGGTCAGCTCGTAATTATGCTCCAGAGACAGTTCCAGCTCGGTTCCATACTGCATGCCCCCTTGAGGCTCCAGTACCGCTTCCAGCGGCTTCACCTGGCCGTCGCGGCGCACAGATACCGCAATGACGGCGGAGGGCGACACTTCTTTCAGCGCCACCTGCAAACCAACCTTCGCTTTCTTCTGAGCCAAATCCGCTTCGGTTAATTCATAGTCGAGCCGTTCCACCTTGTCGGCCTGGGCGGTCAGCTCACGGCTGATCCCGTTAACAATCTGGCTTTCCAGCATCTGCACCTGCTGCTGCAGGATGTGGAGTTGCGAGTCTGTCTGGCTGCTCTGGCTGCGAATTTCGCCGTTCTGCTTGTATCCGATATACAGGACAGCCAACAGGTTCACGACCAGCAGCGTCACTATCGCTTTGGATCGGTCCATACGCCTCCTCCTCCTTGTCTCATATGGGATGGGTGCGGAGCGAAAAGAGCAGTACGCGCATGCCCCCGTGAAAATTCCCGTCCAGGCTATACAACAACGCGTTCTGTATCCATAGTGCCTTATTCTAGCTGTACTCGTCAAACTTTTGGCAGAAGATTTGCATTCAGATGCGCGTCCGGCAGGCCAAAAGGATACATGTTTTCGTATATTACGCGAAAAAGCACCGGGAGTTTCTAGCTGCCCAGTGCTTCCTTGTATCATTGCGATGACTATGCCGCCATTAACATCGTCACCGGCCTCCGTCTAGTGGATATTGCGCTTACGGAAGTTGCCGCCTTTCACTTCCGCTATATCATATACGATAATGAACGCTTTATCGTCGATCTCATTAATAATCTCCCTCATTTTGCTTTCCTCAAGCCGGTTGATCACGCATGTGATTTCTTTGAACTGCTCGTTGGAATAACCGCCGTGGACGAACGTGTAGGTGGAGCTGCGCCCCAACCGGTCGCGGATCGTCTCAATCATCTCTTCCGCCTGGCTGGTTATGATCTTGTACGTTTTGGAGCCGCTTAATCCTTCCTCCACAATATGAATGACCTTGGAAGCGATAAAATAAGCGATACCCGACAAGATCGCGCCTTGAAGCCCAAACACTGTCGAGACGACGATAAAGACGAACAAGTTCAGAAACAAAATCAGATCGCTCGTTCCGAACGGCAGCTTGCGAGCCAGCAGCACAGCCAGCATGTCAATCCCGTCCAGCGCACCGCCGTTACGCAGCGCCAGCCCCATGCCAAAACCGATAATAATGCCGCCGACCACGGTAACCAGCAACGTATCGCCCTGCACAATCGTCGGGATATGGTGCATCACCGTCGTACCGATCGCAAGCGACGCGATGCCCAGCACCGAGAAAATCGCAAAGCTTTTGCCGATCTGCTTGTAACCCAAAAAAATGAAAGGAATGTTAATCACGGCAATCAACAGAGCAAGCGGCAGACCGCTCCATTGCGAGCCGACGATGCTCAGGCCGGTCACGCCCCCGTCCGATACGTTGTTGGGGATCAGCACGGCTTCCAAACCATACGCTGTAATAAAACCGCCAACGATTACAGAAACTGCCTTCAATATCTTTCTTCGAATGATTGCTTTCCTGGAAACTGCTCCCACTTTAGTTCCTCTCTTCTTTATCGCGTCAAACCGAACCCGGGGAAACGCTAGAATCAGTCTGCCATAGAATGAGATGGTGCCGGCAGTACCCTCGTCTCGTCTGAATCCCTATCGTAATGACATAACACAGTTCGTTGCTTTTCAATTTTATTCGACAAACCTGTACAGCCGCAATGTTTTTTGAAAAAATGTATCGGCCTTCGGGAAATTTTTTTCTATTTGATTCGAACGTGATTGGATATTTTTAGTATGCCCCGAAACGGTTCCCCGAACTCCACCACAACGAAAAAGCAACAACCGGATGCCTGCTCCGCTCCTTGCCGCTCTCTCTTGTATCCATTCCGTTTAATTCGAATCTCCGCTATTGGGTTAATAAATGACTTTAGGGGAAGGAGTGCCGCCATCTGCCTTAAGACATCTTTTACTCGCTTGTCCTTATAGTTATAATGAACATAAATACAGTACGTTACGGAAGGGGCATCGCTATGGGCAAAACGACTAAAGGAATTTGTACCAGCTGCGAAAAAGAAGTTGGCAAAAGCGCCATTGGGAAGCATCTGCAAACTTGTCCCAAACGAGTGCTGCAGGACGGAAACAACCGATATTTTCTGATTCGTGTGCAAGACCGCTACTTGCCTAAGTACTGGCTGTACCTGGAAGCAAGCGCTGACGCGACGTTAACCGATCTGGACCATTTCCTAAGGGATCTCTGGCTGGAATGCTGCGGACATCTGAGTCTGTTCATCGTGAGGGATCGTACTTATGGCTCTTCACCGGATGAAGAGTTCGGCGACAAAAGCATGCAGATCCGATTGGGGAAGGTGCTGAAAAAAGACCTGTCTTTCCTGCATGAGTACGATATGGGATCAACGACGGAATTGAGCCTGAAGGTGGTGGAGGAACGTTTAGGAACCAAACCCGATTCGCCTGGCATCGAGCTCCTCGCCCGCAACGTAGCTCCCGATATCTCCTGCACCGAATGCGGAGACGCCGAGGCGGAATACATCTGCTCCGAATGCCAATACGAGGAGTCCGGCTGGTTGTGCGATACCTGCGCAGAAAACCACAAATGCGGTGAGGACATGCTCCTCCCGGTCGTCAACTCCCCGCGCACAGGCGTATGCGGGTTTATGGGATAAGAATTTTAGGGATCGGGCGGATGGGAAACGGGTGGATTTGAGGGACTTGAGGGAGCAGGGCAGTCTTGACTAGCCTTGCTGCTGAAGGAAGTGTACGTTGGGAGCTTAGCGCAGCGGCAGGCTTCGTTGTGAGCTTCGTAAGCTCCCTCTGTGTGTACGATCCTCCCGTTGCCCCGTAAGCGTCGACAGAAACAGGTTGTTGAGGGAGACTTCAGGAATTTGCAACGCCAATCCTTCATCAAAAACAGGGGTTTATCAACAGCCTGAAAGAAAGCAACCGTTCGGGTGCTATGCTTCCTTATAGAATGGAGGCGATGGGATTGCCGCCCTGAACATGCCACTCTTCCGTATGCGCTGTAGCCACAGGTAGTTTTTGTTACGGAACGAATGATCTATGAATTATCTTTCTACCGAATGCTCTTGTAATCGATGAGCTGTTGTTTCCAACGAGTATAACCCCTTTGCAATATCTACGATAAATTCCACCGCATATTGACGTTCCATCCGCAAATAGTATCCATTTAAGATCAAAAAAGATTTTGTCGCCATATAGGCCGTCCGTTTATTACCGTTGTGAAAACAATGGTTTTTCACTAGAGACTCCAATAGAGCTGCAGCTTTGTCAAATAAACTGGGATAAGCATCTTCTCCAAAAACACTTTGCTGGGGTCTATGTACCGCAGATTCCAACAGGCCATGATCCTTCACACCCGCTTGCTCTGCGTCGTTCATTCTTTTCATCATGAAATAGTGAGCGGATATAACCTCTTCTTTAGTCAGAAAGATTGTCATATCAACGGTCCCTTAAATCCTGAAGGATGCCTTCATCTTCCTCAAACACATCATAAAACGCTTCTAAAACTTCCGGTCTAACATTATCTGGGAGCTTCACCTGCCGAGCCTTTTTCAATACGACTTCACCACGGTCATTTTCTCTGAATTCGATTTCATCCCCTTGCGCAACATTCAATTTGTCAGCCAATCTCTTGGGCAAGCTTACTCCCAAGCTGTTGCCCATTCGCCCTATTTTGCGGGTATACCGCATCCCATTCGATTTATCATCTGACACTTTAACGACCCCATTCATTAGGTATTCTACCCCCTATAAGTATGATCTGCATGATCACCGTTATACCTTATAAACGTAATAACTTTTATAATGTATATACATAATAACAAGCCTGTGTTCATTTATAAAGCAAAAAAACTCCTCATGCGAATGAGTTTCGTGATGGTGAGGGCGAGGAAGTATCGACAATTCCGATTTCACTTTCGACCGAAGCGCACCAAAAGATGCCGGTCGCAGTATTTGATTTCGATTGCATGCTCCTGCGCTTCGTTCTGGCTGCGCGCTCCGCCCCCCTCCTCCCAGTGTATGGAGGCGACGTTTGGGTTAGCAATTCCACCATTCGTCGACCACCGGACTTGCTATCAAAACGAGCCCTGAACCAAGTAGTCTTTTCTGCACGGCAACCGAGGGAAATACCTGTTGAAGAAACTATGACCGTGTACCCCCTCGGGGTCCGTCTGAAGTATGGATTTCCAGCGAGATAAGGTATCGATTTGAGCGATTTGATCAGTTATTTTTTTGAGAGTGCCTAAATATTAGTTCATCTAGATGTCGCAATTCGTATAGGTTGCCATTTACCGAAGAAAATACTATCGAAAATCACCAAGATGTGTAAAGTCATTGCAAATTGTGGTAATATTTCATTTAGTATTTCGACAAAATCGAATAATCAAAGTGGGGGATCGGTTAATGGTGAGATTTGCTTGCGAGTTATGCAACCATGCGCTTAGTTATAACAAGGACAATTTTATTGAGCAAAATGGTTCACACTACGCCATGATTCGACATCACGATACAAGCAATTTCGAGTTTATTGTAACGACAAGAAATCATCTATCTTTTGAGAACATAGATATACCAAACTTTGTAGTGTCTAAAAGTATTGATTTATCTATAGATCATTTTATAGATTTATTAAACAATCAAGGAAGTACTATTATCAGGGCAAATGATTCTTCCAAAGTAGCTATAAATTTAGCCAATAACAACAGCGCTACCTCTAACTCGAGCTTATTTAAAGTGAATCATATTGATGTAATGGAAATACTGGTATTATTTAAAACAGTAAAAAATATTTTAGAAAAGAATCAATATTTAAATAAAGATTACAGTATTTCTAGCGAATATCTGGATTCAACTGACGGTAAGCATTTATACATAAGTGTGAAAGTATCTCTGTAGAGATTATCAACATCTAGGGAAGTAATCCCTTCTTCTAGTTGTCTAGCAAGGGAATGTGCACTTCCATGAGCAATCACTCGACATTACAGTCGCAAACGTATAGTATAGCCAAAAATCCACAACCATCAGGTTGTGGATTTGGCTAATGGAGGAGGCGAAGTGTAACCGGGCGAATCTTGAATCCGCCGCCGTGTGCTCCGGATTTTGATGAAGTGGGATAGCTACTCTCTCGCATTCACTGTCATTGCTTTTGAATCAATCACCAAACCGGCTGATTGAATATAGTCAAAACCAATAATGCCGTCAATCTCCATTCCATAGTTCATTTCTCCAATTTCCACTTCAAATCCTTCAAAAGTCACTTCTCCTGCTTGCACAAAATCAAATAGTTTGGAGTACACAACCTCAACTCCACCCACGCCCTGATTTTATTCAAAAAGTCACCTGGCTCAATTTTGACCCCGATGGCATCCACTATATCTGCGCTAAAATAGTTCCAGCTGAGCCGTATCGAGTAGTACATTCCTTAAATGAAGCTCTTCTCCACGATAACAAATGACCACTTCAATAAAAGGCAATCCATACTTCACATCGATTTTCATCTCGTTCCCCGTACCCCCGCCCATTTCTCCCGAAGCTTGAGCGTTTCGCGGGACGTGTGAAAAAAACCGTATTCCCGATAAGGCTGTGCCCGATGCAGCTCATAGTAGCGTTTCATGGCAACAGACGAATCTTCAAAGCGATCAATGACTGCCACCTCATCAATAAGCCAGTATCCGTCCTCCGAGCGGGACTTTAAAGCTTCACAAACAACCCACTCTTCAGGAAATTGTTCACGAACCTCTTCCCAGCGCATCTTGGTCACCTCCGAACCTTTCGGATTGAGGCTGTCCGCTTCAAAGCATATAATGATGGTACCACCCTTCGGGGAGATCGTTAAGGGAGGCCGCGATGAACGAGACCGCATTTGACGAACCATTATTTGCAAGCTTGAAGCCGGGCTTAACCTCGTTCTGTTACCGAATGCTAGGCTCCATGGACGATGCGGACGATGCCGTTCAGGAGACGAGTATTCGGGTCTGGCAGAGCTGGAGCACGTTCAGACAGGATTCCTCGTTCAAAACTTGGGTCTATCGGATTGCCTCCAACCTGTGCTTGGACAAGCTGAGACAATCCAAACGCCGCGCGCTTCCCGTTGACCTGTTCGACCCGGCCTTCGCCATCGTCGAGCCGCGCGACACACTGCCGGACTCTGCCTGGATCTGGCCGTCTCCCGACTTTGGGGGCAATCCGGAGGATCAGCTCGTCCGCAGAGATACCCTTCAACTGTGCTTCATCGCTCTTCTGCAGACCTTACCTCCGCGGCAGCGCGCGGTACTCATTTTGAAGGATGTATTTGAATGGTCCTCCAAGCAGATCGCGGAAACGTTGGCGATGTCGCCGGCAGCGGTGAATAGCGCCTTGCAAAGAGCCCGAGAGACGATGGACCGGGCGCAGCTTCGCTCGGATGAGCTCAGCAGCATGGACGTTCAACCGGAGCAGCAGCTGCTGTCCCGGTATGTGGAGGCCTTCGAGCAATTCGATATTGCTGCGCTTGTCGAGTTGTTCCACGAGGAAGGCTGCATGTCGATGCCGCCCTTCGAGATGTGGATCCGCGGCAAGGAAGATTTGTCCGCCTTCTATTCGCTTACTCGCTGGCATTGCGAAGGTTCGCGATTTGTGCCCATTACGGTGAATGGCGGTTATCCGGCGTTGGCCCAGTATATGCCGGACAAAGAAGGCTCTGGCCTGGTACCCTGGGGCATCCACGTCATCGAAACCAAAGAAAATCAAATCCTGCACGTTCAAAACTTCATTCATACGCCATTATTTTCGCGATTTGGGCTGCCTGAGCGAATGGACCAATGAATTTCGTCATTGGCTTACGTCTATATCATTGAGAATAACCAAACGACGAATATCATGAGAGAGGTGTCTATTTAAAATGGAAACGAGTCAACCGACGAAAGTAACCGTGCAAGCCGTCATTCAAGCCCCTGTCGAGAAGGTATGGCGCTATTGGACCGAGCCGGATCACATCACGAAGTGGAATCAAGCGTCCGAGGACTGGCATGCACCGAGAGCCGAAAACGATCTGCGGGTCGGCGGCAAGTTTCTGACACGGATGGAAGCGAAGGACTGCAGCATGGGCTTTGATTTTGGCGGCGTCTACGATGTCGTGAATCGGCATGAGGCGATCGGCTACACCATGGAAGACGGAAGAAGAGTGGATATTGCTTTCGTCGATCAAGGGAATGAGACGAAGGTCATTGAAACGTTCGACGCGGAAAGCTCCAATCCCGTCGAGTTCCAGCAAGCAGGCTGGCAAGCCATCATGGACAATTTCAAAATTTATACCGAACAAAACTAATCATCGCGAAGAAGACACCGGGGAAGATGCCCGGCGTCTTTCTTTTTGAACCCTAGTACGAGCGTGCTCTCCGTTAGTCTTAACCTTGTGCCGCATCCATGTTCATGTAATTAATGGCCCATAGATGGCCGTCCAAGTCCACAAAGCCCCAATGATACATGAACCCATGATCTTCAGGTTCAGCATGCAATTTCCCGCCCAAGGAGACCGCGGTATTCACGATTTCATCGACCTTTTCCCGGCTCTCGAAGGCCAGTGCGATCGTCATCTGCGCATACTTGCTCGTATCGACGGATTCCTTCTCCGTGAGCGTATTAAAGAATGCTTGATTGATCAGCATGACCTGCAGGTTGTCGCCGATCACGATGGCTACCGAATTCTCGTTCTCGGGGAATTGCGGGTTGAGCTCGAATCCGAGTCCAGTGAAGAATGCTTTCGATTGTTTTACGTTTTTTACAGGCAGGTTGAAGCTCGTGAATACGGACGTTAATGCCATTTTCAAAACACCTCTTCGTCAAATTAGTTTGTGTTCATTTATGTCTTCGTTTATATAGACGACAGCCGATCCGGGAATTCATCGGTCTCATGGATTCGGAAGCGTAAATTTTGAAAAACAACTTGGTATTGAGTTCGGATACCCGCCATTCCCGCAAGGCTGCTTATTCTTATTGTGCAGGGATAAAGATTTAACCTCTCTAAAAAGGAATTCGTCTGAATATATGATAATTTAAGGGTTGATGTCGAGTGACGAAATGAGAAACGGTATGGAAATTAATGATAAAACCCAAGCACGAAAGAAAAAGTTCGAAACCGTCGCCAAATCCTTACAACTATTGAACCCTTTGTAAGAGAAATTGCGAAAAAATAGAGATGCTCCCTCCGCTTAGCTACGGTCCGCACAATCTGCCCCCCATTGTCCTCTTCGGACAGGGGTTCTGCCTCCCTGCCTAATAGCATGCAAAAAGCACCCTTTCGGGTGCTCTGCATGCTATGGAGGCGAGGGGAGTATCGACAATCTTGATTATACTTTCTGCCGATGCCCATTCGACGATGCAGATCGCAGCGGTAGATTTCGATTGCGTGCTCCCTCCGCTTCGCTTCGGTCCGCGCGATCTGCCCCCCAATGTCCTCCTTCGGACAGGGGTTCTCCTCCCAAATCCCATACCAAACAAAAAAGCACCCTTTAGGGGTGCTTTCGTTTGGTATGGAGGCGAGGGGAGTATCGACAATCTTGATTATACTTTCTGCCGATGCCCATTCGACGATGCAGATCGCAGCGGTAGATTTCGATTGCGTGCTCCCTCCGCTTCGCTCCGGTCCGCGCGATCTGCCCCCCAATGTCCTCCTTCGGACAGGGGTTCTCCTCCCAAATCCCATACCAAACAAAAAAGCACCCTTTAGGGGTGCTTTCGTTTGGTATGGAGGCGAGGGGAGTATCGACAATCTTGATTATACTTTCTGCCGATGCCCATTCGACGATGCAGATCGCAGCGGTAGATTTCGATTGCGTGCTCCCTCCGCTTCGCTTCGGTCCGCGCGATCTGCCCCCCAATGTCCTCTTCGGACAGGGGTTCTCCTCCCAAATCCCATACCAAACAAAAAAGCACCCTTTAGGGGTGCTTTCGTTTGGTATGGAGGCGAGGGGAGTCGAACCCCTGTCCGAAGATAACGCCACACCAGCTTCTACGGGTGTAGTGACAGATTTGATGTCACCCTAGAGTCGCCCCGTCACCGGCTACTCTTCAGGTCAGCCTGATTGTCTTCTTCAGCTAGCCCCAGGCGGAGACTAGACAGCGTATCCCACTAAGGTTGAGCCCCTATCCCGGCACATGGGCGATGCAGGGTAGAAGCCGCATCACAGGTTATTAAGCTGCGAAAGCGAGTTTTGGTTGTTGTTTGCCAGTTAAATTGGCGTTCGCGTTGTTGAAGTGGACGCAGCCCCACTACCCGCTACTCATGCTCGAACTATCCCCGTCGAATCCAAAAACGCCCCCGTGATCGGAAGTCTCGTCTGGAACGAGGTGCTTCGCAAGTTCGGCTTGCGGAGCCGAAAACCGACAGCGCATCGTATCGCTGTATACACAGTATATCACATTTGGCTGCTTCCGACACCGCTTCTTGATGGAAACGAAGGTTCACTCTGACAACGATCCCATGGAAAAAACCATGGCAATCTTATCAATGAATCCTAACGCACCTGTCGCTTTAGCGGGCAATCTTCTGCTTCTCACGCAACGCGCGCTGGATATCGCGCTGAGCATCCCGCTTCGCGTCGCTTTCGCGCTTGTCGAACTGCTTCTTCCCTTTGCCGACGCCGATCAGCAGCTTGGCATAGCCGTTACGCACGTAGATCTTGAGCGGTACGATCGTGTAACCCTGCTGCTTCGCCAAGCCTAGCAGCTTGTGAATCTGTACCTTCTTCAGCAGCAGTTTCCTCGCTCGGGTCGGATCGGACGGATTGTGGCGGTTCCCTTGCTCAAACGGGCTGATATGCATATTGTTCACGAACGCTTCACCGTTACGGATCGTACAGAATGCGTCGGATATGTTGGCCCGGCCGCCTCGCAGCGACTTGATCTCGGTACCGGTCAGTACAAGTCCGGCTTCATACGTATCCTCGATAAAATAATCGTAGGACGCCTTCTTGTTCTGAGCCAGCTGCTTGCCATCGTTTTTCTTGGTCAATTCCATCCCCTCCTTCCGAGTAAGGAACGGACGAACCTTGCGGTCCGTCCGATACCGTTCGTACTACGCTAGGAATTCATTGTATCAACTTCCCTGCGCAAAATCAATGAGGGGCTACCGCTATAATCATTTTTTCCCGCGCTTTTTGCCGCCTGCCAAAGCGCCGCCTTTCACACCGCCGCCGCCCGGCTTGCGCGACGCGCCAAAGCCGCCTCCGCGCTTACCGCCGCTTCCGCTGCCACCGCCGCGCGCGCTGCCTCCGGTGCCGGTGCGCCCGCGTCCGCCCCGGCTGCCGCCGCCTGCTCCTGCGCCTCGCTTGCCTCCCGGCCGCACATTGGTCCACTCGCCGCCGTCGCCGGTCTCGCTCGCCCGGCCGCTTCCGGCTGCTCCCGCGCCTGTTGCGCCGCCTGCTCCCGCACCGCCGCCAGTCCGCGCGCCGCGATCGCCACGCTTGCCTCCGCCGCCGCGGCTAAAGCCCCACATGTCGACGCCGCCCCGTCCGCGTTCGCGGTCCTTGCCTTCGTCGCCGCGCTTGCCCCGTTGTCCGCGGTTCCCGTCGACGAAATTCACCTTTTGCCCGCGCGGCTGCGCATCTACCATTTCAAAATCGATGTTGTGCTCCTCAAGGTTGACCCGGGCTACGCGCACCTTCACTTCGTCGCCGATCCGGTAAATCTTCGACGTCCGCTCGCCGATCAGCGCATGCTGCAGCTCATGATAATGATAATAATCGTCGGACAGATCGCTTAGCCGGATCAGCCCTTCGACCGTATTTTGCAGCTCAACGAAAATACCGAAGTTGGTCACGCTGCTGATGATCCCCTCGAACTCTTCGCCGACCTTGTCCAGCATATATTCGGCCTTTTTCAGAGCCTCGGTGTCCCGCTCCGCATCCGCCGCCAGCCGTTCCCGCTCCGACGACTGCTTCGCAATATCGTCCATCCGTCCGCCCAAATACTCATGACGCAGCTCGCTCAGCGAACCGTTCTCCAGCACCTCGCGGATCACCCGGTGGATGATCAGGTCCGGATAACGCCGGATCGGCGACGTAAAGTGCGAGTAATACTCGGCGGCCAAACCGAAGTGGCCGAGGCTGTTCGCATCGTACTTCGCCTGCTTCATCGAGCGCAGCATCACCGTGCTGATAATCGTCTCTTCCTTCGTCCCGCGGATTTCCTCCAGCAGTGTCTGCAACGCACGAGGATGAACGGTGTTCCCTTTCCCGCGCACGACATAACCGAAGTTGGTGATGAACTCCATGAAGTGCTGCAGCTTGTCGCCGTCCGGATTTTCGTGAATCCGGTACAGGAAAGGCACCTTCAGCCAGTGGAAATGTTCCGCCACCGTCTCATTCGCGGCCAGCATGAACTCTTCGATAATCTGCTCGGCGATCGAACGGTCCCGTTTGACGATATCCGTCGGCTTGCCGTTTTCGTCCACCAGTATTTTCGACTCCTGGAAATCGAAGTCGATCGCTCCGCGCTTCATCCGTTTCCGGCGAAGCTTCATCGCCAGCTCTTCCATCAGCTTGAAGAAATCGACGAGATCGGCGTACCGGCTCGTGACCTCTTCGTCTTCACCGGCCAATATTTTGCGCACATTCGTATAGGTCATACGTTCCGTCGTCTTAATCACGCTTGTGAACACATCGTGGCGTACCACACTGGCGTCTGCGTCGAACTCCATCTCGCACGACATCGTCAGCCGGTCCACCTTCGGGTTCAAGCTGCAGATTCCGTTTGACAACCGGTGCGGAAGCATCGGAATAACACGGTCGACCAAATAAACGCTGCAGCCGCGATTGTACGCTTCCCGGTCGAGCGGGGAGTTCTCGCGCACGTAGTAACTGACGTCGGCAATATGAACGCCCAGCAGATAGTTGCCGTTCGGCAGCAGCTCTACGTTGACCGCGTCGTCGAGATCCTTGGCGTCTTCGCCGTCGATCGTCACAATCGTCCGATCCCGCAAATCCCGGCGTCCGCGCAGGTCGTCCTCGCTGATCGAATCCGGCACGCCTTCCGCCTCGGCGGTCACTTCCTCCGGGAATGCTTCCGGCAGCTGGTATTTGCGGATAATGGACAAAATGTCCACGCCCGGATCGTCCTTATGCCCGAGAATTTCCACAACCCGGCCTTCCGCCGCCGCACGCCCTTGCGGGTACGTGACGATATCGACGACGACCTTCTGACCGGTTACCGCGCCTTCGAAATAATCTTTCGGGATAAAAATATCTTTCGTAATCCGTTTGTCGTCCGGAATAACGAACGCATAACTTTCGAAGCTCTGGAACGTCCCGACGATTTGCTTGATCGCGCGTGTAACGATCCGGACAACTTCCCCCTCCAGCCTGCCTCCGGCCGCACTTTTGGAGGTAATGCGGGCCAGCACGATATCCCCGTTCATCGCCCCGTTCATGTCGTTCGCATGAATATAAATATCCGGATGTTCTTTGTCGTCCGGCAGCAAAAACCCGAACCCTTTGGCGTGAGCCTGAAGCTTGCCCTTCAGCAAATTCATCCGCTCGGGAACCCCATAACGCTCTGTCCGGGTACGAATAATCTCTCCGGCTTCCTCCAACTGATTCAGCAGCTTCAGAAACTGTTTAAATGCATCGGCATCCGAAATCTCGAAATGCTTCTCCAGCTCCTGATACGTCATCGGCTTGTACGCTTTCTCGCGCATAAAATCAAGCAATAGCTCGGCTGTCATCATAAAATCACCTGTTTCCTGTCGATAATTACTCTGTATGTTAGTATTGACGTTTTCGACCCGCTCATCCCCCTAATCATGACGTTCTCCGATAAAGAATGTTCTCTATGCTTTTACACGATAACCATGCACTTTAAACATTCGATACAGCTGCGGCCAGTTTCCGAAGGAGGACTGCCTGCGCAGCCGCACCATCTTGGTGGTAGAGACAGCCTATTCCCGGCAACCATGCCGCCCGCAGCCTTCGCTCGCTTGTAAGGGCAACCACGATTTGCCAACTAAAAAACAGCAGGAGCTTAGCACCCCTGCTGCGTTCGATGTCGACATTTAAGCTTTTACCACGTATGCTACGATAAGGGACAACAGGAAAAACGATACGGCAAATCCGACCGTTACCCGGGACAGAAGTAATTCCAATCCGCGTGCTTTCTGTTTACCGAAGAGGTGTTCCGCACCGCCCGAGATGGCACCGGATAATCCCGCACTCTTCCCTTTTTGCAAAAGAACGATAGCGATCAGGCCAATCGATGCGATGACGAGCAAAATTTTCAGAAAAATTTCCACTTGATCCACCTCCAGTTCGAAATCCCTATGTATCTGCGTACATGATCTTACGATCAAATGTTTCAAAACCACAGTACAAAGCAATATTTATTGTATCACAAACGGCGTCCCAAGACAAGTTCATCATCCTGCATTTCGCCCGGAACGAAGCTCGAATCCGCATCTTTGCTTATCCGCCTTGTCTGCAGCCGATTATTGTCGCTAGTTATAGGATCCGTACTGTGTCACACGGACAAGCCGCGATCCTTTACAATATGAATCGTACGCCTCATTAATAAACAAATGAAGCTAATCCTTCATATCTTTAAATGATAGCCGAACCAATCTGATCAAACCTGGCTTTCCCAGCGGGGAGCCGGCGTTTTGCGTGCACGGTTAACCGCCATAAAATCGGCGATCGCTTTTCTGGCGCACAGCAGTGAAAAAATCAGGAACACAATCGCCCACAACATCGCGGGCAGTCCCGTCGAACGGCTTAATCCGCTTGCATCTCCGGCCCGGCTCGGATCAATGACCGACATGTAGATCAAGTTGATCGGCCCCATGACCGATTCCTCGAGACAGATAAACGAGACGAGCAAATAGTAAAACTTGCGCAGAAACGGGAACGGTACGAACATAGCGATCCCATTCACCACGATAAACCCGATCAGCCATAGGACGCCGAACGTATTGTTGACGAAAAAGGCGAGGGACAGAACGGCCAGCAGCGACATCGCCACAAAACCAAGCCCCAGCTTCCCTTTCCTGTAGCAATTGAACAAAAAGACAGCGAACAGCGACGCGGTTACATACCCCGCAAGCCCGAGCGGTATCGTCTTCCACCCTTGCTCGATGTACGAATACGTCACGCCCGCATGATTCGAATACAGCTCAATGTACAGCACCTGGCCGGACAATACCAGCGTAGCAACCGCATGACCGAGCTCATGTACCATCGTATCGACATTTCGAAAAAAAGAAGAGTAGGGGATCCACCCCGTCAATATGGCTGACCCCACCAAAAAAAGTATCGTTGTCATCCACCGACTCATCCGGATCCCCTACTTTCCGAGAGTTACCCTGTAAATCCGCTGAACTTACAAGTATTCCGCAGTGCGGAAAGCTTTTTATTTGAAGTTTTTCAGGTTATAGAACGATTGGCGGCCCAGGTAACGAGCCGTCGTGCCAAGCTGATCTTCGATGCGGAGCAGCTGATTGTACTTCGCTACGCGGTCCGTACGGGAAGGCGCGCCCGTTTTGATCTGGCCTGCATTCGTTGCAACCGCGATGTCGGCGATCGTGCTGTCTTCGCTTTCGCCGGAACGGTGCGAGATAACAGCCGTGTATCCTGCGCGTTTCGCCATTTCGATCGCATCGAACGTTTCCGTCAGCGTACCGATTTGGTTGACTTTGACAAGGATCGAGTTGCCGATATTTTCTTCGATACCGCGGGACAGACGCTCGGTGTTCGTGACGAACAAATCGTCGCCCACAAGCTGAACTTTGCCGCCCAGCTTCTCGGTCAGCAGCTTCCAGCCGGCCCAGTCGTCTTCAGCGCAGCCGTCTTCGATCGTCACGATCGGGTACTTCTCGGCCCAACCGGCCAGGAAGTTAACGAACTCTTCCGGCGTATACGATTTGCCTTCGCCTTCGAGGTGGTATTTGCCGTCTTTGAAAAACTCGGTGGAAGCAACGTCCATGCCGAGGAAGACGTCAACGCCCGGCTTGTAGCCTGCGCGCTCGATTGCCGTAATGATCGTTTGGATCGCTTCTTCGTTGGAGCTCAGGTTTGGCGCGAAGCCGCCTTCGTCGCCTACAGCCGTGTTCAAGCCTTTTTCCTTCAGAACGCTTTTCAGACTATGGAAAATTTCCGTTCCCCAGCGCAATCCTTCTTTGAAGGACGCAGCGCCAACAGGCAGAACCATGAACTCTTGAACGTCTACGTTGTTGTCCGCATGAGCTCCGCCGTTGATGATGTTCATCATCGGAACCGGAAGCTGCTTCGCGTTGAATCCGCCCAGGTACGTGTACAAAGGCACGTTCAAAGCGTCGGCTGCAGCGCGGGCTACTGCCATCGATACGGCCAAAATCGCGTTAGCGCCCAGCTTCGCCTTGTTCGGCGTGCCGTCCAGCGCGATCATTTTATTGTCAATCGCTACTTGGTCCAAAGCGTCCAGACCGATCAGCTCGGGAGCGATGAGCGTGTTCACGTTGTCTACAGCTTTCAGAACGCCTTTGCCCAGGTAACGGCCTTTGTCGCCGTCGCGAAGCTCTACAGCTTCGTAAGCGCCGGTCGAAGCGCCGGACGGAACGATCGCATGTCCTTTTGCACCGGATTCGAGGTATACTTCCACCTCAACGGTCGGATTGCCGCGGGAATCGAGCACTTCGCGTGCGTAAACGTCGGAAATAATAGTCATGGTTCGTAGACACTCCTTCACTTAGATAAAGTATGTAGCCTGCCGGTGAAACAGAAGCAGACCGTATAAACGCGAGGCCGGGACTTCACGGAGAAGTCCGGACCCGCGAATGTTTACCTGAAACCGCTCTTGCCCGAGTTACTTGCTCAGCATCGATCGTCCGGTCATCTGCTCCGGCTTCGCCACCTGCAGCAGCTCCAGTATCGTCGGGGCGATATCCGCCAGGATGCCGTCGTTTCTTAGTGTAACAGATTTGTCGGTCACAATGAAAGGCACCGGATTCGTCGTATGCGCGGTGAACGGACGGCCGTTCTCGTCAAATACCATATCCGCGTTGCCATGGTCGGCTGTAATGATCGCGACTCCGCCTTTGGCCAGCACCGCCTCGACCACTTGGCCGAGACAATCGTCTGTCGCTTCGACCGCCTTGATCGTAGGCTCCAGCATGCCGGAATGGCCGACCATATCCGGGTTGGCGAAGTTCAGGATGATCGCATCATGGTTCTCGGCTGCGATCTCTTTCACAGCCGCAGCCGCCACTTCATAAGCGCTCATCTCCGGCTGCAGATCGTACGTCGCTACCTTCGGCGAATTGATCAAGATCCGGGTCTCGCCCGGAAGCTCGACGTCACGGCCGCCGCTGAAGAAAAACGTCACGTGCGGGTATTTCTCCGTCTCGGCGATCCGGAGCTGCTTCAAGCCGTTTTGCACGAGCACCTCGCCCAGCGTGTTATCGAGGTCTTTCGGTTTGTACGCAACAAAGCCGCCTACGGTTTCACTGAATAACGTTAAACAAACGAAATACAAGTCCTGAGGGGCCTGGTCACCCCGGTCGAAGCCGCGGAAGTCGCTGTTCGTGAACACTTGGGACAGCTGGATGGCACGGTCCGGACGGAAGTTGAAGAACACGACCGCATCGCCCGATTCAACCAGTCCGGCCGGCTTGCCTGCCGCATCCGTAATGACCGTCGGCATGACGAACTCGTCATAAACCGACTTGTCGTACGATTCGGCGACCGCCTGCAAAGGATCGGTATACTGAGGACCTTCTCCGTACACCATCGCACGGTAAGACTTCTCGGTCCGCTCCCAGCGCTTGTCGCGGTCCATGGCGTAATAACGGCCTTGAACCGTGGCAATCGTGCCGATCCCGACTTTGGCGATGTGAGCTTGTACCCGCTCGATGTAGCCTTTCGCGCTGTCCGGAGCCACGTCGCGGCCGTCGAGAAACGCATGGATATAGACGTTGTCGAGCCCTTCCTTCTTCGCTAGGTCAATCAGCGCGAGCAGGTGCTCGATATGGCTGTGTACGCCGCCGTCGGACAGCAGTCCGTACAGATGCAGTTTCTTTCCTTGCTCCTTCGCATGCCGAGCCGCGCCGATAATCGTCTCGTTCTCGAAAAACTCGCCTTCACGGATCGACTTGGAGATCCGGGTCAAATCCTGATACACGATACGGCCTGCGCCGATATTCAGATGACCGACCTCGGAGTTGCCCATCTGCCCTTCAGGAAGCCCTACGGCTTCGCCGCAGGCGGTCAGCGTCGTATTCGGATAGGTCGCCATGTAACGGTCGTAATTCGGCTTCTTAGCCTGCGCTACGGCGTTGCCTGCGGTTTGCTCCCGCAAGCCGAAGCCGTCCAGGATGATCAGCGCAACCGGTTTCGGTCTGGCCATCTTAGCGCGCCCCCTCGACGAGCTGGACATAAGAAGCCGGCTCCAGGCTGGCGCCGCCTACGAGTGCGCCGTCGATATCTTCTTTTTGCATAAATTCGCGGATGTTGTTCGGTTTGACGCTGCCGCCGTATTGAATCCGCACTTTGCCCGCGACTTCGCCGCCGAACACTGCCGAGATTCTTTCGCGGATATAGCCGATTACGTCAGCCGCATCTTCGGCCGTCGACGTTTTGCCCGTGCCGATCGCCCAGATCGGCTCATAGGCTACAACGACTTGTGCCGCCTGCTCCGCGCTAAGGCCCTGCAGAGCCGCTTCCGTCTGTACGCGGCAGACATCCTTCGTTTTGCCCGCTTCACGCTCTTCGAGGCTCTCCCCGACGCATACGATCGGCAGAAGTCCGTGCTTGAACGCCGCATGGACTTTTTTATTGACGTTCTCATCCGTCTCGGCGAAGTAAGCCCGGCGCTCGGAGTGGCCGATGATGACGTAGTCGACGCCCAGATCTTTCAGCATGGCGCCGCTGATCTCGCCCGTGAACGCGCCGCCGTCTTCCCAGTGAAGGTTTTGCGCTCCGACTTTGAGCGTTGTGTCTTTCACGGCTTGGATCAGAGCCGGCAAACTCGTATAAGGCGCGCAAATGACGCTTTCCACGCCGTCCACTTCCGCTTTGCCTTTCACTTCCTGAATGAACGCAGTCGCTTCGCCGACCGTTTTGAACATTTTCCAGTTGCCTGCAATAATCGGAGTTCTCATCGGATTTTCGAACGCTCCTCTCGAATGTAAAGTGGGGACGTCCCCTTGGTAAAACTACATGCTATGTTCATCGTGATGCGCGAATGTGTATGTGAAAAGCGTAACGCCGTTCTTACTTGTCGTTCAGAGCAACGACGCCCGGAAGCGCTTTGCCTTCCATAAATTCAAGCGATGCGCCGCCGCCGGTGGAGATGTGGTCCATCTTGTCCGCCAGGTGGAACTTCTCGGCTGCCGCAGCGGAATCGCCGCCGCCGATAACGGTGTAGCCTTGCGTAACCGCACAAGCTTCCGCGACCGCTTTGGTTCCGTTCAAGTACGGATTCAGTTCGAATACGCCCATCGGTCCGTTCCAGACGACCAGCTTCGATTTGGCGATGACGTCCGCGTACAGCTCGCGGGTTTTCGGTCCGATGTCGAAGCCTTCCCAGTCCGCCGGAATTTCGTTGATCGGCACGACGCGGGTGTTGGCGTTATTGCTGAAATCGTCCCCGATCACAATATCGACCGGCAGCATCAGATTGCAGCCTTTTTCCTTCGCTTTTTTCAGGAAGCCCAGCGCCAGGTCGAGCTTCTCGTTGTCGACGAGCGATTTGCCGATTTCGTAGCCTTGAGCTTTCAGGAACGTGTACGATAAACCTCCGCCGATGAGCAGGTTATCGGCAATACCGAGCAGATGTTCGATCACGCCGATTTTGTCTTTGACTTTGGAGCCCCCGACGATCGCGGTGAACGGACGGTCCGGGTTGTTCAGCGCTTTGCCCAGAACTTCCAGCTCTTTCTCCATCAGCAGTCCCGATACGGCCGGCAAATGATGCGCGATCCCTTCCGTGGATGCATGAGCGCGGTGAGCGGCGCCGAAAGCGTCGTTCACATACAGCTCAGCCAGCTCGGCGAACGCTTTTGCCAGCTCCGGATCGTTTTTCTCTTCGCCTTCGTAGAAACGTACGTTCTCGAGCAGCAATACATCGCCGTCGTTCAGACTGGCGATTTGCGCCTTGACTGATTCGCCGATCGCTTCATCCGCTTTGACCACCGGTTTGCCCAGAAGTTCCGACAGACGTGCCGCTACCGGAGTCAGTCTCATCTCCTCGACGACTTGTCCCTTCGGACGCCCCAGATGGCTCGCGAGGATCACCTTCGCGCCTTGCTCCGTCAGGAAGCGAATCGTCGGCAGCGTCTCGCGGATCCGGGTATCGTCGGTAATTTGGCCGTTTTCCAGCGGTACGTTAAAGTCGACGCGGACGAATACTTTCTTGCCGGCCGTCTGAACGTCCCGAACGCTTTTCTTATTCATGGGAACTCCCCCTCTTGTAAAAGTGTCTACCGTCAAACAAGGAGGCACACACAGGGAAAGAGGAGAATCGCTTCTCCCCTTCCCTTGCCTTCTTACGCGGGCGGAACGTACGAGAGCGTCCCGCCTGTAGCGCGGTTATTCGATATTACAGTCCTTTGTTGGCGATGAAATGAGCCAGGTCCACGACGCGGTTGGAGTAGCCCCACTCGTTGTCGTACCAGGATACGACTTTCACGAGGTTGTCGCCTACGACCATCGTCGACAGCGCGTCGATCGTCGAGGAAGCCGGATCGCCGTTGAAGTCGCTGGATACAAGCGGCTCCTCGGTATAAACCATGATCCCTTTAAGCGGTCCGTTAGCCGCTTCTTTCAGAGCTGCATTTACGTCGTCAACCGACACGTTAACTTTCAGCTCGGCTACGAGATCCGTTACGGATACGTTCGGAGTAGGTACGCGGAACGCCATGCCGTTCAGCTTGCCTTTCAGCTCAGGCAATACGAGGGATACGGCTTTCGCTGCGCCTGTCGAAGAAGGAATGATGTTCTCGGCTGCTGCACGCGCACGACGCAGGTCTTTATGCGGCAGGTCAAGTACTTGCTGGTCGTTCGTGTACGAGTGAACGGTCGTCATCATGCCTTTAACGATGCCGAACTTGTCGTTCAGTACTTTGGCGAAAGGCGCCAGGCAGTTCGTCGTACAGGAAGCGTTGGAGATAATCGTATGCTTGGCAGGATCGTATTGGTCGTCGTTAACGCCCATAACGATCGTGATGTCTTCGTTCGATGCAGGTGCGGAGATGATAACTTTCTTCGCGCCGCCTTTCAGGTGAAGCTCAGCTTTTTCTTTTGCCGTGAAGATACCGGTCGATTCTACGACGATTTCTACGCCTACGGAAGCCCAAGGCAGGTTGCCCGGATCGCGCTCGGCGAATACTTTGATTTCTTTGCCGTTTACGAACAGTGCGCCTTCGCCTGCTTCTACTGTAGCGTTCAGGCGGCCATGCGTCGTATCGTATTTGAGCAGGTGCGCCAGCGTGCTGACGTCCGTCAGATCGTTAATCGCTACGATTTCTACATTCTCGTTGTTCAGCGCTGCCCGAAATACGTTCCGTCCGATACGTCCAAATCCGTTAATCCCTACTTTAACCATTGAAAAGTCCTCCTCGAGAGAAATGGAATCTTGTATGTCAAGACAAGCCTGTAGGACTTGTCAAGATAACCTGGCCTACACGTACTTCAGCAGCTCGGTGGCCGCCGCTTCGTCCGTTACGAGCACATCCTCGTGCCCGAACTTCATAACCGCCGCGATCGCTTCGCCTTTGCTCTTGCCCCCGGCTACCGCGATGACGACTTCCGTCTCCTGAATGTCCTCGAGCCGCAGGCCGACCGTCTGCATCTTGTGCACGACATGGCCTTCGCGATCGAAGTAATAACCGAACGCTTCCGCCAGCGCGCCTTCCGCCGTCAGCTCTTGAATCGTCTGGAAGTCTACCTTCCTCCGACGCGCCATCACCATCGCGTCGCCGATTCCGTGAACGACGATACGCGCACTGCGAATAACCTCGACGATTTCCAGTATGTTCGGATCCTGCATGAGAGATACATAGGCTTCCTCGCCTAAATGATCGGGCACGTGCAGCAGACGGTATTGTCCGCCTGCTTTCTTCGCCATTGTCGAAGCGATCGAGTTCGCCTGCAGCTCGACGCTTTCACCCAAACCGCCTCTTGCGGGCACGAACATGCTGCCTTTCATCTGAACCGACGGGGTCAAAAAGTTCGCCACTTCCGCAAGCGTAGATCCGCCTGCTACGGCCACGACATCGTTTTTCGATGCGTATCTCCGCAGCGCGGCCGCTCCGGCCCGGCCCACTTCCTTCTTCGTCAGTTCGGATACATCCGAATCTCCGGGTACGATCACAACCTGGCGCAGCGAAAACCGCGTCCGCAGCGTCTCCTCCAGATCGGACAACCCTAGCAGCTCCTTAACGATCGGCTCCATATCCTCCAGCAGCTGTCTGCCCGAGTCGCTGAGCTTCATCCCGGACGATTCCGTCTCGAGCAATCCTTGCTCGCGCAGAAAATCGACCTCGCCCCGCAGCACCCGTTCGCTTAGCTCCAGATGAGTGGCCAAAGCGCGACGGCCCACAACCCCCGTCGTCGATATATGATGCAAGATGGTGTAGCGTTTCTTCAAGACGTCCGTCAAATCCGGCAACAGCCTCTTTTGAATATCCAAAATCTGCCTCATGGATCGCGGACACACTCCCGAAACGGATTGCAGCTGGCGGGATTTTTATCGGGACATTTTTAGTCCCGCACTTTCATTTTCCGTCCCGCAACTTCCACTTTATTATATGCATCTTTTTCTGAAAATGCAAGGCGACATTTGTTCGCATCTTTTGTCGAAACAATAGGGCTTAAAATTCCCTCAAAAGAAACAGCTTGCTTTTTTTTTATCGATGTCCTATAATAACCTTTGCGTCCGAAAAACAGTTATGACGCAAACAACAATATGCGCTCGTGGTCCAATGGATATGACGTAGGCCTCCGGAGCCTGAGATCAAGGTTCGATTCCTTGCGAGCGCGCCATATATGACACCGACAGACGTCCTTTGGACGTTTTTTTGCATTATAAGGGCTATTCTCACAGCTCGGCCTTGCTCGCTTCAGTCTAAGGTTTCAAATGTTGCCTCCAGTCCTGTTTATGGAGCGGGCTGCTCCTCCCGTGGATCCTTGGAGTATCCGGTACGCTTGACCTTATAGACTGCCAAACCGCTGGCTATACTGGAAAAGCGGACGGAATAAACATCGTTTTAATTGATTTGACCTTTCTTGACCTTTAGCCCATTTTCCGTTATGATAGAGGTAGTTTCCACCCCGAGTGGACGATCCGTTTCAATTAAGGAGGCTTTAGCTATGAGTTTTATCCCTATGGTAGTCGAACAGGACGCACGCGGTGAACGTGGGTACGATATTTATTCCCGTCTGCTCAAGGACCGGATCATCTTCCTCGGCACACCCGTAAACGACGCAATCGCCAATGCGATTATCGCCCAGATGCTGTTTCTGGCGGCGCAAGACCCGGATAAAGACATAAGCCTGTACATCAACAGCCCCGGCGGCTCGATTACGGCCGGTATGGCGATATTCGATACGATGCAATTTATTAAACCGGACGTATCCACGATCTGCGTCGGCATGGCCGCTTCGATGGGCGCCTTCCTGCTCGCTGCAGGCGCCAAGGGCAAGCGCTACGCGCTGCCGAACAGCGAAGTGATGATTCACCAGCCGCTCGGCGGGGCCGAAGGCCAGGCCAGCGATATCGAGATCCGTGCGAAGCGTATCATCAAGCTGCGCGAGAAGCTCAACGGCATTTTGTCCGAACGTACGGGCCAACCGCTCGAGCGGATCGACAAGGATACCGACCGCGACTATTTCATGAGTGCGGAAGAGGCGGCCCAATACGGCATCATCGATAAAGTCGTCTCCAAGATTTAACTATTCCATACTTCACTAACCCAGAAAAGAGCTCGCTGAACCGGACCGGTTTGGCGAACTCTTTTTTTATAGACTGGAGTGGGCAGGAAGCGCCCATAAGAGCGGTCCGTACCCTTTATTTTGTCCGAAACCCGCTCCAACG
The DNA here is from genome assembly GCF_036577605.1 of Paenibacillus sp. GYB004. NCBI lineage: Bacteria > Bacillati > Bacillota > Bacilli > Caryophanales > Paenibacillaceae > Paenibacillus > Paenibacillus sp. GYB004. Next base: position 108,406 of record NZ_JARBDB010000063.1, read on the forward strand.
AAGACTTAAGAGCGGTTTGTAGCTGCTACTACCCGCAAAAAGAGTGCAGACCCGACCAGTTGGTTGAAATAAGGGGTACGAACCACCTTTATTCGTCGCTGTTTCCCTCATATGCCGAAAATAGAGGGCTCCAAAGACTCTTATATTGTTCAGTGCCTGCCTACCAAAAAAAAGCCGGGAGCCGTTTAAGCTCCAGGCTATTGTTCGATTAATCGAGCGGATAAAAGATCAGGTTCATCGGGAATGCCGAACCGGCCGGCGGCGTAAATTCGATATCGAGCGATGGCTCTTCGCCTGTCGTTCTGGCGAGAATTTGCACGCTTTCGAACGCCGTAATAACACCCGACGGCGGCGCCAGCACGAATTCGCCGTTAATTTTGAGCGGGCCCTTGAACGGGCCTCCCCGCGCCTGCAGCAAGATCGCCATCTTCCGCGGCTTGTCCGAATGGATTTTGTAGACGACTCCGTAGTTGCCGTCATCGGTCACCTCCGCATTCAGCGTCGGGTCGATTCCCTTCTGCCACTCGTCATAGTCGTTGTCGCCAAAGATCAGCCGGGTCGGCTTCGTAAAGGCGCTTGCATCGATATCCCAACGTTTCTCGGTTACCGGGAACGTCCCGCGGATGTGTCCATCGCCGGGCAGCTGCTTGTACAGCAGCGGATACGTGGAGGTCGGAGACTCGATGCTGGAATCGATCGCCATGAAGGAAAATTCGATCAGACCGTCGGTTTCCACATCGTATATAACGTTAACGCCTTGTCCCGGCAGGAATTCCGGCATTTGCACATACACCCGGGATTGTCCCGGCGGCACTTCCAGCTCCCGGCTTGTCGGATCGGCGAGCAGAAACTCGACCGATGCCTCATGGCCGATCAGATTCGCATAAATCGACGGATACACTTCGCCTTTGTTGGTCGTTTTGACTTTGACCGGCTTCGTGCCCGGGTTCGTAGCCATAATAACGAACTGCACTTTCTCGTCCGAACCGTTAATGTGATCCGCATACAGCCGCGCTTTGCCCTGTACTTTGTCCGCGTACAAAATGCCCTTGTCCTCGAACGTCTCCGGGCTGTCGCTGACGAGCAGCTTGCGCGAGCGGTCTTCGGTCACCTTCTTCTCGAAGGCCGGCAAATCGTTGAAGTACGCATACACTTCCGTCCAGTTCGTCGGTACGAGCGTCTGAAGCGGGTAGACGTGAAGTTTGTAGTCCATCGGAGACTTGTACATCACTTCCGAGCTGATCTGAATGTAGCGGGAATATGTCTCGCTGACGAGCCCTTTCCCGTCCTTGACCTTCAGCGTGATCAGATGTTTGCCTGACGAGAAGAAAGCTTCCTCCTTGCCCGCCCACTCGTACACGAGCCCTTCGGCGTCCGGATCGTAGCTCAGGTCGATATACTGGATCGGCTCACCGATTTTGTACACGGGCTTCCCGAATGTAAACCTGGCGACCGGACGGGAGTTCCCGTCTTTGTCGACGATCGACGGCGGCCGTTTGACATACGTGATCTCCAGCCGTTTCTGCTCGGCATTAAACGTGTACTTGGCTCCGAAAAAGTCCATCAGCCAGCTTTCCTTCACCATCAGCTTGTCGTTGAACATCCGGGCGACGGAGTCGAACGGCAAGTAAACCCCATTAATAAATACCGACTTGTTCACCGAGTCCAGCTCGATGACCGCCCGGGACGTCTTCACTTCCACCCGGTGCGACTTGTCGTTCCATTTCACTTCAAACCCCATCTTCTCGCCCAAAAACTTAATCGGCACAAACCGCATATTGCCGTCTTTCAAGACCCCCGGCGTGTCCAGATCCACCTTGGCCGAATCGACGTAAGCGACCGGCTCATCCAAGTGCAGCCAGATGTTCATCGTGGTCGTAGATACTCCCCCCGCTCCGGATACCGGAACGACAGCCGCCGCCATAAGCACGCACAGCAAAGCAAGCCCCATCCACTTGCGCAAACCTCTCCTGTTCAACTTCTCTCTCCACTCTTTCTATGTATAATATAGGTTGTCTGTACATTTAGACGCGATGCAGGGAGAAAGGTTGCACGTAATCTTCAAGGTTTATTTGCCGCCGAAACGCCAAAAAAGCCTCCTCGATAAAAGGAAGCTTTCGGATACTCCGTATGAAGCGGCGGGCCGGTTTACGGCCCGGGGAGAACGTCTTATTGGTTCTCCAGTTCTTCTTTGCCGACCAGGGCGACTAAAGCGGTTACAGCCTGTTCTGCGTCCGAACCTTCCGCGCTGATGTGTACTTCGGTGCCGGAGCTGATGGCCAGGCTCATAATGCCCATAATGCTTTTGGCATTTACTTTCTTATCGTCCTTCTCGACGAAAATTTCCGACGAAAACTTGTTCGCTTCTTGGACAAACAATGCCGCCGGTCTTGCGTGCAATCCCGTTCTCAGTCGTACGACTGCTGGACGTCTGGTCATGTAACCGATACCCCCTACATCTTATGATCAACGTTCCGTTGAAATTCGTTATTGACATATTATATCATTTATTACCGAACAGTTAAAGGAAAGTTCCCCATGATTTCAAACTGTTCAGGAATTTCTCATTTTTTCGGCGAGTTCGTCCAGCTTGCGGAGTCTGTGATTCACTCCGGACTTGCTGACACTGCCTTTCAGCAGCTCCCCGACTTCCTTCAGATTCATATCCGGGTGAAGCAGGCGAACCTCCGCCACCTCCCTCAGTTTCTCCGGCAAATTCTCAAGACCCAGCTCTTGCTTCAAATACCTGATATTCTCGATTTGTCTGACGGCCGCCCCAATCGTCTTATTCAAATTGGCCGTCTCGCAGTTGACGATCCGGTTGACCGAGTTGCGCATATCCTTCATGATGCGGACGTCTTCGAATCGCAGCAGCGCCTGATGCGCGCCGATCAGATTCAAAAACTGGATAATCTTCTCGCCTTCCTTCATATAAAACACGTAGCCTTTTTTTCGTTCGATGCAGCGCGCGTTCAAGTGAAACTTGTTGGCCAGCTGACACAAGGCGTGGCAGTGCTCCTCGTACATCGAAGCGATCTCGAGGTGGTACGAGGAACCCTCGGGATTGTTGACCGAACCTCCGGCCATGAAGGCCCCCCGCAAATACGCTCGCTTGCAGCAGTTGCCGCGCACGATCCGCCGGTCGATCCCCGGGGTAAACTGAAACCCTTCGGATACGATGCGGAGGCTGCCAAGCACTTCCTGAACCTGATTCGGCACTCGGACGATATATACGTTGTTTTTTTTGAGTCTCATCTTTTTGCGGACGAGCAGCTCGGTATGAAGGTTGAAATTTTTTTTGATCAGCATATAAATACGCCGGGCGATGGCCGCATTTTCAGTGGAGATGTCAAGCACGATGCGCTGGTTCGTCAGCTGGACGGTCCCGTTCATCCGGATGAGTGCTGCCATTTCCGCTTTCTCACAGCACTCCTCGGCCTCGACCATGGTCAGCTCTTTTTTCGTTTGCGCCGCAAAAGACATCCCTTGTCACCTCTTTCGCACCATCCAGCTTTCCACCAGTTGAAAAATATGGTGGCTCAGCCTCGCCGCGTCATGGCGCAAGTAAGTCCGGAACAGAACAAGCCGGTCGGCGATCACCTTGTAACCCCGTCGGGTCACTTCCTCCATATCGAGGTGTACCGCTTTCGCGCCTTTCTCCGCATACTTGCTCTGAACTTGCGGCGGAATTTCTCCATTATTCACGATGACATAGTCGAACAGATGGTGTCCCACATGATCGTATACGGCCTGCAAATGGTCGCTGACCGTAAAATCGTCGGTTTCACCGGGCTGTGTCATCACGTTACAGACAAAGATTTTGACCGCCTCGGAACGCATAATCTCTTCCGCCAGCTTAGGGACGAGCAAATTCGGCAAAATGCTCGTATACAAGCTTCCCGGGCCGACCAGAATCGCGTCCGCCTCACGGATCGCCTCCACCGCTTCTTCGAGCGGTGAAACGTCAGCCGGTTCGATGAATACCCTATTAATTTTTCCTCCGGCGTTCGGAATATTCGACTCGCCTTCAATAATCGTCCCGTCCTTCATCTCGGCCTTCAGGATGATCTGGTGATCGCTTGCCGGCAGCACGCGGCCCCGGACAGCAAGCACCCGGCTGAGCTCCTTGACTCCAGTTACGAAATCGCCGGTAATATCCTTCATCGCGGCCAGCATCAGATTGCCCAGACTGTGCCCGGCGAGGCCCGCTCCGCTCGAGAACCGGTGCTGAAGCAGCTTTGACAGCAGCGGCTCTACGTCGGCCAGGGCGATCAGCACGTTGCGAATATCGCCTGGAGGCGGGATTTGCAGCTCGTGGCGAAGCACGCCGGAGCTGCCCCCGTCGTCCGCCACCGTGACGATAGCCGTAATATCGAGAGGCTTCTCCTTCAGTCCCCGGAGCATGACGGACAGACCGGTACCGCCGCCAATGACGACAATCCGGGGAAGGCTGCCCTCCTGCACATTTTCGCTCATCGGCTCACCTCGGGACGGCGATCCCGATCCGCGTCCCGATGACTGATCCGCGTCACTTCGGTTTCGCTGCTGCCGAGCATCTTGCCCAAGTATTCGGCGATCGCCACCGAACGGTGCTTGCCTCCCGTACAGCCGATCCCGACAACAACCTGACTTTTGCCTTCCTTCGCATACTGCGGGATGAGAAATTGGAGCAAATCGATCAGTTTCGTCAGAAACTCCTGCGTCTCGCTCCATTTCATCACATAATCGTAGACGTCCGGATCAAGGCCGGTGTTCGGTCTCAGGTGTTCCACATAATGCGGATTCGGCAAAAAACGGACGTCGAAAATAAGGTCGGCGTCAATCGGGATTCCGTACTTAAATCCGAAGGAAATCACGTTGACCGAGATGCTTCCTTTGCCCATGCTCGTAAATCGGGAAATAATCCGTTCCTTCAACTCGGCCGGCTTCAGACTGCTCGTATCGATCACTTGATTGGCCATGCCTTTGAGCTCTTCAAGCAGCTTACGCTCGAGATGGATGCCGTCCAGCGGAAGTCCGTCCGGAGCGAGCGGATGACGGCGGCGGCTTTCCTTGTAACGCTGGACGAGCGTCGAATCGGTAGCGTCCAGGAACAAGATTTCGTACGTAATCGTATAGTTTTCCTTAATCGTGCGCAGCGATTCGGACAACGAGGTGAAAAATTCGCGTCCGCGCAGGTCGATGACGAGGGCCACTTTGCCGATCCGTCCCTTGGACTGGTCGATCAACTCCGCGAACTTCGGGATGAGTACGGGAGGCAAATTGTCTACGCAGAAAAAGCCAAGGTCTTCCAGACTTTGCACCGCGATCGTTTTCCCCGCTCCCGACATACCCGTAATGATGACTAGTCTTGCAACGTTCGCCATGTCCTCCATACGTTTCCCCTCCCATCGCTTGAGAGAACCGCCGGGCGCTGCGGACGCTCTATTCTCTCTATTAGAGGTTGTTCATAAAGCCCATTTCCTAGCTTCATCCCATCTTCTCGGTGCTGAAAACCGGACTTTTTGAACTCGCTCTATTACTGTATGAGGCTTACTTCAAATTTAATCCGGCCGCTCCCACAACACCCGCGTCGTTTCCGAGCGTAGCCGGAACGATATCAACACCTTGAGCGAACACTTCAGGAACGTTCTGAACGTACACTTTGCGGATCTCGTCGAACAAAATATCGCCGGCTTTGGATACGCCGCCGCCAATGACAAACCTTTGCGGATTCAATACAACCGCCACAGCTGCCATCGCTTTGCCCAAATAATACGCCGCCCGCTTCACAATGCGGATCGCCACTTCATCCCCGTCTTTGGCCGCATCGAATACGTCCTTCGCCGAGATCGTTTCATTCAGCGATAGCGAAGTCGCTTCGCCGCGGCCGACTGCATCCTTGGCCATCCGGACGATGCCCGTAGCAGACGAAACCGTTTCCACGCAGCCCAACTGGCCGCATCCGCACTGGATCGCTTCGAGGTCGGGAACGACCTTAATGTGACCCAGCTCCCCGGCCATTCCCCGGAAGCCTTGATAGATCCGGCCGTCGATAATAATGCCGCCGCCTACGCCCGTTCCAAGCGTAAAAGCAACGATATGTTTGAGGCCTGCGCCCGCTCCGCTCCAAGCTTCTCCGAGCGCCGCCACGTTTGCGTCATTGTCGAGCGCTACCGGAAGCCCAAGTCGCGATTCCAGCTCGCTCTTCACGGCAACGTCTTTCCATTTCAAGTTCGGTGCGAACAGGACGACTCCGTTTGCCAAATCGATAAATCCGGCAATTCCAGCTCCAACGCCGGCCACCTGTTCCCACTGGTAGGTCGAGTCGGACACGATCTTCTTTACATATTGCGCGATACGGTCAAGCACCGCTTCGGGACCGTCTTCTGCTCCAGTAGGACCTTCATAAGTGTGAAGCAGCTTACCTTGCTCGTCGCAAATGCCCACCTTAATATTGGTGCCGCCCAAATCCACTCCGACATAAATCTTCTCCGACATTCCCAATGTCACCTCAACCGAAATTGTATTCTACTGTTCCAACTATAAGCCAACCCACCTATTAGGTCAAGTAAAGCGGGAGGCTCCGCAAGGGCGCAAAAGTCCTCTAACGCACCTGTGCGAATATTGGAAAAGGAAAAGGGAGAACCCGGGTTCTCCCTACGATTCGTTGTCCAATTAGAGCGACTTGCTCCAGTCGTGAACCGCGTTTCCTTCCAGAAACTTCTCGCAATCCAGCGCCGCCATACAACCGCTGCCCGCTGCCGTAATCGCTTGGCGGTACTTGTGATCCTGCACGTCTCCGCAAGCGAACACGCCGGGCACGTTGGTCTCGGACGTCCCTGGAGTAACGAGCAGATAGCCGATCTCGTCGGTTTTCAGCTGGCCGTTCAGGAAGCGTGTATTCGGCGTATGCCCGATCGCTACGAAGATACCGTCCGTCTCGATGATCTCTTCCACTCCGGTCGTGCTGTCTTTCACTTTCAGGCCCGTAACTCCCTTGTCGCCCGACACGACTTCGACCGGAGCCTTGTTCAAGCTCCAAGTAATTTTCGGGTTTTCGCGGGCGCGGTCCTGCATGATTTTGGAAGCGCGAAGCTCGTCGCGGCGATGCACGATGCGTACTTCGGTAGCGAAACGGGTCAGGAAGTTCGCTTCTTCCATCGCGGAGTCTCCGCCGCCGACCACGATAATCTTTTTGCCGCGGAAGAAAAATCCGTCACAGGTGGCGCAGGTGCTGACGCCGCGTCCCATGCTTTCCTTCTCGTTAGGAATGCCGAGCAGCTTGGCGGATGCTCCGGTGGATATAATAAGCGTCTCGGCAACAAGCTCCTCGCCGCCTTCGATCTTCAGCTTGAACGGACGGTTCGACATGTCGACTTCGTTCACCCAGCCGGTGCGGAATTGCGCGCCGAACCGTTCGGCCTGCTTGCGCATATTATCCATCAGCTCAGGACCCATGATGCCTTCCGGAAAGCCCGGGAAATTTTCTACTTCCGTCGTCGTGGTCAGCTGTCCGCCCGGCTCCGGTCCTTCGATAACGAGCGGATTCAGGTTGGCCCGAGCCAAATAGATAGCGGCTGTAAGTCCCGCAGGACCTGTGCCGATTACAATCGTTTTGTACATGCTTATTCTCCTCCTTCGCTTCCTGCTTGTGATTGGCGGTATATCCCCTTCAAACGCACGGGGTTGGATCAGAACGGCTCCGAGCTGGTCAGCTTCGGAAAGATCGCGTCCATTTTTTCTTTAAGGCCGCAGGCGACGTCGATCACTTTGACGTTTTTGCTTACGGTGGTGACGGATACGCCGTAACGGATTGCGACTTCATGGTAAGAGATCGCTCTGCGGTGCATTTTGGCCGTCAAATATTCCAGCGCGGCGGCCCAGCCTTCCACTTTGCCGATTCGGGGAGCGTCCGGGTATACCCGGGTCAGAAACTCTACCCATAGCGTCTCCAAGTCGTGCTGTTGAATCATGTCGTACCGTTTATCCATTTTTCGGAGGGCGGCTTCCATGACCTCCTGCCACTTGTCCTTCCACACCGGCAGATGCGGCGACCAGGGCGAAGACTGCAGCGGCGTCTCCCGGCCGTCCAGATTGACGTAGATCGGCTCCTTCGCACGCATGCTGCGCAGCACGAAGATAGCGACCTTCTTTAAATATTCGTCTTCCTCCGGATCGAGCAAAAATTCGCGAAGCGCGTCCTCCACCTCGCTGTCGGCAATAATGCCGAACGCCTGAATGACTTGAAGCTTCGTCTCCACGTCTCCATGCCGCAGCGCCCAGAAAAACGAAGATCGCACCAGCGGGTCCCGCTTCAGATGATCGGGAATGCCGTCCGTCGCCGTCTCCAGCACGCGAAACTGCTCTTCGAAGGGAAGGTGGTAATGATAACCGACCGGTTTCTTATTTCCTGCTTCCGCATCCCTCAACTGAGTCAAGTAATACCGGGGAATATCCGTACCCGGATCGAGCTTCTCGACGGTCCGCCACAGCTTCTCCGCTTCGGCGTATTTGCCGATATTATAAGCCGCCACCGCGGTGTAGTGATAAAGACAAGGATCAAGACCGGACTCGCCGGATTTGAGCAGTCGCCGGAACAACCGGTGGGCGGTTTCGTGCTCGGATAGTATGCCCATTGTCGTCGCCAGCTTGAAGATGTGATCATGGTGCATCGGATACGTTTTCCGCAAGCTTACGAGCAGTTCGCCGAGCTCCTCCCGGTTGCCGCTATGCTGGTGAAAAATGGCGAGATTGCACAAGGCGTGCAAATTCCCCGGCTCCAGCTCCAGCACTTGATGGATCGACGTCATCGCTTTGTCAAACAAGCCCATATAATAATAGGCAAGCGCGAGATTGTTGCGGGCGGCCATAAAGTCCGGCGACTTTTTCACCAGCTTCTCGAGAATGCGCACCGCCTCGGAAAACTTGCCTTCTTCCAGCAGCGTACGCGCCCGGTCATGCTCAAACAGCCCTTCCCTGCTTTTGATCGAGGTGAGCTTCGTCGGCCGTTCCAGCTCATATCCGAGCAGGTCCATCATTTCCTCCGCTTCGTCCAGATACTGGCCGTTCGGATCGTGTTCCAAATAATAAACGAGCGCCTCTTCGGCCGCTTCGTAGTTTTCCATGTTGGCGTAATTGTTTGCCATATAAAAATAACATTCCGTCATGGACGGATCGATTTGTTCGACAATATGCTGCAGAATCCGGTTCGATTCCTCATAATCCCCCGTTTCCGACAAGACGCCGGCCAGGTTGCAATGGTTGACCGGATTATCCGGTTCGAACTCGACGGCCCGCCGGAAGTATTTCAACGCCTTATCGTAACGGTGACGGTCCAAAGACTGGACGGCTCTTTCGAAAAAGAACGTGGCATCCATTTCGACCGTGATGACGTTGCGCTTTTTCGTCTTGGCCACATGCTTTTTCTTTGCCATACTTCAGACACCTCCGGCAACTCTACTTATTACCTCAAAGTATAACACACATCCGGCGAGTTTACCTACTGCTTTGCTGGCATTTCGCGGCGGCGTCCGGCCGGAGGTCGGCCTGATTGCAATAGGCGAGCCTTACACGCCGCCGTATTTGAACAGCGTGCTGATCGATCCGCCTTCACGGATAATCCGAATGGCGTCGGAGAACAAGTGGGCGAGCGACAACACTTTGAACCGCTCCGGATGTCCGTCCGGCAGCGCGATCGAATCGGTAATAACCACTTCCCGGATATTCGGATGATCCAGCCGCTGAAGCGCCGGTCCCGAGAAGATCGGATGCGTCGCACAGACGAAGCAGTCCTCCGCTCCCCGTTCCTTGAGACCTTCCACGACTTTAATAATCGAATTGCCGGTGTCGATCATGTCTTCGATAATGATCGGAGTGCGGCCTTCCACGTCGCCGATGACGTGCGTAATCGTCGCTTCGTTGTGGGCATGGCGCTTCTTGATCATGATCGCGAACGGAGCGTTGAGAATGTTCGCCAAATTTTCGGCGGTAGATGCACGTCCGACGTCCGGAGAGACGACGACCGGATTCGGAATCTTTTTGTTGCGGATATAATCGCTGATCAGATCCAGTGAGGTCATGTGATTAACCGGTATATTAAAGAAGCCCTGAATGGCCGGCGCGTGCAGATCGACCGTCACAATGCTGTTGGCGCCCGCGGTCGTCAGCAGATCGGCTACCAGCTTGGCCGATATCGGTTCGCGAGGAGCGGCTTTGCGTTCCTGTCTGGAATAACCATAGTACGGGATGACAAGGTTGATCGTTCTGGCGGATGCCCTCTTAGCCGCATCGATCATAACAAGCAGCTCTACGAAATGATCGTTGATCGGATGCGAGAACGTCTGCACCAGGAAGACGTCGCAATTACGGACCGACTCCTCGTACAGGCAGTACACTTCGCCGCTCTTGAAGCGGGAAAGCTTGATTTGACCGAGCGGAATACCCAGTTCGGCGCAGATGCTTGCGGCGAGCTTCGGATTGGACGATCCGGAAAAAATTTTACAATTGTCCTTGTACATGGTTACCTCCTAGAAATGGTTGAAGCCTTCCAGCACGTTTCATCAATTATTAACTTGTTTCGACAATACCCAGGCGTGCCTGTCCAAGCACTATTATACTCCCTCGACAAGTTTTTTCAAAAGCTTTCAGTTCCGCATTTCATCAATTCGTCACAAATAGCCCCGTTTCACTTCCAAATCCGACCGAAAAAAAGTCAAGTTTAAGCATCTTCTGGAAATAAAGGCGAATCCACCGGCTGGACTGCACCTCTTCCTTAGTCGGTTAGCATCTCCATCCCGGCCCGGATTACGTATCGGATAGTAAGAAAAGCTTCTAAACGAAGCCTTTTGCCACGATGCAATCCCCTGCGTAAGAGGTAGCTTTCCTTGGTTCAAAATGTCTCGATTCGCTTTATCGCTTTAGCGAACTCAAACCTTCTGGCGTGAATCGTAAAAAAACACCCACCCTTACTCCATAATGACAAGTCTCGGGTGGGATCGTCCTATTCGATACGTTTCAGGCTCAACTGATCGCGTAATCGCTTTTTTGTTTCATATACCGGCGTTCCAGCTCTCCGAGCAGGTCATCGAGCGGCAGCTTCTGCTCGCGCAGCAGCACCATCAGATGGAAGATCAGGTCGCTCGCTTCATAGCGCAGCTCTTCGTGGCTGCGGTTTTTGGCTGCGATGATCACTTCGCCCGCTTCTTCGCCGACTTTCTTCAATATTTTATCGACGCCCTTCTCGAACAAATACGTCGTGTACGCCCCTTCCGGACGTTCCGCGTCGCGCTCGGCGATCGTCGCTTCCAGCTTCTCGAGAATTTCGAACCGGTTTTTCGGTCCGGAAGTTGCCTCGCTTACGTCCGCTCCGCTCACACCCGCGACATTGTAGAAGCAGCTGTACTTGCCGGTATGGCAAGCCGGTCCTGTCTGCTCGACCGTCACGAGCAGCGTATCGCCGTCACAGTCGTAGCGCAGCGAGCGCACCTTCTGAATATGTCCGGACGTCGCTCCTTTGTGCCACAGCTCCGAGCGGGAACGGCTCCAAAACCAGGTTTCCCCCGATTCCGCCGTCAGCTTTAGCGATTCCCGGTTCATGTAAGCGAGCATGAGCACTTCTTTGCTGACCGCATCCTGAACGATAGCCGGAACGAGCCCCGCCTCATCCCATTTGATCGCATCCGCCAGCTGTTCGAACGTTTGACCGCTCATCGGACCTCCACCCCTTTGCTTCTCAGATCGTCCTTAACCTCTTGAATCGTCATTTCTTTATAGTGAAAAATCGTCGCCGCAAGTCCGGCGTCGGCTTTGCCTTGCGTGAATACGTCGTAGAAATGCTCCTTGCTTCCCGCTCCGCCGGAGGCGATGACCGGAATTCCGAGGCTTTCCGATACCGCCTTCGTCAGCGCCAGGTCGAAGCCGTCCTTCGTACCGTCCGCATCCATGCTCGTCAGCAGAATCTCCCCCGCTCCGAGCGCTTCCGCCTGCTGCGCCCATTCGAGCGCCTTGATGCCCGTCGCATTGCGTCCGCCGTGCGTGTACACTTCCCATTCGCCCCACGACTCGTTGTACTTGGCGTCAATCGCGACGACGATACATTGCGATCCGAATTTGGACGCGCCCTCTTCGATCAGACGGGGATTTTTGATCGCGGCCGTGTTGATCCCGATCTTGTCCGCGCCTGCGCGCAAAAGCCGCTTCATATCCTCCGTGCTGGAGATGCCGCCGCCGACCGTGAACGGAATCGTAATCTCCCCCGCCGTTTTCTTCACAACCTCGATCATCGTCGCGCGTCCTTCCACCGAGGCGGAGATATCGAGAAATACGAGCTCGTCCGCGCCTTCCCTGTCATATACGGCCGCAAGCTCGACCGGATCGCCGGCATCCCGCAGGTTGACAAAATTGACGCCTTTTACGACCCGTCCGTCCTTGACGTCCAGACAAGGTATAATCCGTTTCGCCAGCATAGTCTCTTCCCCCGCTTTTCTTCCATAGTAAACTGCCCCGTCCTATACGTCCTCACGATCAGCTTAGTCCCATGTGCTTTATCGGATAAAACGGTTCAACAGCCGCCGGTCGTCAGCGGCACAGCTTCAGGAAACGCTCCAGCAGCTTCATGCCGAGATCGCTGCTCTTCTCCGGATGAAACTGCATCCCGTACACGTTGCCCCGACCGACTATCGCCGTGACTGCCTGGTAATAATCCGTCGTAGCCAGCAGATCGTTCGTTTCCTCCGGAATGACATGGTACGAGTGGACAAAGTAAACGTGTCCTTCCTCCAGCCCTTCCAGCAATGGCGAGGAGCGGCGGAACGACAGCCGGTTCCAGCCCATATGCGGCACTTTGTACGGCCCGCGGAAGCGGACGACTTTGCCTGGCAGCAAATTCAGCCCGTTATGCTGACCGTGCTCCTCGCTTTCGGCAAACAGCAGCTGCATCCCGAGGCAGATGCCCAGCAGCGGCTTGCCGCTGGCTGCGTACTCCAGCACCGTTTCCTTCAACCCGGTCTCGCGAAGATTGTCCATCGCGTCGCCGAATGCACCGACACCCGGGAGCACCGCCCCGCTTGCAGACAGGATAACCTCAGGATCGGACGTTACGACCGCTTCAAACCCTAACCGCTCGACCGCTTTGCTTACGCTGTGCAAATTCCCCATGCCGTAATCGATAATGGCGATCACGCGTTAGAGCACTCCCTTCGTAGACGGAACGCCCTGAACGCGCGGATCGATCGTGGTCGCCTCGTCAAGCGCACGGCCCAGCGCCTTGAAGATCGCCTCCACCATATGGTGCGTATTGCTGCCGTAATGGACGATAACGTGCAGCGTAATCCGGGCTTCGAGCGCGAATTTCCACAAAAATTCGTGTACGAGCTCCGTCGTAAAGCTGCCTACCTGAGCGGAAGGGAACTCCGCCCGGTATTCAAGGTGAGGGCGGTTGCTGATGTCGACCGCCACCTGGGCCAGCGCTTCGTCCATCGGCACGAATACGTTCGCATAACGCTTAATCCCCCGCTTGTCGCCGAGCGCTTCGCGGAACGCCTGGCCGAGGCAGATGCCCATATCCTCCGTCGTATGGTGATCGTCGATCTCGATGTCGCCGTCGGCTTCCATCCGCAGATCGAACAGGCCGTGCTTCGTAAACAGGTCCAGCATATGGTTCATGAAATGGACATCGCTCTGAATCTCCGAAATCCCGGTACCGTCCACATTGAAAGCCAGCTTAATATTCGTTTCGTTCGTCTTCCGTTCGATGGCCGCCGTACGCGTTGGCCGATTCGCCGTATCGCTCATGTGCGCTTCCCTTCCTTTTCCAATCGAATTTGAACCGCCCTGGCGTGGGCTTCCAAGCCTTCGTGCTTGGCCAGCGTGATGATATCCTCGCCGCTGCGCAGCAGCGCTTCCTTGCTGTAATGAATGACGCTCGACTTCTTCAGGAAGTCGTCGACGTTCAGCGGCGACGAGAACCGTGCCGTGCCGTTCGTCGGCAAAATATGGTTCGGTCCTGCATAATAGTCGCCTACAGGCTCCGTGCTGTACGGTCCGAGGAATATCGCGCCGGCGTTCTCGATGCGTCCGAGCATGCCGAACGGCTCGCGGACGAGAATCTCCAGATGCTCCGGCGCCAGCCGGTTCGAGGTCGCGACCGCTTCCTCCTCGCTGTCCGCCATCAGGATCGCGCCCCGCTCGCGGATCGAGCGCTCGGCAATTTCTTTGCGCGGGAGCGACTCGAGCTGGCGGGCTACCTCGGCCTGAACCGACTCGGCGAGCGATTGCGAGGTAGTGACGAGGATGGATGACGCCATCTCGTCATGCTCCGCCTGCGACAGCAGGTCGGCGGCGATATAAGCCGGGTCGGCGCTGTCGTCGGCAAGCACCAGGATCTCGCTCGGGCCGGCGATACTGTCGATATCGACTACGCCGTACACGTACCGCTTCGCGAGAGCGACGTAGATGTTGCCCGGTCCGACGATTTTATCGACAGGCGGGATCGTCGCGGTGCCGTAAGCCAGCGCCCCAACCGCCTGGGCGCCGCCGACCCGGTACATTTCACGAATACCGGCTTCCGCCGCGGCGACCAGAATGTACGGATCGATCCCTTCCTGGCCTCCCGTCGATGCCGGGGTCACCATTACGATCTCGGGCACTCCGGCCACTTGCGCCGGGATCGCGTTCATCAGCACGGACGACGGATACGCCGCTTTGCCGCCCGGCACGTACAGTCCGACGCGTCTCAGCGGCCGGATGATCTGGCCGAGCGTCGTCCCGTCCGGCTGCACATCCATCCACGACGTACGCTTCTGCTTCTCGTGGAAGCTGCGGATATTGGCCGCCGCCCGTCTGAGCGCCTCGATAAACCGCGGCTCCACACGATCATAAGCGGCCAGGATCTCCTGCTCCGTGACGCGGAGCTGACCGGCCTCCAGCTTTACCCGGTCGAACCGCTCCGTATACCGCAGCACCGCGGCGTCTCCCTCCGTGCGAACGGCGTTCAAAATCTCGTTAACCGCTGCATTCTGCTCCGGAGAGCCGTATTCCACTTCCCTCGCCAGCTTGAATTCGTTAGCCTTCATGATGCGCACGTTGCCAGCCTCCTTTCGTTCATCGTACAGCCGCAGCGTTAATCGCCGACTGCAGCCGGTCGCACAGCTGCTGTACCGCTCCGTTTTTCATCCGGTAGCTGACCCGGTTGGCGACGAGACGGCTCGTGATATCCGCTATTTTCTCCAGCTCCACCAGCCCGTTTTCCCGGATCGTATTGCCGGTCTCGACAAGATCGACGATCCGGTCGGCGAGGCCGATCAGCGGCGCCAGCTCGACGTTCCCGTTCAGCTTGATCACTTCAACCTGCTGGCCCTTCTCGCGGAAATATTGCGATGCGACATTCGGAAACTTGCTCGCCACCCGCGGATTAAGCACCGGCTTCCAATCCGGCAGGCCGATGACCGAGAACCGGCAGCGCGCGATGCCCAGATCGAGCAGCTCGTACACGTTGCGGTTTTCCTCCATCATCACGTCTTTCCCGGCGATCCCGATATCCGCCACCCCGTACTCTACGTACGTCGGCACATCGGCCGGTTTGGCCACGATAAATTCCATGCCCATCTCGTGAGCGGGAATAATGAATTTCCGGGAATCGTCCAGATCCTCCGGCAGCGGCATGCCCGCTTCCTGGAACAACCGGTGAATATGCTTGACGATTCTCCCTTTCGGAATCGCTACCTTCAACAGGTCCTGCATCTCAACCATCCTTTCGTCAGCCAAATTCGATGACTTCGCTGTACGCTTCGAGATTTACCGGACTGGCCGCACGCTCTGTCAAGCGGGTACCGGAATCGTTCTTCTTGTCCGCATCCACGCGCAGCGTCTCCACCATCACATTCGGTCTGCTCCGCAGCTCCTGGGCATGCGCGAGCGCCTCTCCAACCTTCCGGGGCGTATACACCACGAGCACCCGGTACAGCTCTTCGGCCGGATCGCACACGGCGACCTCCAGCATCCGGTTCGTCTTCAGGGCAAATCCGGTCGCGGCCGCCGGACGGTCGAACTGCTTCAGCAGGTTGTCGTACCGGCCTCCGCTGCAGACGGGGAAGCCGAGATCCGCCGCATATCCTTCGAACGTCATGCCCGTGTAATACGTAAAATCGCCGATCATCGTCAGATCGATCAGCACATGCTCGCTGACTCCGTACGCTTTCAGCACATCCCAAACCTCGCACAGATGCTGAATCGCATCCTGCGCCATCCGGTCGAGCGACAACCCTCTCGCCTGTTCGCATATTTCCTGTCCGCCGCGCAAGCGCAGGATGCCTTCCAGCTCGGAGCGGACATCGTCTGGGAGTCCATACCCGGCGAGCAAGCTCCGGTAGCCGACGTGATCCCGCTGCAGCAGCCGTTCCTTAAGCGCGCTTTGCTCCTCCTCGCGCCCGGACAGCGCCTCCTGGAACAAGCCGTTCAAAAACCCGACGTGCCCGATCGCGATTTTGAAATCGCGTACGCCCGCCGCCTTCAGGCAAGCGATCGCCAGCGCGACCACTTCCGCATCCGCGTCGGCGGAGCCGTCTCCGACCAGCTCGACCCCAGTCTGGAAAAACTCCGCTTCCCGCCCCGCTTCCTCCTCGAAAGCCCGAAAAACGTTCGAGTGGTAGGAAAGCCGCAGCGGGAACGGATGATCCTTCAGCAGCGATCCGACAACGCGTGCGATCGGTCCGGTCATTTCCGAGCGGAGCACGACTGTCGTCCCTTTTTTGTCCAGCAGCTTGAACAGTCTCCGGTCGGTCGTAGAGCTCGCCACTCCTACCGTGTCGTAATATTCCAACGTGGGCGTTATGATTTGGCGGTACCCCCACTTGTGCATGCATTCCAGCACATTCGTCTCGATGCGGCGCAGCTTGGCGACCGTATCCGGCAAATAATCCTTTACGCCAGTCGGCTTTTCAAATACTTTTGGCTTCGACATGGGCCACTCCCCTTTTCCCGACAGTTGTATCGTTTTCTCCCGCGCATTGTCGCTTTATTGCGTTAATGTATTACCAATCTACCATGCTAACAAAATAAAGGAATTTATCTGATAGTGTATCACGGACGCTCTACAGCGTCAATTGCAGGTTACTTGACTGCTTGTCTTTTTAAAGCCCATCATTCGGAGCTGTTTTCTTTCTGTTTGGCCCTCTCCTGATCTCGCTTAAGCGCCTCTTGGATGTAGTCTCTGCCCGGCAGCTTGCTGTTTATATGCAGCAGCAGGAGTATAATGATAATTAATAAGATTACAATCAGGGTCGTCATCCATATGTCCCCCTTGTTTGCTGTAACCAACCGTCTTTTGGACCGTTTTAATAAGGGATAGAACGATTCGGCCTCTTTAACGTATTACCATTAAGGATATACTACATCCAAGGAGTGACTGCATATATGGAACCTGATCTGACTCAGCGGCTTCACCCGGATTCGATCAAAGCTTCCCGCATTAGCGCAATCATCTTGAACGGTCTGCTGCTCCTCCTGTCGGCCGCTTATCTGGTCGCGGCAAGCCGGTGGGACTGGATACTGCTACCCGGCCGGATCGCCCTCGGTCTGTTCGCCCTGACGTTTATCGTCTTTGTTTGGATCGTTCCGACTGTGGAATTCCGCCGTTTCGCCTATGAAGTGTTCGAAGAGGAGCTTGAGATCCGCTCCGGTCTTCTCTTTATCAGCAACGTTCTTGTCCCGATGGTACGGGTGCAGCACGTCGAGATCGAGAGCGGGCCGCTGATGCGGAAGTACGGGCTGGCTGAAGTGAAAGTCGTCACAGCTGCGACCACTCACCGGATCAGCGGTCTGAAGCAGGACGATGCGGAACGGTTGAAACGGCGCATAGGCGTGCTGGCGAAAGTGGTGGACGACGATGAATGAGACGCGCCGGCTGCACCCCGTGTTTATTTTGTTTACAACCGTTCAATGGATTAAAGCGATGCTTCCGCTAATTATTCTCATTCTCTTCAAAGACATTGACTGGAGCAATCCTCACTGGGCCGTGTACACCGTTGCTCCCGCACTTCTGATCGTGCTGATCGTTTTCGGCGTGTTGCAATGGAAAAAATTCGTATATGTGCTTGAAGACGACAAAATCGTAATTCGCAAAGGGGTCTTATTCCGCGAGGAAAAGTCCATCTATTTTGGCCGTATTCATTCCGTCAACACCGAACAGCCTCTGCTCCAGCGGCTGCTGGGCGTCGTTCAATTAAAGATCGAGACGCCCGGCGGCAAAGCCGATTCGGACGGAGTATTGCCTGCGGTGGCTGTCGCGGACGCTGAGCGGCTGCAGCTCTGGCTCCGCGAAGCGAAAGCTGCCGCGGATCGTCATCCTGACCACGTCTTTGCCGAGAAGCCTGAGCTTGGCGACGCTTCGGCCGATGCTGCTGACAGCAGCCTGAGAGAGCCGCGCGATACGGAGTCGGCTGCCGTCCCGATCGTCCGTTTATCGGCCGGTCAACTGGCGAAAGCCGCCTTTACCTCCATGAACATCGGACTCGTTTTCGTGTTTATTGCCGGTGTCATGTCATTTGCCGACGACTTGCTTCCGCAGCGGTTTTCCGATCGGATCTTCCAAGAAGCAACCGCCCTGATGCCTTCCGGCTGGGCGATCGTAATGGCCGCGCTGATCGGATTGCTGCTCGCTTGGCTCTTGTCGGTCGTCCTTTATGTCATTAAATATGCCGGCTTTACCGTCACCCGCCAAGGCGAACAAATCGCGGTCACTTACGGTCTTCTGGAGAAAAAGAAGCATCTCTTCTCGCCCGAACGCGTCCAGGCGGTTATGGTCAAGGAAGGCTGGCTGCGACAAGCGCTCGGTTACGGCCAGATGGAGCTCCGGGTCGTCGCTTCCGCCAAAGAAGACAAACTGATGTTCCATCCGCTTTTTCGAATGAGCGAGCTGCCCCATATAATAGAAGCGATTCTGCCGCAATTTGCCGCAACGCCGATCGAAGCACGGCCGCCGAAGCGGGCTTTCTTGTATTACATCCGGATCGAACTGCTCCTGGCTGCCCTACTGAGCGCCGGACTCATCGCCTACTTTCGCATTCCCGGCATGTGGTCGCTTCTGCTGCTTCCGCTTATTACGGCATGGGCCGCGAGACGATTCCTCGATTCCGGCATGACGTTGACGGACAAGCAGCTTACGATCCAGAACCGGTTGATCGCCAAGACAACCTGTTACGTGCGCAGACCTCAGATCATGTCACTGCAAGTGAAAGGGTCCGTCACCCAACGGAAGAAGCGGGTGATGACGCTCACAGTGAATCTGATGGGTCATACCGGAGACAACACGTGGAGTGTCGGACATATCGACAAGCAGGATATTGACCGGGTATGGAGCTGGTACAGCAGAAGGGTCTGACGTCTCGCGCCAGACCCTTCCTGTATGTGCTATTCGCGGATGACCTGAAGCGGATTGCCTGCTACAAAGCTTCCGGGCGCTACGTCCCGGTGAACGACGGTACCCGCACCGACAATCGCGTTATCGCCAATCGTCACACCGGGCAATATCGTCGTATTGGCGCCGATCATCACGTTAGAGCCGATCTTCACATCGCCGAGCCGGTATTCTCCGATTAGATATTCATGGGCGAGTATCGTCGTATTGTAACCAATAATCGAGTTGGACCCGACCTCGATCTTCTCCGGGAAGAAGACGTCCACCATCACCATCAGCGCAAACGCGGTATGTTCTCCTACCTTCATGCCGAGCACCCTTCGATAAATCCAGTTTTTTACCGGAAGCGAAGGACAGTAACGGGAGATTTGGATAAATACGAAGTTGCGCACCACTTTCCACTTGTTCACCGTTTTATACACTTGCCAGAGCGCGTTCGGCCCTTCTACCGGATACCGTTTGGTTTGTCTCAATAGGGAATCCCTCTTTACCTTACGATTTCAAGCAGATCCTTCATATCGTGAATGATGTAATCCGGATCGAACGAACGAAGATGCTCCTCGCCCTTAAGCGACCAGGACACCCCGACGGTTTTCACTCCCGCATCGCGGCCGGCGATAATATCATACTTGCTGTCCCCGACCATCAGCGCTTCTTCCGGAGCGACTCCGAGCTGCTCCAGCGCCTTCAGCACCGCCTCAGGATCAGGCTTGCCCCTGGCGACATCGTCTGCCGTCACGATCGTCTCCATGTACGATTCGATTCCGCATAACCGGAGCCCCATCAGCGTCGTCTGCCGGATCTTGTTCGTTACGACTCCCATCCGGATGCTCCTCCGTGCAAGCTCGGCCAATACTTCCGGGACATGGGGGAATTCCGTAACCAGTTCGTCATGTTTGCTTTGATTAAAGGTCCGGTATTTGACGGCAAGCTCGTCTACCTGCTCTTGGCCTGTGAAGAAACGAAGCTGTTCCATAAGCGCAAATCCCATATGCGGAATAATATCTTCCCGGGTGAACGCTCTCTCCGTCTCTCCCTCCAGCGTATGTAAAAACGAACGGACGATCAGTTCATTCGTATCGACGATCGTACCGTCAAGATCGAACAGTACAGTTGTAATCGGCATCCTAGGTCCAATCCCCCCGCTGTGTTGGTGTGCTGCTGCCGGTTAGTTCGCTTCCGTTGAGGCCGGAGGCGAAGATTTGGTTGAAACGATCGGGTCCGAGTACTTCTCGGCGGACCAGCCCTTTTTACGGCGCAGTACGATCAGGATCACCGCCGCAATGATAATGAGAATACCGATGAGCTGCGAGATCCGCACGTTGCCGTAATCCATCGAGCCCGGCTCGAACAAGACGAGCATCGGAGACCACAATCCGTTAATGATTGAGGCAAACCATTCGGGAGCCGTAAAGGCCAAACTGTCGGTACGCAGTCCTTCAATGAAGAACCTTCCGATCGAATACCAGATAAAATAGCTGAAAAACAGCTCGCCCGCACGCAAGAAGCTTTGGCGCCGCAGGAAGAACAGCAGGAACAGCCCTAGCAGGTTCCACATCGATTCGTACAAAAACGTCGGATGATAAAACTGCCCGTCGATATACATCTGATCGGTAATCCAGGCGGGCAGATGGAGCGAGTCGCGCAGAAACGATTCCGTTACCGGTCCGCCGTGCGCTTCCTGGTTGACGTAGTTGCCCCAGCGGCCGATCATCTGGCCGGCGATTAACGATGGCGCGCATATGTCGGCGATTCGCCAGAAATCGTAACCTTTGCGCCGCATATAGATATAACCGGCGATAATCGCGCCGATCAGCGCCCCATAGATGGCGATCCCGCCGTTCCATATTTTAAAGATTTCAAGCAAATCGTTTTTGTAGGCATCCCATTTGAACGCTACATAATAGATCCGCGCTCCGATAATGGCCGAAGGGACTCCGATCAGCAGCAGATCCATGAAGAAATCAGGCGGGATTCGGAACCGTTTGCCTTCCATCACAGCGAGCCATAACCCGATAAGAGCCGCTGAGCCTAAAATGATGCCATACCAGCGCACGGTAATCGGACCGAGCGAGAATGCGATCGGATCGAGTAAATAAGCCATGCTCCAACTCCTCTACACCAACATTATTCCGAATCGTCCAAATCGCCGGATATCGACTCGGTCAGCTTGTTTGTAAACTGCAGGGCCGCATTGTAGCCCATTCGCTTCAACCGGTAATTCATCCCGGCCACCTCGATAATAACGGCCAGATTGCGTCCAGGCCTGACCGGGATCGTAACGAGCGGAATGTCGGTTTCGATAATTCTCGTCAGTTCCTCGTCGATGCCCAGACGGTCGTATTCCTTGTCCTGCTGCCACGTCTCGAGACGGATCACAAGCGATATTTTTTTATTGTTCCGGATAGCGCCCGCTCCGAACAGCGTCATGACGTTAATAATGCCGACTCCCCGTATCTCCAGCAGATGCTTGATCAGTTCCGGGGCGTTGCCGATCAGGACGTTGTCCGGCGTCTGCCGGATCTCTACGGCGTCGTCGGCGATCAGCCGGTGTCCCCGTTTGACGAGCTCCAGCGCCGTCTCGCTTTTGCCGATGCCGCTGGTGCCGGTGATGAGCATGCCGATACCGTACACTTCAACCAGTACCCCGTGAATCGTCGTCGTAGGAGCCAGCTTGTTCTCCAGAAATCCGGTAATCCGGCTGACCAGCGTCGTTGTCGCCAGCGGGCTTCGGAGTACCGGCAGCCGGTGTTCCCCCGCCAGGCCGATCAACTCCTCCGGCACATTTAGCCCGCGCGTTACGATGATGCAGGGCGTCTCTTCATTGCAGAGCTTGGACATGCGCTCGTGCCGTTGTTCAGCCGACAACGTCTCGAAAAACGTCAGCTCTGTTCTTCCCAATATTTGAACCCGTTCCCGGGGGTGGTAGGCGAAGTATCCCGCCATTTCCAAGCCGGGCCGATAAATATCCGCCACCTTGATCAATCGTCCGAGCCCTTCCTCCCCGGCTACGACCTCCAGATTAAAATGGTGGACAAGTTCGGATACTTTCGTCTTTTTCCCCATGCCTGACGTCTCCTTTTTGTTCCAATGTCATTATCGTAATGGAAATGCGGTTCGAAAGCAACCTTGTAACGCCTTGCAAGTTCAGTTAAACACCGATCGTCAGGCACCACTATTATCTAATTTTCCTCTCCAAGCAGGGTCTTAGCCTCAAAAAGACTCCGTTACTTGATACTTCCAGGCAAAACAAAAAACCGGCGTTTCCACCGGTTTTCCGTCCTGAACTATATAATTACAGCAATACGTTAATTTCAGTTTCTTTGTCGAAGATATGGATTTTGTTCATATCCATCGCCAGTTTAATCGTCATGCCATCCTTGAAGCCCGTACGTCCATCGACACGAGCGACGATCGTTTGTGTTCCGAGTCCGCTCAGGTGAAGCTGAACTTCGTGACCAAGGTTTTCCGATACTTCGATCGTAGCGGTCACGTGGCTGTCCGGGGAGCCTTCCAAGAAGATCGGCTCGTCGTGAAGATCTTCCGGACGGATACCGAACACGACTTCTTTGTTGATGTAGCCTTTATCGCGCAAGATTTGCGCTTTGCCTTCCGGCAGTACAACGTCGACACCTTGCGATTTGAAGCGGACTTTGCCGCCGGACTCTGACAAAGAACCGTGAATGAAGTTCATCGAAGGCGATCCGATAAAGCCGGCCACGTACATATTGGTCGGGAAGTTGTAGATCTCTTCCGGAGAAGCCGCTTGCTGGATAATGCCTTGGTGCATAACGACGATCCGGTCGCCCATGGTCATTGCTTCCGTCTGGTCATGCGTTACGTAGATAACGGTCGTTTCCAGACGTTTTGCCAATTTGCTGATCTCGGCGCGCATCTGTACGCGGAGTTTGGCGTCCAAGTTGGAAAGAGGTTCGTCCATCAGGAACACTTGCGGGTCCCGTACGATTGCGCGGCCCAAGGCGACACGCTGACGCTGACCGCCGGAGAGAGCCTTCGGCTTACGGTCGAGCAGGACTTCGATATCGAGAATTTTAGCCGCTTCGCGCACGCGTGCGTCGATTTCGGCTTTTTTGAATTTACGGAGTTTCAGACCGAACGCCATGTTCTGATAAACGTTCATGTGCGGGTACAAAGCATAGGATTGGAATACCATCGCGATGTCGCGATCTTTAGGAGCTACGTCGTTCACCAGACGGTCGCCGATGTACAGCTCGCCGGACGAAATTTCCTCAAGACCAGCGATCATACGGAGCGTCGTCGATTTACCGCATCCGGATGCGCCTACAAGCACCAAAAACTCTTTGTCTTTAATTTCAAGGTTAAAGTCTTTAACGGTATCTTCTGCGGCCCCTGGATATTTCTTAACGATATGATTCAAACGTACGCCTGCCATGGATCATTCCTCCTATAATCATCTATCACATACCTATATATTAACCTACGTCCACTTTCATGGCTATGCACATTGCTTACAAAAAAATCAGGTTCTTTTCGTTACTTTGTACAATAAGAGCGCCATATGCACCAATAACGCGTGATGGAACGTACGGACATCGAGCCCCGTCTCCTGCTTGAACTTGTCCAGCCGGTACAGCAGCGTATTGCGGTGAATGAACAGCTTTTTGGCCGTTTCGCTGACACTGCAGTCCAGCGCGATAAACTGCTCCAGCGTCGTGACCGTCTCCGTATCCTTAAACAGATCGACCCGTTTCAGCACCCTCTCCAGGAATAACTGCCGCGCCTCGTCGCCGATCGGATGAAGCAGCTTCTCAAGCTGCAGCTTCCATGGCATATGAATATTATCCGACACATGATAAGTCCGGCCAAGCGTCATCGCCTCACGCAGCTTCACAACCGAGACGAGCAGCGACTTGGAAGGCAGCAGCGGGTAGTCGACGGCTATATGGCATTCGCCCATCCATTCGGTGGCGAGCATCTCGTGCAGCGCAAGTCCAAGCGAAGCGAGCGTATCCTCCGCCGTCTCCTCTTCCCCTTCTCCGCCTTCCTGCAACAGCGATTCGGGGCCCAGGATCAGCCATTCCTTGTCCAGCAGCGGAATCAGGACGATCTCGCAATCGAAAAACGACTCGAGCAGCTTTTTCAAATCCTGAAATACGGCTTTGCGCTGATCGGAATAATCGCCGTATACGAGGAGCGGAATTTTCTGTGCGTACAAAGCGAAGGTGGACGCAAGCGACTCCGGCAGCTCCGCATCGGTAATTCCTTGCTCCAATTGTTGGCTGATCCAGCTTCGGATAAGTTGGGACTTCCGCTCGTCCTCCGAGTGAGCCGTTGCGGCGCCCCGTTTCTCCTGTACGCGATAAGCTTCCACGGCCAGTTCCACCAGTTGCTTCTCAGACGGTGTTAATACGGATTTCCCCACTGCTATCGTCTGGACTTGTCCGCTTTCTTTCATAAGAAAAAAATGAACCCGGCTGCCGATGCAGCGGCTCTTGCCCGACTTGCCCTCTTCCGCCGCCTGATTCCACTCGGTAAAGGGAATTCGGCCCAGTTTGAATTCGGCGCCCAGTATTTGTCCCAGTTGCTGCGTTAACCGCTCCCATTGCACCATGTTGTAAACCCCTCCAAACTATAGTTTCATGATACACGTTTTGAAGGGGGATGAAAACCTTGCTGCGGGCGGGAATGAGTCCCGGGTCCGGTCGCTGGAGGGATGCCGCTTTTTATTTAAGGAGCCTCCTTGCCGTTACGTACCGCTCCTCCCAGTAGCCGGAATCGATGCGGCTGTATTTGACTCCTCCGTCTCCGTACGTATGGATCATTCTCCCGCTGCCGGTATAGATGCCGACATGCCCGATCCCCCCGTGCGTTTCATCCGTAGCGAAAAAAACAAGATCCCCTACACTCAATTCGTCCCGTTCCACCGCTTCCCCCAGCTTCGCCTGATCGCGGGATACCCGGGGCAGTTCCATTCCATGTTCGGCGAATACGGTCTTGGCAAACGATGAGCAGTCAAACGTATCCGTCTGTCCGTACTTGGCGCCGTAAACATAAGGGGTTCCTAAATATTTTCGGGCTGTCAGCACGATGCGCAGCCGGTCCGTGTCCAGTGCGGCTTGCTTCTGGTTCATTGCTAAGATGCCTGCTTCGAGCGACTCCGTTCTGAAGCGGTCTTGAGCGACTGCAATAGCCGGTTCCGCCGGCTCCTGATGATGCGAAGCTTGAACATGATTACATAGATGGGCGGCTGCAGCTGTCAGTCCAACCAGAACGACAGCCACTCGCACCGGCAGCAACTTCTTCCTTCGAATCAAAACGATAGTCCCTCCACAGCTACTTCCATACGTTTTATCAACAACAAGATTCCATTATTCATCCATTCTGATCGATGTCATCAACCGATAACAAGCAGCAAAATAATCGACAACAAGGAAAACAACATTCCGATCAAATACAGGAAGGAAACGGTTTGCGTCTGGGTCAGCCCCCAGCTCATCAGCGTATGATGGGTATGCAGCTTATCGGCGCGATGCAGCCCTTTACCGCTCCACAATCGCCTTGTCATCACGATTACCGAATCCATGATCGGCACCCCGATGGCAAATACGGGGACGAGCGTGGAGATCATCGTTGCGCTTTTGAACGAACCGTCTACCGCAAGCACCGCCAGCGTATAGCCGAGAAATACCGCGCCGGCATCCCCCATGAAGATTCGCGCCGGATAAAAGTTGAACGCCAGAAAAGCAAGACAAGCCCCGGCCAGCGCTGCGGCCAAAATCGCGGTTCCGTGCTGCTCCTTGAAGATGGCTGCAATCAATAAAGTAAACGAGGAGATGGTGACGATTCCGGAAGCAAGCCCGTCCACCCCGTCGATAAAATTGATCATGTTCGTGATGCCGAACACCCAGGCCATCGTTGCGATCCACGAAAGCCACACGGGGAACAGCAGCATGCCTTGACCGGCGACATTGGTAATCCCGATAATCTGAATCCCGAACCAGGCCGGAACGGCGGAGACGACTATGTATACGACTAACCTCGGCCATACGGGAAATTCTTTGCCCTTTACCTTATACCAATCGTCCAGCAAGCCCGTAGCGACAAGTAATGTTCCTCCGGTACAAACGGCAGCGAACCGTGCCGAAGCTCCGTCAAAAGCGTAGATGGCGATCATACAGCCGAGATATAAAGCGATTCCGCCCATAAGCGGTATCGGGCTGGAATGAATTTTCCGTTTCGTAGGGGCATCCACAAAGCCGATCCGTAGTGCGGTCCTTCGAATGAGCGGCACCAGTGCGTATACGATGCCAAAGCTGATAATCGCGGGAAATAAGTAAGCGATACGGTTTCCCTCCCTTGCAAGCAGTCATTTCCGTTAGGATACCCGATCGTCTCCGTTTCCATCCGGTTTATTAATGGCGTGCGATGGACATAATTTTCCCATTCGAACTTTTCTTTTGGCAGAAAGGAGGCCGGACCGATTTTACTTCCTTACGGGAAAGGCCGAATCGAGCTGGACGTTGATTTCATGTCGCCTCCGGCCGTGCTGGATTACCGGTCAGAAGCCGATTTACCGGCAGACCGCATCATTCGGAGTGCGCTTGAGCAGCCGGTCGCGGGAAAATCGTTGCGGGAAGCGGCTGCGGGAAGCAAGCGCGCCGTAATCCTGATCAGCGACAATACCCGGCTTTGTCCAAGCCGGCTCTTTTTACCCGCTCTTCTCGGACAATTAAACGAAGCTGGCCTATCCGACGAACAGATCCGGATTGTCGTGGCCTTGGGCATGCACCGGAAACAGACGGAGGCGGAGTTGATTGAATTGACCGGTGAAGAAGTGTTTCGCCGGGTAGCGGTTGTGAATCATTCCGCCCTATCGGAAGATTGCGTCTATGTGGGGGCAACCAGCAGCGGCACCCCGATCGAGATCAATCGGATCGTCGTGGAGGCCGACCTGCGTATCGCTACTGGCAATATCGAGCCGCACCGGCTCGTGGGCGTGTCCGGCGGCGTGAAAGCTCTGGTGCCAGGCACCGCTTCCAAGCGATGCATCGAAGCCAATCACGCACTCTCGCAAAAGTATAAAGCGAGACTTGGCGATCCGGACAACCCGGTTCACCGGGATTTGGAAGAGGTGATGCGTGTCGTTCCGGTTCACTTTTTGTTTAACGTAATCGCGAACCATCGGCGTGAGCTGCTGGAGGCGTTTGCCGGGGAGCTGGTTCCGACGCACCGCCGGGGGCTGGAAGCGGCGCGAAGCCGTTTTTTTGTAAATGCCGATACGAAGTACGATCTGGTTATAGCTTCCACCGGCGGCTACCCGAAGGATATGCAGCTATATCAGGCACTCAAGACGCTGCAAAACGCCGCGGCTTTCACCAAGCCCGGAGGTGCGATCATTCTCGCAGCACGCTGTGAGGAGCTATTCGGCAACGGGATCTTTCAATACTGGATCGAAACCGTTCAGGATCGGAATACGATTATGGCCAGGCTGAACGAGCAGTTCGTGCTGGGTGCTCACAAGATCGCGCATATTCAAGAGATTGTCGGTCCGTATACGGTATACCTTCATACCGATATGCCTGACCCGCTTGTGGAACTTGCCGGATTCATCCCAGCACCTGATCTGAACGCGACCATCCGGTCGCTCCGGTTCGGCGACGGTTGCGAGGTAGCCGTTATGCCTCACGGATCGCTTACGTTTCCACAGCCACAATCGCCCTGATTCCTTTAAAGGACAGGGCCCATACTTTTCGAAGGAGGAGTTTCTATGTACTGGGATGCATGGTCGCTCGATCGTCTGCTTATTTTGTTCGTCAGCGCCGCTTTCGCCATGATCGGCATTCAGGTAACGATGTTTCATTACCGGCAAAATTTCCATCATAAATCAATGTGGGTTCCCGTCGTATCAGCCCCCGTCTTTTTTGCGACAGGGCTTGCCCTTACGTTTTATAACGCAAACTGGCTGCGACTCTTATTCGTCGCGTTTATGGTGCTTGGGGCGATTGACGGCCTGGTCGGCGTTTATTTTCACGCCAAAGGAGTCGGCGTCCGTGTCGGAGGTTACGCGATGCGCAATTTCCTGATCGGTCCTCCGGTTGTGCTCCCGTTTCTGTTTACAGCGATAAGCGCCCTGGGACTACTGGCCGTATATTGGAGGTGAGCTGCCTTGAAAAAAACCAAATATCCGAATTATGACGTACTTGGCGAACAGACGGCTTGGGACGATACGACGCGCTCCATCGTTTTGTCCCGGACCGAGGCCGCTTTCTCATATTCATACTTAACTCTCGTCGAAGTGGAGATGCTGCGTGCGCTGTGCTCCATGCTGGCCGGGGATAACCGGGCCAATGTGATCCAGTTCGTTCTGCAGCACATCGATCGGACGGTAAACGGGCCAACGCCAGAAAGCGAACGCGGCACAGCCGTTCCTCATGCTTCCGAGCTTGTTCGTACCGGCTTGAAGCTGATCGACCAATGGTGTCTGACTACCTTCAGCCGTCCGTTAATCGATCTGACGGAAATGGAGCAGCACACGATTGTTTCCGACCTTAGTGAAGGCAAGCTGCCTTTGGCGGACCCGGCTTTTCCGCAAAAGGCTTTATTCCGCCGCCTGCTGAGCTGGACGGTCGAATCGTACTACTCGCATCCGACCGTATGGTCCGAGATCGGTTACGGCGGACCGGCTTATCCGAGAGGTTATGTGCGGACTCAGATCGGACAACTCGATCCTTGGGAGGCGAAGCCCGAACCATGACACTTCAGCGTAAATACGGAAACGATCAGGTCGATGCGGTGATCGTAGGAGCCGGCGCGGCGGGAGGCGTGCTCGCCCAGCAATTAAGCGAGGCGGGGATGCGGGTCGTCGTCCTGGAGGCTGGACCGTTCCGGGACCCACAGCGGGATTTCGCCAGCGACGAACTCGCGATGCGATCGCTCGGCTGGGAGGAAACCCGTCTGGTAGACGGTGCCGATCCGCTTAAGATGGGACACAACAACTCAGGTCGGGGGGTGGGCGGGGGAACTACTCACTTTACCGGCGTATTTTTGCGTTTTCACGAATCCGACTTTCGCACCCGGTCTCTGGATGGGGTCGGAGAAGACTGGCCGATTGGCTACTCGGACCTGGAGCCTTATTATTCTCGGGTCGAGAAAGCGATTGCGGTGTCGGGACCGAAGTTTTTCCCTTGGGGAAACTATCACGGACCTTATCCTTACCCCGAGAGAGAACCGCTTAGTCCCAATGCTTATTTGTTTATGAACGGCTGCGAGAAGCTTGGCATCCGCACCTCAGTGCCTCCTCTCGCCATTTTGTCGGCTCCGTTCGAGGGGCGGCCTCCCTGCATCAACCGTGGATTTTGCAACGAAGGCTGCATGCCCAACGCCAAGTTCAGCACGTTGATCGTCCATATTCCGAAAGCGATCCGCGCGGGCGCAGAGGTTCTGGCCGACTGTACGGTTACCCGGGTATTGATGGGGAAAGACGGTAAAGCCTGCGGAGTCGAATTTATTCATGACGGGCAGTTGTACGAGCAACAAGCTCGTATCGTCATCTTGTCCGCTTTCGCGGTGGAAACTCCCCGGCTGCTGCTCAACTCGGCAAACTCCCAGTTTCCCGACGGATTGGCCAACAGCAGCGGTTGGGTCGGCAAAGCGATTATGCCCCACAGCAGTCATGACGTGTATGCCAAGTTCGATCAGGAGGTTCGCCTGTACAAAGGGACACCTGTGCTGGCTACGACTCAGGATTTCTATGAAACCGACCCGGCCCACCCCTTCGTTAGAGGATATACGCTCCATGCCCATGGCACGCGGCCCGTCGGTTTTGCAGGCGGAATTTCCTTATCGGAGCAAGGACCGGTGTGGGGACAGCGGCTGAAGGAGACGCTCCTGGATTTCAATCACTACGGGCGGATTACGATGGTGGGGGAAGTGCTGCCTTCCGAGCACAACCGGATCACCCTATCCGATGAGACAGATCGGCACGGCGTTCCAAGAGCGAAAGTATCGTTTAGCTACGGCGATAACGATCGAAAGTTAATCCAACACGCCGTCGGTATGATGAGCTCGATTTTACGTGCGGCCGGCGGTGCTGTCGAATATGTAGTTCCGGATACGGCGCATCTAACGGGAGGCTGCCGGATGGGGAACAATTCGGATACGTCGGTAACGAACTCCTATGGACAAACGCATGACATCCCCAACCTGTTCGTGTGCGACGCCAGCTTATTCGTCACCTCCGGTGGCGGCAATCCGACGAATACCGTGATGGCTATCGCCTCCAGAACGGCAGACTATATTCAGGAAAGGGCCAGCCGTAGAGAGCTGTAGCCTTTCTTCATGGCTGCCTCATGCCGTTTCCCCAGTGGCGATTCGGGTGTACAATTAGAAAAGCGGCCAAGTCTGCTGCTGCAATCGAATTTCCATTACAGATCAGAACGAATCGGTAACAGCCGTTCAAGATTTACAGTTGCCGAGGATCGTCTCAGGGGAGGTACATACGGTATGGCTATAGTTGAGGTTACGGTGATTCCGGTTGGAACCGGGACAACCAGTCTCAGTTCTTATGTTGCCGCTATGCAGCGGATATTGGATAGAGCGGGAAGCGCGATTCATTACGAGTTAACACCGATGAGCACGATCATAAGAAGGGGATTTGTCCGTATTGCTGGACGTCGTACGGCAACTGCATGAATCGCCGTTCTCCGGCGGCGCGCAGCGCGTCTGCACATCGATCAAAATCGACGATCGGCGCGACTTGCCCTCCTCCATGGAGCAAAAAATGAGGTCCGTGGCAGCGAAGCTTCAAGATCGCTGAGAACAAGAGCAGCAAATCGAAGAAAAAAAATGAAGGCTGCTCCTGCTCGTAAAAGAGCTTGGGACAACCTTCCTTTCTTTTTGTAGAGTGGCATTAATAGGTATCTGTATAAAAGCAAAAAACCTCTCCAGTTCTGGAGAGGTTTCGATGAGCCATGTAGGACTCGAACCTACGACACCCTGATTAAAAGTCAGGTGCTCTACCAACTGAGCTAATGGCTCATGATGAAGGGAATGGTGGAGGCTGATGGATTCGAACCACCGAACTCGTCAGAGAACAGATTTACAGTCTGCTGCGTTTGGCCACTTCGCTAAGCCTCCATGTGATGCGACCTGTAAAGGAAGCATGCAAGGTGGCTCGGGACGGAATCGAACCGCCGACACGAGGATTTTCAGTCCTCTGCTCTACCGACTGAGCTACCGAGCCATATGTATGAAATTGTGAAAAGAATGGCGGAGCTGACGGGATTCGAACCCGCGGTCTCCTGCGTGACAGGCAGGCATGTTAGGCCACTACACCACAGCTCCGTGTTGTTTCGATACTACTAATCGTTCCCCGCAAGCACTTAAACCATGCTTGGAGAAAGATGGTGGACGCTGACGGGATCGAACCGCCGACCCTCTGCTTGTAAGGCAGATGCTCTCCCGGCTGAGCTAAGCGTCCTTAATATGGTAGCGGCGGAGGGAGTCGAACCCACGACCTCACGGGTATGAACCGTACGCTCTAGCCAGCTGAGCTACACCGCCATAACAATTCGAAAGGATAAAACAGAAAGAGAGGGATGTCGAACCATCGCGGACGTTACACCCTAACGCTTTAGCAAAGCGCAAAAAACGGCCGATTGGGTACCTCTCCAGAATAAATCCCCGAAAACAGAATCCGAACCGAAGAAGAGACAGACTGAAACTATACCCCAAGCGCGCCTGAGGCCGCCACGAAGGTCCCTCGAGTATTCTACGATAAGCCCACGACCGATGAGCTATTCGCTCACCTCCACGAAACGCGACACTTCCACCCCGAACCTCATTCAACCTGCAGTCGGTTTAAAGGGGCGTCCACCACGGTCATTTCGGCCTCCCCGATCATCGCGGTCCCGATTGAAGCTGCGCTCGGGACGCTCCGGACGCTGCGGTTGTTCTCCCGGCGGCTTGTCTACCGCTTGGCGAATGGATAAGCCGATCTTGCCGTCCTTGTCCACATTGATGACTTTCACCAAGACTTTGTCTTCAAGCTTGAGATGATCGTTGACGTCCTTTACATAGTTGTCGGCAATCTCGGAAATGTGAACAAGGCCGGTTACGCCTGCAGACAGTTCCACGAATGCCCCGAAATGAGTAATGCCTGTCACCTTGCCTTCCAACTTGGTGCCCACTTCAATTGCCATAGAATGAAACGTTCCTCCCTAAAATATGTTGGAAATAATCTCTCATACCTATCCATACGCATTTCTCGCAACTTTTGCGACGGTTCCGGCGCAAAATGTGCACCAACAGGCAAAGGATCGGATATGGAGATTATACAAGATCGGTGACATAAAGGTCAATAAGGACGTGGGCTTACGGTGATTTGGGAGTGTAAAATAACGTTTCCCCCGGTTTAGAATAGTGATATTCTTTCCTAATTTTTTGTAAAATATATTCGGGATCGTTCAGACGTTCGATCTCGGTCTGATATTGTTCGTGCATTTGGACGGTTTCGAGACGTTTCTGCTCCAGCTGTTCGACTTGAGCCGCTTTGACACCGAGACGCCCTTGCTGATTCCACAGGATTAGAGCCGCCCATGTCATAAAGCCGATCATCGCAAATGCGAGCAGTCGAACTCGGCGCCTGGCGCCTCTATTCGATTGTTCCGGTTTCCCGGCTTTGGTTGCTTCGCGCATTGCTATGCGGTTCCTCCAAACATGATGGATTACCCTTTCCTGCCGAATATCTTCCTGACTGCTTGTACCCATCGTCCGCATAGACTGGCGAATGTTTTCCACCAGTTGGGCGCTTTGAACCGCTTCTTGAGCGGTTTGTAGATGGCGCGTCCCAGAAGAAGGAATGGATACAGCAATTGTAGCACAATTTTTCCGAGGAAAATAGAGAGCGCCCACAAAAATCCAAAAACGATTATAACAAGCCGGTACAGAAGCACAATCGGCTTGATCAGCAACAGCTCCGTCAAACGCCGTACAAAGCGGACCAGCGCCTGGATGATGCGGACCACAAGCAGTACGAGCTTGATCGTCCAGCGGCTTGCGATCCGGAAGTACAACCATACCCCGAGCAGCAGGCCAAGGAACACGTACAGCCGGACTTGTCCATGGTTGCTGTAGAGAAGCGTACGGAACACGAAGAGGGTGGCGGCAAACCAATAGACGATGTCGAGCAGCGGTACGAGCCAGCGGGGAGGCCGCAGCCGGCCGGACAGGACGCGGTATACGTCGAACATAGCCCCCATGAACGCGCCGCTGCCCGCCATCGCCGATAAGGTGATAAATTGGACGTATAGGCTCACTTGAACAACTTCCCTAGAAAACCTTTGGATTTCTCGTGCGCATTTCCGTCCAGGTAGGTGAGTCCGTGCACCGTGCCTTCTATCGCGACCAGCCCTTGCTCAAGGTTCAAGTTTTTAATATGCAGGTTTTGCCCCTTGATGGCCAGGAATCCGCATTCGGTTTCGAGCAGAAACTCCTCGCTGTCGAAGCTTTCGACATTGAGCACGCCCGAAATCTCGAGCAGCTTACGGTTCAGCATCTTCACTTCCTGACGCTTTTGTTTCATCGGATCGATCATGGCATGTACCCCTCCTCTACAGCTAGATTATGGGAAGGGGACACGTTTTAGAACGGTTGTCTGTCTCTCGGACCAAACTTTAACCAAGCTTCTTGCGTATAAGAGGTAAAGGCAGTAAGAGGAGGTTGGGAGGGAATTGGCAATACGGACGAAACTAATTATGTTAGCAGCGGCCGCGGTAGCCATCATCGGTGCGTTCTGGGCGTTCAACTACCGGGACGCTTTTAGCAAGCGGCTCGAAGAGCCTGTCTTCCTCGAACACTATATCGATCTTCAAGATGAGAATTACGGCTACTTCCATCTGTATGCGATCGAGAATGTGAAGGACCCGGTCCATCCAGTCAGAGCCAGCTTCCCGGAAATACCGGATATGCGCATTACGATCGGGGAACCGGAACCGCGGGAGCGTTATTATCAAATCCGCAAGTATACTGTAAATATAACGGAACCGAGCCGCCGTTTAGCAGATGGACAGCAGCGCCTGGATATCCGGAATATGGAGGTTGTTTACAGCAACGGGGAAATCGGACGTCCGGACATCGGCCGAATCACGCTAATTCCTAGAACGGCCGGAAGTGCGGCGGAAGGCGGCAAGCCTTCCCTCCAGTTCAGCTCCAGCGGCGGTATCGTCATCGACGGATTTCCCGGCGGTCATGATACGAAGCAAGCGGCAGAGCCCCTCGCCCTAATCGGCTGGCTGCTTCCCGAAGCTCCTCATCTGGAGTCGAATCTGGAGCTGTATTTCTTCAAAGGCGAACGCAACCAGCCCCGCAAAGATCCGCTCCCGCTGGTGAAGCTGCCCTACACGCTCGAAGCCGGAGAGTTTTTTACGACCGCTTATACGTTCAAGTTCCCCGACAGTCCGGCCTCGCCGGGGGCTATGTCGGTTTACCAGTTGAATGGCGAGCTGCGCTTCATGCGCGGAGACAACTCCGTATTTGCGTCCAAATACATCGTGCAATATACCCCTACGCTGGACCGGGAGATGATTCTTGAATGGGTTCGTCCGTCGCTGCAAAAGAAATCCCAGGAGACTCCCGGGAACTCCTGACAGAGCTGAAACAGGGACCCGACCGGAATTCGGACCCCTTAGGCGCCAGCCCCTTTATGCGGATTAGTAATCCCAAGCCGCTCCGGCCCGTGTCGAGGCGGCTTTTTCGGACATCGTTGTTGATTCTAACCATTCCAGATATTAAAAAAACCGGCCCCATTGGCCGGTCTTCGCTATCGAATCAATCCTGATTCGATTCTTCCTTGATCACCGTATACATCTCGCTGGCTTCTTCTTTCCGGGAAGTTTCGGAGATCCGCTCCACCCGAACGGTTACGCTCTTCTGTCCGAAACGGATCATCAGCTCGTCGCCGATCTTAACGGTGCTGCTCGCCTTCGCTTCCTTCCCGTTAATCCAGATGCGGCCTTGATCGGATACGTCCTTGGCGACCGTGCGGCGCTTAATCAATCTGGATACTTTCAGAAACTTGTCGAGACGCATTATTTTACAGCTTCTTTAAGCTTGTTGCCCGCTTTGAATGCAGGAACTTTGGAAGCAGGGATTTTGATTTCTTGGCCCGTTTGCGGGTTGCGGCCTGTACGACCGGAGCGCGTACGAGTCTCGAACGTGCCGAAACCGATCAATTGTACTTTACCGCCAGCGGACAATGCATCCGTTACTTCACCCAAGAAACCGTTCAATACGGATTCGACATCCTTTTTGGACAATCCGCTTTTAGCAGCGATGTTGTTTACGAGATCTGTCTTGTTCATCGATTGATTCCTCCTAAAATAGTTGGCTGAAAGCTTACGCCATATTAGCTATAGTTACCTGGCTCAAAAAGCCTGTACGGTAGTAGTATTCTTTGTCGGTCAGGAAATTCCTTCTACACTCCCGCATTTTTCGAAAGTTTTTTTGCTTCCTGCCAAAATTTTTCCATCTCACCCAACCCTGTCTGCTCAAAGGATTTGCCCGATTCACGCAGTTTTTGCTCGATATATTCGAACCTCCGGACGAATTTCCGGTTCGTCGCCACAATCGCTTCTTCGGGGTCAATCCGCAAAAATCGAGCTAAATTGACAACAGCAAACAACAGATCGCCAAGCTCGCCGGTCCGCTCCTCCTCCGCCGCCTCCTTCAACTCGCGCAGCTCTTCTTCGATTTTCGCGTACACTTCATCCGTTCTCTCCCAGTCGAAACCGACCTGAGCCGCCTTCTTCTGAAGCTTGTACGCCTTCATCAAGCCCGGCAAATCGCGCGGAACGCCCGACAAAACGGACAGCTGGGCGACATCGATTCCCGCCTTCTGCTTCTCCTCCGCTTTCATCGCATTCCAGTTTTGCAGCGCCTCCTCGGAGTCGCTAGCTCCCTGATCGCCGAACACGTGCGGATGACGGCGGATCAGTTTCTCGTTCAGACCTTCGATGACGTCGAATACGTTAAACGTACCGGTTTCCGCCTCCATTTGGCTATGCAGCATAATTTGCAGCAGCAAATCGCCGAGCTCCTCGCACATCGCCTCCGGGTCGTCGTCGTCGATCGTCTCCAGCACCTCGTACGTTTCCTCGATCAGATTTTTGCGGATACTCGTATGGGTTTGCTCCCGATCCCACGGACATCCTTCCGGACTTCGCAAAATCTCGACGATTTCACGCAGTCTCTCGAACGAACGCATCCGGACCGAATCGTCCTTGGCCCGGGGAATCCAGACAAGCGACAAATTGCCGTACCCTTCCAGACGGTCCAGCTCATACAGCGGTACGGTGACGATCCGTTCGCGCCCCGTCACTCCGAGCTCGTGGCCTACGACTACCTCATAATCGTCAGGCAGCGCGTCCATGAGAAACAGTTTGGCATCGGAAGCCGTATGCGTGTCATAGACTTGGGCGATTAATGTATGCATCCGGGGATCGAGAACAGCGGAACCTTCGGTTGAAAGCGCGGTCGCATCGATCAGCGCAAAACCCTCGATCGGGTCGAAACCGAACCGGATGAACGCCTGATCCAGGAAGCTTTCCCCGCCGGTCACCGTCAAATCGATCCCTTCGTCCGGACAACGCCCGCGGAGCAGCATGGTTGTCGATTCGGCCACCATCGGATGCCCGGGTACGGCGTACACGACAGGGCCGCCACCGGCCTTGGCAGCCTCAATCAGTTGTCCGACGATCGTATCGTATACGTCTGCAAACGAACCGCGGGATTCGTAGATCCCGTCGAACGATTGTACCGCAACGCCGTTTTGTTTCAAATAATCGATAACCGGATGATGCTCTGTACGCACATACACAGATCCGGCAGATTGAAGCGTTTTCCAGACGCCTAACGTCAGTTGATTTTCGTCTCCGGAACCGAGTCCGACGACAGTGATGCTTGCTCGCATACGGGTCCTCCTTTAGTTTCGGTGTCGTAGCAGCCGCGCTTTGCGCAGCAAGGATACCAGCTTGTTTCCAAGCTTCGGAACGGCGCCCAGCTCCTCCGCGCTGATCGCCCCTGTCTTGAACAGCGTCAAGGCGAACGCCAGAGCCCCTGCAGCGACGGCCAGAAGGGCAATGACCGTCATCCGCCATCTGTACGACAGTTCCGGCGCGGCTTGCGTCAGCAGCGGTTCTGCCGCCCCTACGACGGCTAATGCGGCCAGACTCAGAACCAGCGTACATACGGCAGGTTTCCATGTATAGTCGCGCCAAGGCATCCGGATAAATCCGAGTCTCCGCAACCGGTACACGTTCAAAGCGGCCGCAACCGCATAAGCGGCCACAGCGGAGACGGCCGCTCCGGCAATTCCCCATACCGGCATCAGCCATACGTTCAGCACAACCTTCACCAGAGCGGCCGCAAGCAGATGCAGGACGGTCGCGCGTTCTGCGCCGAGTCCTTGGAGCATAGCCCCCGAGACAATCTGTATTACACTGAATACGGCTGTAAAGGCCAAAATCATCATCACGCCGTAGCCCTCGGCTTCTTTATAAAACATCACATTCAGCGGCATGGCCGTCACGGCGAGTCCTGCCGATGCAGCCAGACCGATCAGCCAGGTCAGGCGAAGCGAAGCCTCCGCGCTCCCCCTTACTGCGGCTAACGTTCCGGACGCCTTCGCTTCGGAGATGGCGGGAACTAACGCTACAGACATCGAGGAGACGATCATCGCCACCAGTTGAACGAGCGGCAAACCGTGATTGTAAAGCCCGAACTGAGCCATCGCTCCCGCTTCGTCATAACCGCTTCTGGTGAGCAGACGGGGCATCGTAAACGTATCCACCAGCGTCAATACCGGGAGCACGATAGCGCCCAGGCAGATCGGCAGCGCATAAGCGATAAAGCGGCCGTATCCGACACGCGTTCCGTTTGTCGTATCGGGTCGCACAACCGGCCTAAAGCCGCGCTCCCTCAGCCGATGAGACCGCCAGTAGAGAAGGACGACGCCAAGCCCCGCCAGCGCCCCTGCTGCGGAGCCGAACGTCGCTCCTGCCGCGATCAGGCTGTCCGAAGCATCTGCACGGACGAGCATGATCAGAAGCGCTACCATAACGGCGACGCGTACGACTTGCTCCGCAACTTGAGATACGCCGGTGGGCGCCATCTGTCCGATTCCTTGAAAATAACCGCGAATCGTCGCCAGCGCCGGAACGAAAAACAAAGCAAACGAAACGCTTCGCAAAGCCTCTTCCGTTTGCCGGTTGCCGATCCACGAGGCGATCGTCCCCGCTCCGAAATAAAGCAGGACGAAACAGACGAGCCCGGTCCCTATCGCCAGCTTCAGCGCCATCTTCAGAATGCCGCGGGCTCCGTCCGGCCTCCCCAGCGCCCGCTCCTCCGCTACGAAGCGAGAGACGGCGACCGGGAAGCCCGCCGTCGCCAAAACCAATATCGTGATATAGAGCGGATAAACCGCATTATAAATCCCGAATACGTTGTCGCCGGCTACATTCTGCAGCGGAATTTTCTGCATCGTACCGAGCAGCTTGGACACGATTGCGGCCGCGCCAAGCACGACTGCGCCCTTGACTAGCGCCCTTGCGGGAACCTCCGTCGGGCCCGGGCCTTGTGACATGCGCTTCCCTCTCCATTCGCAACCGACGCTTTAAACTATGTACACTGAAGAACGAAGTCAAATATACGCTTTATTTGTTTTGACTTCTTTGTACACTGAAGAACGAAGTCAAACGTACACTTTGTTTTGACTTCGTTCATAAGTATAACCGATCAATCCCAAACAAAAAAGCTTCGCCGGCGGACGTATTGCCTCCTCCGTGAAGCTCTGTCATGATAAGCCGCCGATTACTGCTCCATCTGCTTGGCGAGGAAAGCTGCAGCCGTTTCCGCCATTTTCAGTTCCATCTGCCCCATCTTGACCGTTTCATCCTTGTTGACCAGCATAACCGCACCGATCGGATCTCCGCCTGCGACGATCGGAGCGATGACGAACGAGCTGTACAACTCGCTCAAATCTTTGCATAGCTCAAACTGTCCCGCATTCGTCTCCACGGTCGCCTTGCGGTTCTCCATGCACGTTTCGACGTAAGGCCCGATCGGCTTGTCGAGATACTCTTTTTTAGAGCCACCGGCTACGGCGATAACCGTGTCCCGGTCGGAAATCATCGTAATATGATTCGTGCTTTCATATAGCGATTCGGCATATTCCTTGGCAAAATCCCCAAGTTCTCCAATCGGCGAGTATTTCTTAAGTATCACTTCGCCGTCGCGGTCCACGAATATTTCTAACGGATCGCCTTCGCGAATCCGCAGCGTGCGGCGAATTTCCTTCGGTATTACGACTCGGCCCAAATCATCGATCCGACGAACAATTCCAGTTGCTTTCATGATTCTGGTTGCCTCACTTTCCAATGAAGTTTTGGTACGAACTGGATGGTGACGCTCTATTCGCTCTTCCTGTGACAGGAAGTCGACAGACGATTGTACTGCTTGTTTCAATGTCTGCCCATAGTATGTTACTGCTCCCAAATTCTTATGCAGAGTGGAAAAAAGGCGCCCTGGACCAGGACGCCTTCTGTGGAGAAGCATGAATACCTTATTTGGTTGTCTGTCCGCCGGCGGCCGGAGCCGGTTCGGCTTTCGGCAGCTTGTCCGTTTCGACTTTCTCAATAATGCCCGGTATGTCTTTGTCGATAAAGTCCATCACTTGCGTTTCGGCCAGCTCGCCCTTGAGCTGCTCCTTCACTTCGTCGAACGTTTTATCTTTACGCGCTTCCACCTTCATGACATGGTAGCCGTATTCGGTCTCGACCGGATCGCTGATTTTGCCGATCGGCAGCTCAATCGCCGCTTTCCTGAAATTCTCGACCCATTGATTGACGTCCACGTTCTCGTATTTGCCTCCAGTATCTTTGTTGCCGTCATCGGAGTAATCCTTGGCAACCGCGGCGAAGTCGGCTCCGGCATCAAGCTTCTGCTTCGCTTCCCGAGCCCGCTGCAGCGCCTCTTCCTTCGTACGGATATCTTTCTCCTGGTTCTGATCCTTCAGAGCAACAAGAACGTGGCTGACCGTAGCTACCGTGTAGGCGTTCGCTTTGGCGTTCTCGTCGTATTTGGCTTTCACTTGATCGTCGGTCACTTTTTTCTCGGCGTCCCCGAGCACGATCAAGCTTTGCTTGATATAGTTTTTCAAATCGTCCTGTGAAATGTTAACTTCCTTCAACTGGTTGTCAAGCGCGTTTTTGTCCCCGCCCTGCTGTTCGAAGTAGGATTTGATCTGGTCGATCTGCTCTTTCGATTTGGTCTCCGCTTCCTTCTTGGACGGCTCGTCCGCTTGCTGGCCGAGCACCCGGAAGGCGATCAGCTGCTTCATCATATGATCTTGGAACGTCGGATCGGTTTCAAATTGAGCATACATCGGGTTAAAAAACTTGACCGAGCCGACGAAGGAATCGTACTCGCCGCGCGTGACTTTTCCGCCGTCCTTATATGTGGCGACGACCTCCGCGCTCCCGGCATTCGCTCCGGCAGCCGAATTTTTATCTTTGCCGCATCCGGTCAAAGCCAGAGCCGCTACGAGAAGCGATGCTAGGGCAACGGATATCCGGCGCGCAGACTTGCTGCGGTTAATTGGCAACATGACGCAACTCTCCTTTCGATTTTAAAGCCTCCCTGTATTGTACCAGAAAACGTTCCAGCATTTCGATGGATGCTTCTGGCTCCAGGCCCTTGCACTTCATCTGGATGACGATTTGAGGCCCCGGAACGAGCTTAACCCGGCCTTCGAATTGCGAAGAAATGGCATGCAGCCGCTGACCGTCCAAATTGCCGTTTTCACTTGTATGAATCTTGACTTGAAGATCGTCTCCTTTTTGCGATATCGATTCGATCGCATATTCGGCTCCGTACACTTTCAGCCTGGCGACGGCGAGCAAATTCAGCACCGCCTGAGGCAACGTACCGAAACGGTCCTCAATTTCCTCATACATGTCTTTCGCTTCCTCAAGCGTCTTAATATTTGCCACTTTCTTGTAAATCTCAATCTTCTGCATACTATCATAAATATAATCCGACGGTAAATAGGCATCGAGCGTCAGATCGATTTGGGTGCCAGCCGCCGCCGGTTCTTTCGGCTGCTCGCCGTGCAGTTCGGCCTTGCGCTTGGCTATCTCCTCCCCTAGCATCTGGGAATAGAGATCGAAGCCGACCGATGCGATAAACCCGTGCTGCTCCGCCCCCAGCAAGTTGCCAGCACCGCGGATCGCCAAGTCTCTCATGGCGATTTTGAAGCCGGAACCGAGCTCGGTAAATTCCTTGATCGCCTGCAGTCGTTTCTCCGCGACTTCCGTCAGCACTTTATCCCGCTGATACGTGAAATACGCGTACGCAATCCGGTTCGAGCGCCCGACCCGTCCGCGCAGCTGATACAGCTGGGACAAGCCCATCTTATCGGCATCGTGAACGATTAGCGTATTGACGTTCGGGATGTCTACGCCGGTCTCGATAATGCTCGTACTGACTAGTACGTCGTACTCCCCGTCCAGGAAGTCGAGGATCGTCCGCTCCAGCTCCTGCTCGGACATTTGACCGTGAGCGACGCCCACCTTCGCATCAGGCACCAGAAACGAGATTTGCTCCGCCATCTGGTTAATCCCCTGTACCCGGTTGTATAAATAATACACTTGCCCGTTGCGCGCCAGCTCCCGCTCGATCCCTTCCCGGACAAGCGCGTTGCTGTGCTCGACCACATACGTTTGGACCGGGAACCGGTTCTCCGGCGGCGTCTCGATGACGGACAAATCGCGTACGCCCAGCATCGACATATGCAAGGTGCGCGGAATCGGCGTTGCGGTCAGCGTCAGTACGTCCACATTGGTCTTCAGCCGCTTCAGCTTCTCCTTATGTGTTACGCCGAAACGCTGCTCCTCGTCCACGATGAGCAGTCCCAGATCTTTAAACACAAGGTCGGAGGACAGAAGCCGGTGCGTGCCGATGACAATGTCGACCGTCCCCTGCTTGACGCTTTTGATCGTCTCTTTCTGCTCCTTCTGGGAGCGGAACCGGCTTAGCACCCGAATATTGATCGGGTAATCGGCGAACCGTTCGCGGAACGTTTCATAATGCTGCTGCGCCAAAATCGTCGTAGGGACGAGTACCGCGACCTGCTTGTTGTCGATTGCCGCCTTAAACGCCGCACGCACAGCCACCTCGGTTTTGCCGTAACCGACGTCTCCGCACAGCAGCCGGTCCATCGGATGAGCCTTCTCCATGTCTTTCTTGATTTCCTCGA
Source organism: Paenibacillus sp. GYB004 (assembly GCF_036577605.1). Taxonomy (NCBI): domain Bacteria; kingdom Bacillati; phylum Bacillota; class Bacilli; order Caryophanales; family Paenibacillaceae; genus Paenibacillus; species Paenibacillus sp. GYB004. Next base: position 151,089 of record NZ_JARBDB010000063.1, read on the forward strand.
TCGCCCGAAGCTGGTCCGGCGTCTCGTCGTACGGGAACATGCCCTCGAACTCCTGCTGATAGGTGGAGTCCTTGTTGAACGCATAACCGGACGTCATCTGGCGCTCCGCATACAGCTTGATCAGATCGTCGGCGATATCCTGCACGGTGCTGCGCACCTTGCTCTTCACACGCGCCCAGTCGGCGCCGCCCAGCTTGTAGACTTTGGGCTCCTTCTCCTCGGAGCCGACATATTTCTGGATCAGGTCGATCTGGTCGATCGGCACCGACAGCTTGTCGCCGCCGGCGTACAAGATGTGCATGTAGTCTTTATGAATGCCGCCTACCTCGAGCGTCCCGATTCCGACATATTTGCCGATCCCGTGATTGACGTGAACGACATAGTCGCCCACCTTCAGCTCGGTGTAGCTTTTAATCCGCTCCGCGTTGTCCATCTTTTTATCGATTTTGCGTACTTTGCGGTTTTTCTGCGTAAACATCTCGCCTTCGGTAATAACGACCAGATGAATCGACGGCAGCTCGAAGCCGGCCTGAAGATTGCCGTTCAGGATCGCCGGCTCCTCGATCTCATAATCGCCAAGCACGCGGCGGACCCGCTCTACGCGCTCCTCGCCGTTGGCCAGCACCATTACGCGCGCGCCGGTCTTTTTCCAGCGCTCCATCTCCGACTTGAGCACGTTCATCTGCCCGTGGAAATTTTGCATCGCCCGGCACATAAAGTTGACGATATTTTGCGGCTGCGTTTGCGGCACTTGACGCAAAAACAAAGAGACGTACAGCGTCGGAAACGCAGTCCGTTGTAAGATCGACTCGTATGGCTTGGATAATACGAAGCCCGGAAGCGACTTGCCTTCCGCCAGCAGGCTGGTCATCCATTCGCCTTCGTCCCGCTCCAACTGCCTGGACGTCTCGATGAGACGGCCCGGTTCGTCGATGACGAGAATCGTATCTTTCGGAATATAATCCATGAGCGTATGACGCTCCGGATACAACAAGCCGGCATACTTATAGAGACCCGCGAAAAACTGGTGTTCGCGCATCTGTTCAATATCGTGGCCGATCTCTTCCTTCAGCCGTTCCTTCACCTGCCGGTCGGTCATCTTGGCCAGCTGCTCCTGCAGCAAGTCGTACGCATGCTGAGCTGCGTTTTGAAAGCGTTTTCCATCCGCGATGAGTTCTTTGCACGGCGTTATGAGTATCGAGGACATCTGCTCGATCGAACGCTGGTCGGCCGCATCGAAGCTGCGGATCGAATCGACTTCGACGTCGAACAGCTCGACCCGGTACGGAGTCGCCGACGTTAGCGGATAAAAGTCCAGGATGCCTCCGCGAACGCTCATCTCGCCTTTGGATTCTACGCGCTCCACCCGCTCGTAGCCAAGCTCCACCATCCGCTGCAGCAGCGATTCCAGTTCGACCGTATCGCCTACCCGAATCGTAAACTGCGCTTCGCGGAATACAACGCTCGGCGGCAGCAGCTTGCGGACGCCGGCAAACGGCACCACGACGATCCCGCGGAATCCGCCGGCGAGCCGGGTCAGCGCATCAATCCGCTGAGCGAGCGTCTCGGGGCTGGCGACTGCCGCCTCCGTCACCATAAGCTCGTTAGCCGGATACAACATGACTCGATCTTCCGGCAAACATTCCAGCAGATCTTCCGTTATTTTTTGCGCCGAAAACATGTTATGTGTCACAAGAAAGACGGGTCGATCCAGCTTCTCCAGCAGCGCAGCCATAAACACCTGCCGCGACGATCCGGCCAGGCCGGATACGAGCTGCTCCCTCATGCCGGTTTCGATCCCCGTGACGATCGTCTGGAAATCGCGATCCTCGGAAAATGCACGGATCAATGATTGCAAGGGTAAACACTCCTTTTTACGTACAAACCAAAAAGAAAGCCTTGGCGAAGGTGCCGAGGCCTTGTTTCGCATCCGCTCGAGCTGGATTGGTATTCGCATATCCGGCATAACGGGCCGGTTTATTGAAGCGGGCTGGTAATCAGATTCAGCTCCGGATGCTCATCAAGCGCTTTCCGGCAATAATCGCACGTCAGCCTTACGAGAATGTCGCCACTCTGGCTATACGTAATTATATCTCTGCGTTCTTCGGGGGTCAAGAAATGGAACCCGAGCTGATATTCGCTCACCAGCGGATTGTCGATTTCACCCAGCGGCGCCGAGCAATGTCTACAAACATATTTTACAGTCATCGTATGCCTCCCCTGCCGGCCGTATGCCATCATACGCGGCTGGCACGCGTTCAGAACCGCCCGCCTTGTCATGGAAAGCGGGTCCGCCCTGACCAGCGAACCGCTCCCGTGCGCCGTCTGACGATTTGGGCATGGTGCCGCGTATGCGCTTCGGCTTTTGGCCCTTTGTTGTACTAGTATGAACCAAATGACCCAATCTTAAGCGTCGGCAGCGGGAAAGAGAGGAAAGAACGTAGAACTGGCTGCTTGAGACATGCTCTATTTATTAAACTTGGCCATCGTTCGGTCAAACTCGTTTTCCAGTGAAAACTCGAGCGCATCCACCGACGTCTGAACGACGTCCGGAAGCGTCTTCGCTTCTTCCTTCGTGAAATCCGCAAGCACGTAATCGGCGATGTTATATCCCGGGGCAGGACGCGATACGCCGATCCGGATCCGGTTGAAAGTCTGGGTACCGGTATGCTGAATAATCGATTTGATCCCGTTGTGACCGCCGGAGCTGCCCTGATAGCGAAGCCGGATTTGGCCGAACGGAGTATCCAGGTCGTCGTAAACGACAATGCAGTCCTCCAGAGAAGCTTTATAGAAATCCATAAAGGCCCGCATCGATTCTCCCGACAAATTCATATAGGTCATCGGCTTCAGGAGGTATACCTTTTCTCCTTTTACGCGCCCTTCGCTGACCAGCGCTTTTAATTTGTTCTGGAAAACCGGCATTCCCCATTGTTCCGCCGCCCGGTCGACCGTCATGAATCCGACGTTGTGGCGGTTGTTTCGGTATGCCTGGCCCGGATTGCCGAGGCCGACGATCCATTTCATTTTCGATCACCTTAATCCTTTTCAAAAAAAATTTTTCCGCCCATGCAACGAAATGCATGAGTCGATTGTCTATGCTACTAAATTCCAAAACAATAAGCGAGGGTGAGAGTATGTATTCGAACGGCGATCATATTTTGGAAGACGGACAGTTCCAGGATCACATGGAACACGAAGTTCCTGTACAAATCTACTTGGAACGCAACCACCGGGACATCGGATATGTCGAACGCTTCACACCATCGTTCATCAAGGTTAACAGCACTTATTATAACAGAAGTTTGTATACGTTCGTATCGAGACCCGGCTATTAATCGGTTTCGGAGAATGTTCCCCCAGAAGTGAATTCGAGCGGCACCTTTCGCCGGCAGCGATTGGAGTCCGCACGCTTAGGAAGCGGAGAAGCTGCAGCCGGAATGCCCCCCATACGGCTGCGTTCTTCTCCTGCCCCATGCCGATTACTTCTGGGGGCCCGTCCGGGTTTTACGACTGATGTTGTCCCGGACAACTAAATAAGGGTTACGGTCCAATCGGAGCGTAACCCTTATTTATGTGTGCCGGCAGGATATGTCCTGTTAGCTGATGCGGCTAAACTGTTTCCTCCGACGGCTCAGCCTCAGCGGCTGCATCCGCGGCATCCGCGGTATCCTCGGTCGCTTTTTGCGGCACAAGAATCGTACAGAGCACCGCGTTATCGTCCGTCTTCAGCTCAACCGACTGCGGAAGCTTCAAATCTTTCGCCAGGAAGCTGTCGCCGAGCTGCAGACTGCTGACGTCGACTTCGATAGAACCCGGCAGCTCGTTAGGCAGGCAGCGAACCTCGACCTCATGGAGCACGGCTGTCAGCACGCCTCCTTCACGCTGGGCGGGCGACTCCCCGACAAACTCCAGACCGACCGTAGCACGGACCGGTTCGTTCATATTGATTTGGTGAAAATCGATGTGCAGCAGCGTACGCTGCAGGCTGTCGCGGTGCATGCCGTTAATCATGACCGGATGTTTGCCTTGACCTGGAATATCGAGTTCAATGATCGAGTGGGGGTTGCTCCTCAGCAAAGCGCCCAGTTCTTTCTCGTCTACCGTAATCGGCATGCTCGGCACTTTTTTGCCGTATACGACGGCAGGTACTTTCCCCCGCTCTCTCATCTGCTTTAATTCGGATTTTGTTGCATTATCGTTGCGCGTTTCCGCTCTTAGCGTCGCTTCCATTTCGAAATCCCTCCTGTTGATGGCTGGTCCTACTTAATTTACCCATCTTGCGGAGGTTCGAAACGTCACGTGGACGACTTGTTTTCTTTGGCCGCTTTGAACCGGCTGCGAAGTTTCTCCGCGTATTCCGGCTTGTTCGTCTGATGCTCCCGCGCGATGGCCATCTCGTTATCGGCTACGTTTTTCGTAATCGTCGAGCCGGCGACGAGGAAGGCTCCTTTGCCGATCGTAACCGGCGCGATCAGGTTCACGTTGCTCCCGATAAAGGCGTCGTCCCCAATAATCGTCTTATGCTTGTTGAACCCGTCGTAGTTGACGGTAATCGAACCACAGCCGAAATTGACGTTTTTGCCTACCTCGGCGTCGCCAATGTAACTCAAATGCGACACTTTAACGCCCTCTTCGAGAACGGCATTTTTAATTTCCACGAAATCGCCGATTTTCACATGTTTGGACAGCTTGGCTCCCGGACGCAGGTAAGCGAACGGCCCCACGGTAGACCCGTCGCCTACGGACGCCTCCAGCAGCACGGACTGCTTGATATGAACCCCGTCGCCCACTATCGTATCGGTCAGCTCGCAGTTCGGGCCAATCTCGCATTCGGTGCCGATGACGGTTTTGCCTTTCAGCGAAGTGCCGGGATAGATGACCGTATCCGCCCCGATGACGACGTCTTTCTCGATGTACGTATGCGACGGATTGATCAAGGTTACGCCGCCGGCCATATGGCTGCGATTGATTCGGTCGCGCATGCAGGACTCGGCTTCGGACAGAGCTACTTTATCGTTCACGCCCATACTTTCCGCAACGTCCTCCGTGCAATAACCGAGAATCTTCTCGCCTTTGGCGCGCAATATATCGATGACGTCGGTAAAATAATATTCCTTCTGAGCATTGTCGTTTTTCACATCCGCCAGAGCCTCGAACAATTTACGATTATCGAAAATGTACATGCCCGCATTGATTTCCTTTACGGCATCCTGCTCGGGCGTACAGTCTTTTTGTTCTACGATGGCAGCTACGTGTCCTTGCTCGTCGCGGATGATGCGCCCGTATCCTTGCGGCTTCTCCATAACTGCGCTCAGCAGTGTGGCCGACGCCCCCTGCTCCTGATGAAGGCGAATCATCGCCTGCAAGGTCGCCGCTTGAATCAGAGGGGTATCTCCGTACAAAATAACGGCCGTGCCTTCCTCGTCCTTCAGCATCGGACTTGCCATCATGACGGCATGCCCCGTTCCGAGCTGCTCCGCCTGCAGGGCAAATTCCGCACGGTTCCCCACGTACGCTTTGACCGCTTCCGCTCCGTGACCGACGACTACGACTTTCCGGTCGGCCTGTACCGACTCCAGCACATCCAGCACATGTCCGACCATCGGCTTGCCGCATACCGGATGAAGCACCTTGTACAGCTTTGATTTCATTCGTTTGCCTTGACCCGCTGCCAGTACGATCCCCAGTATCCGCATGTTCGTTTCTCCCTCCAGAAAACTAGTAAGTTAGCTTGTCAGATTAATAGTAAACAACAACCCTATATATATTCGTCATCCTTCCGGAAGAAGCGACCGCCGCGACCGGAAGTTTTCTCGGCAAGTTCGTCTCATGAAGTTATAAACGTCATCAGGACAAGGGCTGCGGGGCCCGATGCCCTAATCGAATATATCTCAATTTGCTCAAAAAGAAAAGAGAGCCGCTTAAGTATGGCTCTCCTCCACGTCATTATTTCACTCATGCTCCTTCTTCGATTACTTCCTCCTCGCTCGAGACCCGGTCGTACTCGGCCAATACGGCGGCCTGGATTTTCTCGCGAGTAGTCGAAGAGATCGGATGGGCAATGTCGCGGAACTCTCCATCGGGAGTCCGCTTGCTCGGCATCGCCACGAACATGCCATTGTTTCCGTCGATAACGCGAATGTCGTGAACGACAAATTCGTTGTCAATCGTAATGGAAGCAATCGCTTTCATTCGTCCCTCGGAGTTTACCCGGCGAAGACGCACATCAGTAATCTGCACTTGTGTTCACCACCTTTTTACTTAGGGAGACTTGGTTTATACTTCCACATTTATAATCTAAATCCTCCTAGATTTTGCCGATTATTTGTTATTTTTTTTAAATTTATTTGCTATTTAAACTTTTTCGACAACTTTCGCGGCAATCAGTTCAATTTCGACAAGAACATCCTTCGGCAGCCTTGCCACTTCGACAGTGGAGCGTGCCGGCTTATGCTCGCCGAAATAAGAAGCATAGATTTCATTAACGGTTGCGAACTGATTCATGTCTTTTATAAACACCGTAGCTTTGATCGTATGGGATAATGAGGCGCCGGCCGCTTCCAATACGGCGGTCAGGTTGCGGAATACTTGATGCGTCTGCTCCTCGATTCCGCCTTCCACCAGTTTTCCTTCGCTGTCGAGCGGAATTTGTCCGGAAGTGAAGATCAGATCGCCGAACGTTACGGCTTGCGAGTAAGGGCCAATGGCAGCGGGAGCTTTCGTTGTGGATACAATGTTCAAGTTCATATTTGGTTATCCCCTTATCTTCTTTAAGTTTGGTTGTTGGACTAGCTGTTCCCCTGTATAACCGAAAAAAATCACCTCGATGATCAAAGGCAATTTCTTCTTCCGGCGCAGCCGGGCCCCGCACGAATTTATGCGAAGTAGTTGCCCGGTACGACCGATATTTGCTTTGTTTTCGGATCGACTCCGGTCAGCTTCGCAATCGAGATATAGTCCTCGATCAGATGCTCGTCCACTTCGGTGGACTCTACGAACACGCCCACTCCCTGCACGGTGGCATGGAATTCTTTAAGCAGGTCGACCATCCCTTGAATCGTCCCCCCGGCGCGCATGAAGTCGTCGATAATAAGTACGTTCGACTGCTCCTTAAGCGACCTCCGGCCGAGCGACATCGTCTGGATGCGCTTGGTTGACCCCGATACGTAGTTAATGCTGACCGCCGAACCTTCGGTAACGCGATTGTCGCGCCGTACGATGACGACAGGCAGATTCAGAAAGGACGCCGTAGCGTAAGCTAGCGGAATCCCTTTTGTCTCTACGGTCATAACGACGTCAAGCTGCTTGTCTGCAAAGGCGGACGCGAACATTTTGCCGATATCGTTAACGAGACCCGGCTGGCCCAGCATATCGCTCATATACAAATAACCGCCGGGCAGTACCCGGTCGGGTTGTTCCAGCTGCCGGCGTATATCGCTCAATATATCGAGCGACGCCTCCTTGGATATTCTCGGCGTAAACTTGACGCCTCCCGCCGCACCCGCAAGCGTATGCAGCTCCCCAAGTCCCTCGTCCTCGAATACTTCTTTGATAATAGCCAAATCTTCACTGATCGACGACTTGGCCGATGCGTATCTTTCCGCAAATACAGTCAGCGGTATGAGCGAGTGGGGGCGAAACAACAAATACTGCGTCATTTCCACCAGCCTGGCACTTCGTTTTAATTTCTTCACGCGCCTCTCCCCCCACATCCGCAAAATTCCGAATATTATACACAGAATATATCATTTTCATACGTGATTTCGCAACTGATTACGGAAGCAGCCTGACGGCGTACACGTCTTTACAAAATCCCCGCAGACCGTTGTAGATACGCGCCACCTTCGACTCCTTCTGCACAAGTCCGAATACGGTAGGCCCGCTTCCTGACATCATCGCCCCGTCGGCTCCAAGCCGCAGCATACATTCCTTGATCTGCCTGACCTCGGGATAATGACGGATCGTAATATCCTCGAGCACATTGCCCATCGAGGCGCACATCTCCGCAAAGCGCTTCTCCCGGATCGCCCGCAGCATATCGGCGGTGGACGGATGACGCTGGATCGCGGAGGCATTCAACCGTCCGTATATTTCTTGCGTGGAGACATGAATCGGCGGCTTGGCCAAAATCACCCAGCATTGCGGCGGACCGTCAATCGGCTCCAGCTTCTCGCCGCGCCCTCTCGCGAGAGCCGTTCCGCCCGTGACGCAAAACGGCACGTCGGAGCCCAGCTCCGCCCCAAGCTCCTGTAGCTCCTCGGCCGGAATGTTCAGCTTCCACAGCCGATTCAGACCGCGCAGCGCTGCCGCAGCGTCGCTGCTGCCTCCAGCAAGCCCTGCCGCTACCGGGATGCGCTTGTCCAAATGAATATAGACGCCGCTCCGGACGTCATACCGTTCCTTAATCAGCTTCGCGGCCTGAAAGGCCAAGTTTTTCTCGTCCAGCGGTATATATCCCGCCTGGCTAGAGATGATGATCGTATCCCGAGGAAGCTCCTGCATCTCCAGACGGTCGGCCAGGTCAACCATGGTCATGACCATTTCAACTTCATGGTAGCCGTCGCTGCGCTTATGGAGCACATCCAGCAGCAAATTAATTTTCGCCGGCGCCTTTTCGTAAACTTTCATAACCCACCTTCTTTACCGAAGCGATAACTTTCCATATTATATCAGACCCCAAAAAGAAAAGCTAAAGCAGTTCCGCTGCTTTAGCCCTCATCCAGATCCATATGTCCGCTTCACGCCGGAAGTCAGCGTTTGGGAGCCTGATTCGCAAGCTGCTGTTCGGCGAGCTGGATCGCGCGCTTCACCATGTTGCCGGCATCTTTGGCGCGGATGCCGCCCCACCCTTCCTGTTGAACCGTGTTATAAAACCCCAAATCTTTGGCGAGCTCGTCCTTGAACTGCTCGGACATGATACCGCGTCTGCGTCGACTCATTCTTATCGGCCTCCTTCTAACTGCGGATAGGCCTATTATGTGAAAAAAGCGGCGAAACGATTCGTTTCGCCGCCGGGTTACGTCTTTCAATTATGGATATAGGTGATCCGGACTTGTCCTTCGTCCTGGCATACGGTCACTTCAACGGATTCGGTCAAAATGTCCGCATAGCTGTAAGACACCCGCTTAAACGCGTGCTGGTCTTGGTCCAGCTTGACGATAAAGACAGAAGGGTAGGTTTCTTCCAACACTCCGGAGCGCTCAATCGTCTTCCGACGGCCTCCGTTTGCCCGCAACATGATCTTCTGCCCGACATGGGCTTCCAAACTGCGTTTGATTTCCAATAGCGCATTTTTTGCCATTGTCAACTACCACCTCTTTCCTTAACTATTATAACTCATCCAGAGGTAGTATGTCAAATTAATCTAAATATTATAGCAGTCAAACAAAGTTGTTGTCAACGCCTTTTCTAACAGGTTTTTTGCGATTTTTCGCCCAAAATCAATATTAATATTCACAAAATGTTCATATTCTACTCCTTTTCGGCCACAAAAAGAAAAAAGCACCAGCAACCGGTGCTTTTTCAGGAATGATTTGCATAGTCGGGGCGCGTTCAGGGGGCCGGCTGAGCTTTCAGCTTCGGTAAGCCGAGCCGGTAGCTGCCACGCGTCTCCACTCCGCCAAGACCGTCAAAGCCGCTGATCGTGCTTTGAATCACATCTGCAACGTTGATCGTCTCCCGAACCGATGTGTATGCCGACTTCACGGCGATGCAGGCCGGGTCCAACGCATGAATCAGCACGCGGGCCGGAGAGCTGGCGAAGTTCGCTCCCGCTTGCAGCAGCGCCTCAAAATGCGACTGGCAGGCCCCCGCGATCACGGTGAGACCGTCCAGATTGCGCTCATATTCCCGCGCCGTCCGGATGCCGATCACGAAGTTGTGCGAATTTTTGTAGCCGTTTAGGCTCGCCGTATCGCGTTCCTTCACGTTTTTCAGAATACCGTCATGACCGGTGATCACGACAATATCCGGCTTCGTCTGAGGAAGCAGACGGTACAGCGCCTGCGACATATTCGGCTCGGTGACGTAGAATCCTTCCGCCGGCACACGGAATTCGCCGTATAGAGCCATGCTTTTGCGCAAATAAGTAGGGTCCCCGTCCAAATGGAGCACTTTGCCGGGCATTTCGAAATAAGAAGCTTGCGCAGCGTTCTGTTTGGCGCCGCCAAGCTCGTTTTGCTGTTTCTCGCGCTGCCAGATCCGGTAACGGGCCAGCTCGCGAAGCGATTCGCTCACTTTCATCTGCGAGTACTGCTGCTGCAGCGGCCGCGCGTCCCGAACCGGCAACAAATCCGTTACTGGCGAATCGGCCAGCAGCCGGAAGTCGACGCCTTTCAACACCGCGCGCTTCGTTTCGATCGCGTCGATCTTGAAAATGACGTCGCCGCCATAGGATTTCCGGACAACCAGTTCTCCTTGCTTCATACCACAATCGCCTCCTCGTCTATCCTATGGGCGATATGGGCGTTTGGTGCCTGGGATAATCTTTCAATCGCCGGACTGCTGTTCGAGCTGCCTACGATACGACAGCACCGCGTTCGCCAGCCGCGCATATTCCGCTATGCTGAGCGTCTCGCCGCGCCGCGTCGGATCGATCCCGCATTCCGCGAGTATCGTCTCCATCGCCGGCTTCTCGGCTTTGGCGAAAATGCCGGCGAGCAGATTATTGGATAATGTCTTGCGACGCTGTGCAAAGCAGGCGTGCACGATCTCGAAAAATAACGTTTCATCCTCGACGTGCGCCGGAGGCTCTTCCCTGCGCTTCAAGCGGATGACGGCGGAGTCCACGTTGGGCTGCGGGATGAATACGGTCGGCGGGACGATCGCCACCATCTCGGGCTCGCAGTAATACTGCACGGCGATGCTGAGGCTGCCGTACTCTTTGCCCCCCGGCTTCGCGGCCATCCGTTCGGCTACTTCCCGCTGAATCATGACGACGATATACTCAAGCGGCAGCTTCTCTTCAAGCAGCTTCATGATAATCGGCGTCGTCACGTAATACGGCAGGTTAGCCACCACACTGACCTTCGAGCAGCCGGAGAAGCGTTCCTGCCACAACGCGTGCAGATCCAGCTTGAGCACGTCGCCGTGCACGACGGAGGCATGCGGATAAGGCTCCAACGTCTCTTCCAGAATCGGCAGCAGCCGCTGGTCGATCTCGATCGCGACCACCACGCCCGCTTCCTTGGCCAACTGCTGCGTCAGCGCTCCTATTCCCGGTCCGATCTCCAGCGCCCCCTTGGAGGCGTCCAGCTCGGCGGCCCCCGCGATGTTGCGGAGAATGTTGGCATCCGTCAAGAAGTTTTGACCGAGGCTTTTCTTCAAAGTTAAACCGTGCTTGCGGATGATTTCCTTTGTCCGGTTCGGACTCGATACATCTGCGGCGCGATGGTTGTTCATCCGTTGTCATCCCCTTTTTCCGAAACGCTCATCCGCTCGTAAGCCAGAGCGAATTCTTCACGACCGATCCGAAACATCCGGCAGCGCTTGTAGAACTGTTTGCCGTTGCAATAACCGATTCCGAGCAGTTTGCCCATCTCCAGCCTCCGGGCTGCCGCCTGCGGATGCACGAGAAGGCCGGCGGCCATCAGATCGTCCATCGTAATATCCGATTCCTCATCCTGGCCGGGTGCCGCATCGGTGCGGACATTCTCAAGTGCCCGGATAATCGATTCTCGGGAGGCGTTCTCCACCCCGATGTCCGATTTGCGGGTCGCTTCCTCCTGGGTGAGAAAGGCGTGCTTGCAGCCCGGGACTTTGGCCGAGACGATTTTGCGGATGCGTTCGCCCGCATGATCCGGATCTGTGAATATAATAACGCCGCGGCGCTCCTTGGCGAGCGCAATTCGCCTCAGCACTTCGTCGCCGATCGCCGAACCGCCGGTCTCGATCGTCTCCGCATCCACCGCTCTCTTGATGGCGACTGTATCGTCCCGTCCTTCGACCACGATAATTTCTTGAATCATGTTCTGTGATTCCTTTCCTTGTACGAACAAAAAGAAGAGGGCTCGCCTCTTCTTTCACATTGTTGTTATATATCAATATACCCAATGATTCCGTTTCGATCAACGGTATTGCGGGTAATTGAATAATATAGATGGGGCCGGAAGGCCCGAAACAGCAGCGGAGCGTTAATTATCTACCGGCTTTTCTTTGCCGATAATATAGACTTTGTACCCGCGCTTCAGGCCGAAACGCTTGGCATAGTCAGGGTTGTCGAAGTAAACGTCAATCTTGTTCCCTTTGATGGCACTGCCCGTATCCTCGGCTCGGCGCAGACCGATCCCTTCGATGTACACCCACCAGCCAATCGGGATGACTTTCGGATCAACCGCGATCGTACGCCCTTCGCTTACCTTGGTACCGGAAAACGTGATGCCGTATTGAGGGTGATCGCTGGTCTTGCCTGTTGAAGCAACATCCACGGAATAAGCGGTTAGCGTAACATTATTCAAAATTTGCTTATAGCCGAATTTGACATCGCCTTTCATTACCTCATCGATATTCGGCGAAGAGGCGGACAAGACGACTACCGGATTTTTGGTTCCAAGCGCAACCACTTTAGTAACGCTTTCCTGTGCAACTTTCGTATCGACGACATTCTCGGCTACGAGCTCGCCGTCTTCGTACACCTTCTCGATCTTCTTCGCAAGTACGCCTTCAACGCCTTCCGATACAACCTGCTCCTTACCCTTGAGCAGATTGGGATCGTCTTGCTTGACCGTCTCGAACGGAATCGTTTCGGTCTGGTCTTCCACAACTTTGTGCACGCGGACAATCTGAATTTGAGAGCCTTCCGTTACGGCTTCTTCCGCGGGTGGCGTCAGCTTGTCGAGTTCCCCGATCTCCATGCCGAGATCTTGCAGCGTCTGCTCTACGGTTTTGCCGACCGTGTATAACGTTTCGGTTCTGCCGTCAGCCGTGAGCTGCACCGGGATTGTATGCTGGATATGAAACTTATCGTTATGCTTCAACTCGGTACCAAGCACCGCCGAGACCCGGTCGTGCTCGCTTACCGGAATTTGCTGTTCTTCCAGAAGAGCGGACAATGTAGTTTGTCTCGTTTTTATGTGTTTCTCTTCCCCGTTTACCACTAACCCCACTTTTTTGATAGACGTGCCTTGCATGAGCAGCACGAACATCGTTGTCATCACGATTGAAAACAAAGCGCCTACTAAGATCAAACGCAAGTTTCCATGCTTCCATCGCATTGCGAAAGACATGCTGGATGATCGCTTTACATGGGTTTCTCCGTTTTGAATAACGCCCACTTCTTCGGTCCTCCTTCATCAGCCTCGCCGTCGAGTGTTACGCATGACTAGAATTGACGTGACCTGGTTAAATTTGGATGATTCACGCTATTGCCATCGTTAGTAAGGCTCCGGGCTACAATCGTTGACAGATCCGGTACGCTCTGTCCTGCAGAAATAGTTTCAGGCGAAAATAAAAGCCGCGGCGAAGAGGTACTCTTCTCGCGGCGTTGAATCGAATGCTCATCCCATACTTGGGAGCGCATCAATGCCCGACAATCGTGCCTCTCTCTTCACGCTTACGAGGTTAGCTGCCGGGTTCGGACGCGAGAGTCGCCCTAATTGCACAGCGCCGCGAACGGCTTCGTGCAGTATTCACCCCATAGATAACTTGGTTCCCCCGTTTCCCTGTCGGAAACTCAGCGATGGGTAAGTCGATGGCGGTATGCGGTTAGAATCATTATGATCGTTATATTAAAGCCTTATGAAAAACCTGTAAAGAGGAAATAAATCCGATTTTCATGCGAAAAGGGGAAAAATCACCGAGAATTCACTTTTTTTATGCAACAAATCGTTGTTTTTCTTCGTCTAATTCTTTTATGCCGCTTTCTTCGTGTGTCAAACGCGAAAAGAAAGCGCTTTAACGTGATTTGCTCGAACAAAAATGTTATGATGTCCTACAGGTAAAAGCTTACATGTGGAGGAACATTATGAAACCGTTTTTGCATATTCAGGGGATGTCCGGCGGCTACATCTGGAACCGGCCGGTCGTCCACGAACTCTCGTTTTCGATCGATTCCGGAGAGATGGTCGGGCTGATCGGATTAAACGGCGCAGGCAAAAGCACGACGATCAAACACATCCTCGGGCTGCTCGTCCCTCAGCAGGGAGAAGTTCGGGTGAAAGGGCTCCGCGTGTCGGACGACGCCGAGAAGTACCGCGGCTCCTTTGCCTATGTGCCCGAAGCCCCCGAACTGTACGAGGAGCTGACGATCCGCGAACATTTACGGATGACGGCTATGGCTTACGGACTCGATGAGACGCAATTCAAGCGCCGCTCGGAGACGCTCGCCGGGCAATTCGACATGACCGAAAAGCTGGACTCCTTCCCTCAGACCTTGTCGAAGGGCATGCGTCAAAAAGTAATGATCATGAACGCATTTCTTGTCGAACCTCCGCTGTATGTCATCGACGAACCGTTCCTCGGACTCGATCCGCTCGGTATCCGTTCGCTGCTCGATCTGATGGTGGAGCGCAAACGGAACGGCGCCGCCTTCTTGATCAGCTCTCATATTTTGTCGACGCTTGAAACGTATTGCGACCGGTATGTCGTCCTTAACAAAGGGAGAATCGCGTCGAAAGGGACGCTCGACGAGCTGCGCCGGAGCGCCGGGGCTGTCCCCGATACAACGCTCGACGACGTATTTTATACGCTAGTAAAAGGGGGGCCGACATGAACCCCGCAGCCGCTTTATGGAAAAACCGGCTGACGGCCCATCTGAAAATCGTGTCGCGGTATACGGCATATGCCGGGCAGAGCGGATTTTTCCTGTTTCTCCTGATCGTGTTCATCGCCTCCTCCTATTTTTACGGCAAAGCTCTTGAACGCATACCGGAAACGTTTCCGTATGCAATCGTCATCGCTTTATGGCTGACGCCTTTTATCGCAGTTAGCCCGATCCGGACGCTGCTGCGGGAAGCGGATCTGATCTTCCTGCTGCCGATGGAAGCCCGGATGGGACCGTACTTCCGGGGCGCGATGCTGTACAGCTACTTGTCCCAATCGTTCCTTTTGGTGGTCGCTTTTACAGCGAGCATGCCGCTGTACCGGCACGGATACGGGGAGAACGCCCAGCCGTTCCTCGCGCTTCTGCTGTTCGCGCTGGCGCTGAAATTTGCCAACATGCTCGGAGCTTGGACGGAAAGCGCCTTCGTACGGACCGGCCACAGAGTCTGCTTCCGGATCTGTAGATTTGCAGCCGATGCGGTCGTCTTGTACGCCTTGTACCGGTACGAAATCTTAGCCGCTTCCATCGTCCTCCTGGCGGCCATCGGCGCAGCTGCTGCCTGGGCTCGTCTGTCCCGCCGGATTCCCGTCAATTGGCCGTATTTAAGAAGAAAAGAAGCCGGTCACCGGCTGACGATGCTGTTATTTTTCAACGGGTTCATCGATGTGGAAGAACTGCCGAGCCGGGTGAAACCCCGCCGGCTTCTGTCCGGATTAGCCGGGCTCGTACCGTTCCGCGCGTCTAACGCCTTCCGGTACCTATACTCGCTTACGCTGCTGCGCTCCGAACTGTTCGGCATCACGATGAGAATCACGCTGCTCGCGGTCATCATCCTGCTGTTCGTGGAAAGTCCGGTTACGTTCGCCGTCGTATACATGCTGTTCCAAGTAATGACGAACGTACAGCTGTCGGCTCTGGGACGATTCCACCGACATTCCGTCTGGACCGCGCTCTATCCGATTCCCGGCACGTTGCGCCGTCCTTCGGCCGCCCGGATCGCGTTCATAGCCCAGCTCGTCCAGATCGCGATCATGACGCTGCCCTTGTTCCGGCCAGCGGTATTCACAATATGGCTGCTGGCTCTCCCGCTCCTCGGCGTTTCGCTTGCCTGGATTTTCCGGATGCGAGGCATCCGGGCGGCCTCCGGTCATTCCGAATAAATCCGGCAAGCGCAAGTTAACATTAAAAATCCCCGCCGCTGCAACCGGCACGCTTTTCGAGCGTTCTCCGGTTGCAGCGACGGGGATTTATATTTTTTCGTAAAAAATCGGATCAGGGGAGACGGAACAGCCGTGTCGCATTTTCTGACGTGATCCTGGCAAGCTCCTCGAATGAAATGCCTAGTATATCCGCCGCCGCTTCCGCAACCAGTTTCACATATCCGGTCTCATTCCGTTTTCCCCGGAAAGGGTGCGGGGTCAAATACGGTGCATCGGTTTCGACAAGCAGCCGGTCAAGCGGCACCTGAGCAAGCACTTCCTTCGGCTGTTTCGCGTTTTTGTACGTAATCGGCCCGCCGAACGAAATATAAAAGTTCATATCCAGGCACAGCTTGGCCGTCTCCCAACTGCCGGAAAAGCAGTGCATGACGCCTCCGACATCCTCCGCTTTTTCTTCCCGGAGCAATTGAACGACGTCGTGATGAGCGTCCCGGTTATGGATGACGATCGGCATGCCAAGCTTTCTGGCGAGCCGGATCTGTTCCCGGAATACGCGGTGCTGCACCTCTTTGGGAGACGTGTCCCAGTAATAGTCCAGTCCGATCTCACCGATCGCCACCACTTTGTCCCGAGAACATAATTGCTCAATCCAATCCAGATCGTCCGGCTTCATATCGATCGCATCTGTCGGATGCCACCCTACCGCCGTATATATAAAGTCGTACCGCTCGGTCAATTCAAGCGAGGTAGGTATTGTCTCCCGGTTAAAGCCGATGTTGATCATCCGGCTGACCCCCTGCTCGCGGGCGCGCTCGATGACTTGATCCCGGTCCTCGTCAAACTGGCTTGCATTCATATGCGTGTGCGTATCGGTAAGCATATATCCATCCTCCAAAAACAATGATGTTCGAGACCTTTTCTACTATTATACCCTGTCCAAGCCGAGCATTTTCCGGATGCTGCTAGGGAGCGCCGACGCTCTGTCCCGGACAAGCTCCTCGGGATAATAAATATGCTGCTTCCCTCTATGAATTCCGCTGATCGAGCGGATGATATCCGACTTTCGCGATATTTCCGTAAGCCCTTCCTGATCGCTTAACAACAGGATCGGCAAGCTTTCTTCTTCGTCTCCGGGCCGGTATACGTCGTAGGGCATGTCGGTGATGGAGTCAATCTCCAGATAAAAGTCCGGATCGATGCCGGCCGCAGCAAGCCCGGACCGCAGTTCCCACTTGAGGGGCTCGTCCCAGGCGTCGGTTGCGGCATATTTAAATAGCCGTCTGTGCAGGAAACGTTCGCACAGATCCGACAGGATCGGGTCCTGTTCCTTGCTCCATTGCATAATGGTCATTTGGATATAAGACTCGTCGAGCTCCAAATATTCGCCGATCGACAAATTGTTCTCCAGCAGTCCTACAAGCGGCCCCATCAAAAATCGAAACGGGTAGCTGTCCCCATAAAGCCGCTTTGCTCTTTCGAATATTTTACGGAGCCCAATTTCCGAGCTGCGCGTAACCGGATGAAAGTAAACCTGCCAGTACATCTGGTAACGCGACATCAGGTAATCCTCGATCGCGTGCATGCCGCTTTCCTTCACCACGATATGGCCCCGGTGCGGCCGAATGACGCGAAGAATGCGTTCCATGTCGAACGTTCCATAGTGGACCCCGGTAAAATAAGCATCGCGAAGCAAATAATCCATCCGATCGGCGTCCAATTGGCTGGAGATGAGACTGACTACGATTTCTTTCTCGTACGATTTGCAGATGACTTCAGACACTTTGCGCGGAAGTTCCGGGTCAGCCTCCGACAGCACGCGGTTTACCTCGGTATCTCCGAGCACCAGCTTGCAGGTCCACTCTTCATGATGGGTGCCGAACACTTTTTCGACCGAATGCGAGAATGGACCGTGCCCGATATCGTGAAGAAGCGCGGAGCACAAGCACAACAGCCGCTCCTCGCCCGGCCAATCGGCGTATCCGTTCCGTTCGAATTGGGAGATGATGCGCCGGGCCACTTCGTAGACGCCAAGAGAGTGAGAGAAGCGGCTGTGCTCCGCGCCGTGAAACGTCATGAACGAAGTTCCCAGTTGGCGAATCCGGCGAAGCCGCTGGAACTCTTTCGTATTGATCAGATTCCAGATCGTCTCATCCTGGACGTAGATGTATTTGTGCACCGGGTCTTTAAACACTTTTTCTTCGCGCAATTGGCGGGGCATACCCAACCCTCCCGTACTTGAATTTTGCAGAAATAATCGCTGTTGTTGGTTCTCTTCAAGTATATACCAATATCGGGCAAATCACCTACCGGAAAGGTTTCGAGCCGCCTTGACAATCGCAGGGAAATTGTCGCCGAAGTTCGACATAATGCCGCAAAATTGTCGAATAATATTAAATTTTTGACAGTCAAATCTCGCGAAAAACTGACAACTCCTGCTCTATCTTTACATGGAATGTAAGGTATTTACTTCCATGAAGACCGCGAAAATACCCAGTGTTATCAGCACCTTCTATGTCAACAACAATAATTTGCGCGCGCCAAATCACGTTCAGGAGCCCCAAATTCGGTTGACTGTTATGGGAATGGTTGGTATGATTAATAGTGAAAAGAATGTCGAATAATGACGAATTAATTTGGGAGGAGAAATACACATGATGAAGTCCACTGGTATTGTCCGAAAGGTTGATGAGCTCGGGCGTGTCGTGATTCCAATAGAGCTTCGCCGTACTTTGGGAATCGGGGAGAAAGATGCGCTTGAGATTTACGTAGATGGCGAACGGATCATGCTCAAGAAATATGAACCCGCTTGTATCTTTACAGGGAACGCTGACAACCTCGTTTACTTCAAAGGTAAAATGATCAGCAAAGAATGTTTGGCCGAACTCGCAGAAATTTATAAATCTATGACAAATTAAAAGACAAAATCGAAATTATAGGTTATAATAGGAATACGAACATTGTTAATTCTAACCTTTATATATCTCCTCTACATCCCCAAGCGTATTGTGATGGCATACGCATGGGGATCTTTTTTTCATTTACTTTTCAAGCAGCGCATTGTAGATGTCCCGCTTGCTTACGTTTCGGTCTGCGGCCGCCCGTTTCATCGCTTCTTTCTTATCCCCGGTTTCCCTCTCGTACTTCGCTACATGCTCCGCGACGGATAACCCTGTCCACCAATCTCCCGCTTCGCCTGATCCGCTTACCGGGTCCACCCCGTTCCGGTCCACGACCAGACAATATTCTCCCTTAGGCTCCCTCTCCTGCAAGATGTCCAGGCATTCGCCGAACGAGCCTCTCAGCACCTCTTCGTATCTCTTAGTCAGCTCCCGAACTACCGCGATCGGGTGATCTCCCCATACTTCGCGCATCACCTCGAGCGTTTTCGTTATCCGATGCGGCGATTCATAGAAAATCAGGGTGGCGGGCACGGAACGAAGCCGCTCCAGCTCTTCTTTCAGCTTCTTGCGCTCCCTGGGAAGAAAACCCGCAAACAAAAACCGTTCCGTCGGAAGACCCGAGATGATCAAGGCAGACAGCGCCGCATTCGCACCAGGTATCGGCACGACATCGATACCGGCCTCTATGGCCAGACATACCAGGTCATAACCCGGATCGGAAATGGCCGGCATTCCGGCGTCGCTCACCAGAGCGATCGATTGCCCTTCTTCCATCATCCGGACGAGCTCCGGTCCGCTTGCCCGCTTGTTATGCTCGTGATAGCTGACCAGGCGCGTCGGAATCTCGAAGTGAGTAAGCAGCTTGCGGGTTTGCCGGGTATCCTCGGCGGCGATACAGCCCACTTCCTTCAAAATACGGATGGCGCGGAACGTCATGTCCTCCAGGTTACCAATCGGCGTTGCCACCAGATACAGCTTCCCCGTCCCCGGTCCGGGATGCCCCTCCCCGCTGTTTCTATTGCGGTTATTTACAGTCAAAATCAATCCCTCCGATACGTTGGCTAGCTTCCTTATAAAGACAGCTCACCTTTACCTGTCTCCACCTGCTGACGTTCCAGATCCGGTTCATCCGTTCCGAGCCTGTCGCTTCTTCCGTAATAGACGTCGAGCAGCTCGCGACAATACTGGCTCCCCTCATAGACGATAAGCGGGGGAAGCACCCGAAGCTCCGGCTTCCCGTCGCGGACCGCCTCGATCAGTACGATATTCGCTTCCTCGCCCGCCCTCGGATGAACAAGCCGTATCCGTTTCGGCTCCAGCCGGTGCTGTCTCATTCCGCACAGGATCTCGGCAAGCCGGGAGGGGCGATGCACCATCGCAACTTTGCCGCCGGTCCGGACGAGCCGGCTGCATGCAGCCAGTACGTCGTCCAGCGTACAGTAGATCTCGTGACGGGCTGCCGCTATATGCGGATTTGTCTTCCAATCGCCGGAGGCAACCGGCAAGTACGGGGGATTCACCGTCACCACGTCGAATTTCCCATACCCCAGCGACTGATGTACCGTCTTCAGATCGTCCTGCACGATGCGAATCCGTTCCTCCAAACCGTTCAACCGCATGTTGCGGACGGCCATGGCGGCCAATTTCTCCTGAATTTCCACACCCACTATATCCGCCTTTGTTCGCGTCGAGAGCAGCAGAGGGATAACGCCGTTACCTGTACAAAGATCGGCCACCCGTCCGCGAGGCGGCACGGTGCAAAACCGGCCCAGCAGAACCGCATCCAGCGAGAAGCTGAACACGTCATCGCTTTGAATGATCCGGATATCGTGTGTCAGCAAGTCGTCCAAACGTTCCCCGGGTCTGATGTCCACATGTCGGTCCATGACTTACGCTCCCTTCTCCAGAAAAAACCGCAGAGCGGCTCATCCGGCAGCTGATTCCCGCCGTCTTTTGCACTCCACGGTCCATCTCGGTTTATTTGTTTAGAAACGACAAGCAGAACAAGCAATCTTTCTCCGTTCGCAAATGTCCGTAATGCACATTGCATATATGAAACCCTTCTTGATACAGCCGGGCCAAATTATCATAACCTTCACCGACGATTGGAGCTTCTTTGGCCGCTTTATCCGTCTGCTCCTGCTCCTGGACAATCTCGGGCGGCTCCGGGTCACGCCGCAGCAGCTTGCGCAACTGCTGGTTTTCAATCGTAAGTCTTTTGTTCTCTTCCAGCAGTTGGACGATTTCCTGCTTCAATTCTCCAATGTATTGATGAATCCCGCCCACCTGATCTTCCAATTGCTGCATATGCGTAAACAGATCTTTTTTCTCCACGTCCGCACCCCAGTGCCAACTATACTTCAAGCGGGCCGATTAGGTCTGGCCCGCCGTGTCATGTATCGGCTAATCTTGTTCTACGACATCGTCGCAAGGCATGAACTCTACTTTACCGGTATCGAACAATTGAACTTTGATCGTGCGATTCTCCACATTCAGGCCAACCACTTTTCCGTTGCCCATCGACGTGATGACGACGCTGCCGACCCGAGGCATCTCCTGTTTGCCGCTTTCGTACTGGTCGTGCTCATACTTCAGGCAGCACATCAGCCGGCCGCACAAACCGGAAATTTTCGTCGGATTCAGCGATAAATTTTGATCCTTCGCCATCTTGATCGAAACCGGCTCAAAATCTCCGAGAAAGGAGGAGCAGCACAGAATGCGCCCGCATGGGCCGATGCCGCCCAGCATCTTCGCTTCGTCGCGAACTCCGATCTGGCGAAGCTCGATCCGTGTCCGGAATATGCCGGCCAGGTCTTTAACCAGCTCCCGGAAGTCGATCCGGCCTTCGGCTGTGAAGTAAAAAATAATTTTGTTGCGGTCAAACGTATATTCCACGTCCACCAGCTTCATCTTCAGCTGATGCTCCCGAATTTTGTCCTGGCAAGTAACCATCGCATTTCTGGCTGCATTTTTGTTCTCATCGACAAGTTTGGCATCGGATATGTCCGCAACTCGTATGACGCGCTTCAATGGAAGTACGACATCCGATTCGCCGACGGTGCGTCTGCCGATCACGACTTTTCCATATTCGACTCCGCGCGCCGTTTCCACGATTACCGCGTCGTCTTGCTGTATAGGAAGATCCGAGGGATCGAAATAATACACTTTGCCCGCTTTTTTGAAACGGACTCCTACGACACTATACACCTGCTCCCCCCCTGAGTAAAACATTATTTCACTCCGATCAGGAACTGCTCCAAAACAAGCTGAGCGTTAGCGTTGGATCGAAGCCGCTTGCGCGCCTCTACGGCACGTTCCATGCAACTGATCCAACCGTCGGCGTCCCGGGTAAAAGCTTGCTTGGCCAGCCAGTCCGCCTGATCTATATAAACAATGCTTCGTTTTCTGCCGAACGATACATGAATGAGATCTTTGTACCATAATATAATCATATCGAACAAGGTGTCCAAATGATCGGCTACTTCGGACTTTATAACCTTCTGCTGAACGGATACGACAAACGACTGTTTGCTTGCCACATCCTTCATCAATTGTATCATCACGTTTCTCGTTTCTGCAAACCAATTTATTTGGATAAGCGATCGGGCCGCCTCCAGCCCGGAGGCGAGATGGACTGCGGGGTGCACAAGCTCGGCCTGAAGCCCTTCGGCCAGTAGCGCACCCTTCATCTGATCCGGTGGCAGCGGCAGGAACGGAACCCATTGCGCACGGGATTGGATGGTCGGCAGCAGGGCTTGTCCGTTCTCGGTAATCAGGATCGCGATCGACGGAGTCTGCGGCTCCTCCAGAAACTTGAGCAGGCTGTTCGCCGCCTGAACCGTCATCCTGTCGGCTTCATTCAGTACATACACTTTGGTCCCGGATGAAGACGAACGATAAGCGAACTGCTGCTGAAGCGTACGAATCTGATCGATCTTGATGCTCGCCCCGTCAGGCTCCACCCAAGTCAGATCGGGGTGGTTGCCGTGCGCCAGCTTCCGGCACTCCAGACATTCGCCGCAAGCTTCGTCGGAGCCGCGCGTACAGAACAATGCGGCCACGAACGCTCTCGCCATCTCTTTGGGTCCGCTGCCGAGCGGTCCGGCGAATATATAAGCATGGGACAGTTTGTCCAAACGCAAGCCGTTTTGCAGCAAGCGCTTGGCCCTCTCCTGTCCCGGTATCGATTGAAAGTTCATAATCACTCTCTCCATGAATGCTAGTAAAACAGATTGATCAGCATCCCGCGGATTTCTCCGACTTTGCTCAGAAGCTCGATCTTGCCTTCTTCCGTATCGAGCATCTCGTCCGCCATCCCGATCAGGTGCTGATCGATTTCGTCCAGCAGCTTATATCGTTTGCCGCGCCCGCGGCGGTCCCATCCGGAAGTATCCTTAATACCGATCCCTTTGCGTACGGTTTTCTCCAGAAACTGCTTAACCAGCAGCTTATAGGCACGCAGCTCGCGAACCGTCATCGACTTGCTCAGACGCTCGCCCTGCAGTTGAATTTGTTGAAGCATCCGGTTCAATTGCTCGGCATCCGCTTTCCCGTCTTGCTGATTCAGCATATCGGAGAAATTTTTGGGTGCGATCGGGGTCGATGCCGGACCATCGCTCATTTGGATCGGTTTCCCGAACGGGCGCCAGCCGGGATTGATTTTCACGACGTCTAGTTCCTTCCTTTATATACGTAGTAACTTAGAAATGCTCAAAACGTTCTACAGGAAGAACGAACACGGCTGCTCCGCCAACTTGCACTTCGACCGGGAACGGGATGTAAGAATCCGTCGTGCCTCCCATAGGCGACACCGGCGTTACCAGTTGGTCGCGTACTTTGCAGTTCGCTTTAATAACATGGAACACTTCATGAATTCGTTCATCTTCAATCCCGATCATAAACGTCGTATTGCCGGCCTTCAGAAAACCGCCGGTACTGGCCAGCTTCGTCGCACGAAATCCTTCCTTAACCAGTGCATTCGACAACCGGTTGCTGTCTTTATCCTGTACTACCGCGATTACCAGTTTCATGTGCAATCCCTCCTCTGATCGATTGTTAGGCACCGTCCGTATGCGTATTATACCACATTTTACAGAAAACGTTTACAAGGCGTACGGATGCGCCTGTTTGGCAAATCATACCGCGGACCCAACCAACCATTCGACAGGATGAGCCCTTCTTTCGAAGGGGCACATCACTTTATTATACACTATTTTGCTTGGTAGTGTTCCTGCTGCGCAATCGATCCGTTACGACATCCGACAAGGCACGAACGACATCCGACTCCGATTGATCGGCGTCGACGCGGATGATCCGGTCCGGGAACCGTTCGAGAAGCTGTCGGTATCCGGCTCTGACCCGTTCATGAAACGAAAGAGCTTCCAGATCAAGCCGATTGACTTCGCGATCCCGATTGGCATGAATGCGGGCTAACCCTACTTCAGGCGATACGTCGAGAAATAAAGTAAGGTCGGGCATCGTTCCATCAATGGCAAACCGGTTGATATCGAATATTTCGTCTATACCAAGTCCGCGGGCATAACCTTGGTACGCAAGACTGCTGTCGATAAACCGGTCGCACAGCACCACCTTCCCGGCCTGCAAAGCCGGCCTTACTTTCTCTACCAAGTGCTGACGCCTCGCAGCCGCATACAGCAGCGCTTCCGTTCTTCCATCCATCGTGACGTTGTTTTTGTCCAATATAACTTCACGGATTTGCTCCGCAATCGTAATACCTCCGGGCTCCCGGGTAACGACGACTTCATACCCCGCCTGCATCAATACTTGTTCGATCGAGCGAATCGCCGTCGTCTTTCCTGCGCCTTCTCCGCCTTCAACCGTTACGAAAAATCCAGTAGTAGTCACGATCTGTTCTCCCATGGTAAGCATTTTCGCCATTCTTATACATTCGCTATTACATCTTCCATTTCCTGCCCTTATCTTATGTTAACAATTTGAATCGTTCGAAGCTTCGGGTCGGCAGCCCCTTGGAATTTCGCGCCTTTGGAGGCCAGCTCGGTTATAGCACGAACACTCTGTTCCGTGATCCGCTCGCCAGGATATAAGATCGGAATCCCCGGCGGGTAGGGAATAATCATCTCCCCTGATACGAATCCCGACGCCTCGGATACCGGTACCGCACTCAAGTGTCCCGGCTTGGCCATACGAAACGGAACCGGCTCGGACACCCCTGTCCCTGTCTCATACGTTTCCGCACGGTCGGCCGGGAGGCGCTCTCCCTTGCTGCTATTCAGCTTATCTGCCAAGTCGAAATCGGCAGCAATTTGCCCGAGTCCCGCCAACAGAGCGTCTATCTCCGACTTCTGTACGGACAGGCTGAACACGAGCAGTACATGCCTGGGGTCGGCCATTTCGCACATCAGGCCCCTGCCCTCCAACTGCCGGCGGAGCATGAAGCCGTCCAGCGTTCCGGTAACATCGGATACAGCCACCTTAAACGGGTCCTTCGATTCGTATGCGGCCGAAGGCGATCCTTGGATCGTCCGGTACCACGGCCACCGCCGAATCGCCAGCTCCAGCCGTTCTAGTTCTTGCAGGCTACGGCTGATCCAACCTGTTCCTTCTGTATGAAGAAGACGCCGGCTCGCATCCAGCGAAGCCATAATGGGATAGGAAGGGCTGGAGCTTTGCAGCATGGCGAGGCGCTGCTTCAGCAGCTCGCGGTCGATCCGCGGGCCTTGAACATGGAGCATGGCGCCCATCGTGAGAGCTGTCAGCATTTTATGAGTGGACTGGATCACTACATCCGCTCCTCCGGCTAGTGCCGACTGGGGAATATCCGGATGGAAGCCGTAATGCGCACCGTGAGCTTCATCCACGACAAGAGGTTTGCCGTATGCATGTACCAAGTCCGCAAGCTTCGTCAAGTCGATCCCCATCCCGTAATAATTCGGATTGGTCACAATGACCCCTGTCGCCTCCGGATACTGCTGCAAAGCTGTCTCCACATCGTGCAGCCGAACGCCTGCCGGCAATCCGGAAGCCTCGTCGCAGAGCGGCTGTACAAAAACCGCGCGGGCACCGGCAAGCATCAACCCGTGCAGAATCGACTTATGCACATTTCTTTGAACGATAACGACATCATCAGGCGAGCATAGGGTTAACACAGCTGCCAAGTTACCTACCGTGCTCCCGTTTACGAGAAAAAACGTCGCTTCGGCGCCGAAGCATTTTGCAGCCAGCTGCTGCGCCTGAAGAATCGGTCCTTCCGGGTCGTGAAGGTCATCCAGTCCGGTTAATTCGGTCAAATCAATTTTCATAATATCCCGAAAAATATGAGCTTCCGGCTGCAGCCCTCTTCCGGAGCGGTGTCCGGGTACGTGAAAGCCGGTTTCATAGTTGCTGCTATGAGTCAAAAGCGCCTCCAGTAACGGCGCATCCTCGCGCTTCATTGGTTTTGCCTCCTCCTGCCGCTATACGTTAACCATACAGGATCAAGGAGCCAAAAAGCAAAAAAAGGCCTGCCCCTCGCCGGAAGACCTTTTGAACCATACAGCTTTTAACAAACTACCCTCTCAGCCCGATACCTTGGGCCTGTACGTACCCCTGGACGAAGCGTCTCTCCGGCCAAAGGCCATGGCCGCCTAAGCATTCATTTTATACCATATTTTGTTCATCCGATGAATGAAGAACGGATATTTGGCATCCAATACATCCGTCTGGACCATCTCCGATTCGCAAGCGTCGCATATAAATTCCGAACAAATCATGATCCCGTCTGGCTTCGGCTGGTCGCATATGATACAAGTGTAGGTTTTCATTTCCTCTTGTTCCACTCGGTTCACCCGCCTTTTCTCTACCAGTATGCCACAAAATCGAATCTCGTAAACTAGAGTTACCCGGATTTTTGAGAAAAAATAGTCCATGTTCAAGCAAATTGCGGATGGTAAGATAAAGTATGTGGGAACTGGGCGAATGGTTCCATTGTTATCGCGTTCCTTATATAATAGAAAGGGAATCTTTTCGAAGATCTTGTCATCGCGTACTTGCAGAAGCAGCGAACCGTCAGCCGGGAGGTATATTTACTTGCATCGCTTGGATAAAGAAGCAACGGTCTATAACTACAAATTGGTCAAACGCATACGCCATCGCCCCCTGCCGCTGCTGCTCTACGGGGTATTACCGCTTTCCGCGGCACTTTATCTGGCTGTAGCCGTATCGGCTTGGAGCTTGCTGTGGATGGCCGGCGGGATCGTGCTGATCCCGCTTATGCTCTGTGGCTTGACCTCCTTGTATTTGAAATATCTCGGTTCCGGCCAGCGCGGCTCCTGGTCGTTCGACGTTCGTCCGCCCTGGTTTGGTTTGATCCCGGGAGAGTATGCCCCGCTTGGCGGTTTTATTCGTATTCACCGTCAGCTGTTCTGGATCGGGCTTGCCGTTCCCGGCTGTTTGTATCCGTGGGTGCCGTTTCCTTACTGGCTCTCGCTTCTCGCCGTACATATCTGGTACATGCTCCCGCAAATGTGGATCATCTTTTTGTTAAAGCGAGCTGGAAAGCCGGGACTTCTCAAAATTACCCGGAACGATACTTCGTTCTACATGGAATAGCCCGGAGTTGCTCCGGGTTTTTTGTGCGGACGGATAGACGGGGAATGGTTGCGTAGGAAAACAAAAAAACCACGCATTCATGACGTGGTTTTTAGCAATGAATAAAGGGTTTATTCCCTGAAAACTGAATGCGAACCGAAGAAGAGAGAGAGATGAAACGTTACCTCAAGGGCTCTTGAGGCCTCCACGAAGGTTCGTGGAGTATTGATAGGATAAGCCCTCGACCGATTAGTATTCGTCAGCTCCACACATTGCTGCGCTTCCACCCCGAACCTATCAACCTGGTCGTCTACCAGGGGTCTTACGAATTGGGAAATCTCATCTTGAGGGGG
>NZ_JARBDB010000064.1:0-141931 GCF_036577605.1 Paenibacillus sp. GYB004
AGGGTCATTCATCGTGGAAAAGGCTTCGTTTAGAAGCTTTTCTTATTTTCCGGAAAGGCTGCGCTTTCGCACGATTTTTCGGCAGCGGTAATAATTCCGCCGGATGTAGGAAAATGTATCAAGAGGAACTTTTTCTGTTCAACCTACCGGTGGGGAGGGACGCCGATATTGAAAGCCGCATGGATGATCGGACTGCTGCTGCTGGTCCAACAAGTGAACGCCCCAGGGGAAGCCGTAATCCAGCATGAGGGGCAGCGGGTGGCTACGGCCGTTCGCAACGAGTATGCGCTGCCGGGGCAGTCGATGGTCGATAGGGACCGGCTGGGCCGGCTGATGGACGAGCTCGACCGTAACATGTACCGGGCTCCGCAAAATGCGCGAATCGGCGCGAACGGCAGGATCGAGAAGGAGCAGCCCGGCTACAGGTTGAACCGCACCGCGTTCGAGGAGCGGTTTTATTCGTATTTTTACGGAACCGGCCCTTCGGTCATCGATCTGCCGAGGACGGCGCTGTATCCGAAGGTGGACAGCGAGCTGCTGGCCAACATCCGGGTCAAGCCGATCGGGCACTACGTCACCTACTACAATTCGAACAACAAAAACCGGATGCACAATATCTCGACCGCGGTAAAAGCGATTAACAACCATGTGCTCTTCCCCGGAGAGCTGTTCTCGTTTAATCAGGTGGTTGGCGAGCGGACCGAGAAAAGAGGATACCTGAAAGCTCCGATAATCGTAAGGGGAGAGCTGGCCGAGGGGATCGGGGGCGGCATCTGCCAGGTGTCGTCGACGCTGTTCAACGCCGCGGACCGCGCCGGCATGCATATCGTGCAGCGTTATTCGCACAGCCGCAACGTGCCGTACGTGCTGCCCGGACGAGACGCTACCGTGAGCTGGAACGGCCCTGATTTTACCTTTATGAACAAGTACAATCAGCCTGTTCTGATCCGCGCCTTCACGGGCGGAGGCAGTTTGTTCGTCAGCCTGTATTCGTCGGACGTGATCGAATACAAGCCGCGTGAAGTGCCCAGCACGGCGGTACGCATTCCGGAAGAAATCTCGATCGAAACGGATGCGGACGATCCGGGCGGCCCGCCCCGGGCGCGGCAGGAAGAGCGCGAGTAACCGGTAATTCGAGTGCGATGCCCAAATAAACCTCCAAGTTCGCGAGTTCCGCGGATTCGGGGGTTTTTCGCGTTCCGCCGATCAACGGAACGCCTATGCGGGCCGGAGAGGGGGTTCATTTTGTACAAAGATAAGGTTACGTTTGTCCATTGCCATGCCAAGCCATGCGAGGCTACAATAGTCAGGAAGATATTGAGAATCAATATCAATTACAAATACAAAACGTTTTGTTGCGGAGGAACGGGTTATGGTGGAGCCATTGGAATTGTACGACGTGACGATCATCGGCGGCGGCCCTGCCGGGATGTACGCCGCTTTTTATAGCGGAATGCGCGATTTGAAAACAAAGCTGATCGAGGCGAGGGAAGAGCTTGGCGGGCGTATGCTCATTTATCCGGAGAAGATGATCTGGGACGTAGGCGGCTTCGCCCCCGTCGTCTGTCAGCAGCTGATCGCCCAGCTTGCCCAGCAGGCGACCGTGTTCGACCCGACTCTCGTCTTCGGCCAGCATATTAAGCATCTCGAACGGAAAGAAGACGGCACGTTCGTGCTGATAGCCGATTCGGGTGAGAAGCATTGGACGCGGACGGTGGTGCTTGCCCTGGGCCGGGGGATCTTGAAGATGGCGAAGCTGGATATCGAAGGAGCCGACCGGTTCGAGATTACGAATCTTCATTATACGGTGCAGGAGCTAGAGCCGTTCCGCGGCAAACGCGTGCTTATATCGGGAGGAGGCAACTCGGCGGTAGACTGGGCCAACGAGCTGCAGCCGATCGCGCAAAGCGTAACGGTCGTCCATCGGCGTGACATGTTCGGCGGACACGAGAAAAATATTATCCGGATGAAGCAATCCGTTGCGGCTGTCCGTACTCCGTATGCGTTAACCCAGCTGCACAGCGAGAACGGGCAGACGATCGGCAAAGTGACGATCTGCCATGTGGAGACAGGCGAAACCGAGCAGCTGGAGGTCGATGCAGTTATTGTCAATCACGGCCTGAAGTCGGACTTCTCGGGAATAAACCAGTGGGGACTCGAGATGGACGATTGGAACGTGTACGTAAACGGCAAGCTGGAGACGAACGTGCCCGGCATCTATGCCGCCGGTGATTTCGTCAATTTCGACAGCAAGGTGAATCTGATCGCGGGGGCGTTCTCCGACGCCGTGCTGGCGGTCAACAGCGCGAAATTGCATATGGAGCCGGAGGCGCCGCGGATGGCGTACGTCTCGTCGCACAACGACCGGTTCAAAGAGAAAAACCGCGCGCTTGGCGTCGCGGACGAATAACAGCCGTCCCACTTCAGGGGCGGCTGGGCATGAAGCCGGGGCAGGGGGAGTGGCCGAGGCAGGGTTCAAATGTTGGCGAGGAGCAGGCGGGGAAGCGCATCGAGCAGCTTTTCCCGGGTCAGGGCGTCCCCGTAGTTCCATTTGGCCGCTTCCACGCAGTAGACACGGCCGTTCCGGACGGGAGGCAGGCTGTGCCAGAGTGCGCTCTCCATCAACTGCTCCATCGCGACTTTCGATTCGGCGTTTCCCGGCAGCAGCATGAAGATATGGTCTCCCGTATAGGCGGGCAGATGACGCTCCGTTATTTCCGCGAATCCTAAACCGGCGTCCAACAGATCGCGGATTTTGTCCACCGGCTGGAAGCCGTGCGGATGGTACAGCACCGAGGAAAGTCCGGAAGCCCCCATCACGAACAGCCGGTTTCCGTGATCGAATACGAATACGGAAGCCGTCTCGCCCGGCTCGATAACCGACCGAAGCTGCTGCCACACGACAGCGGCTTTATTGTTGTAGGTGTCCAGCCATTTTTCCGCTTCGCGTCTTTTGCCCAGCAGATGTCCGAGCGTAAGCAGCCGCTGGTCGAGAGGGGCGAAGGAGTTAAACGTTACCGTAGGAGCGATTTTCGATATTTTCGTATACTGCTTCTCGTCCGAGCAGGCGAATATGATCAGATCCGGCTTCAGCTCCATCAGCTTGTCCGGGTTGATCGGATTGCCGACGTCCTGCACGTTGCGTACTCGGTCTTTGAAGAAGGTTCGGTTTTTCCAGGAGATATTACCTCCGATCGCGTCGACTCCGAGAGCCAGCAGGTCGCCGAACGTTTCGCCGTAGTAAATGATTCGTTTCGGCTGGGCGGGGATATCGACTTCGTGTCCGGTCCAGTCTCTTACGCGCGTGTTATGCTTCATATATTTGGCATACTGCTTGGGCGTCACGCCTGTCGTTTGGCGGAAGCGGCGGTTGAAATAATATTCGTCGGCAAAGCCGACCCGGCCGGCGATCTCGCGCAAAGGCTCGTCGGAATGGACCAGCAGTTCCTTGGAGCGGTTGATGCGCAGTTCGGTCAAATAATCGAGCGGCTTCTTGCCGGTTAATTCCTGAAAGATCGGGGTGTACTGATAGTAAGGCACCCGGGCCATCTCGGCTAGCTGCTTCACGGTTACGCTGTGCATGTAATTGTTCCGCATATAACGGATCGTCGATGCCACCGCTTGCGTGGAGTTGGCGGGACCGGCGAACTCGAGGTTGTGCTCGATCAGAAAACGGATCAGTTCCTGAAGCCGGATGTGCCGGTTCATCGATTCGATATCGCCGTCGCTGTCTTTCGCGTCATACAGCTCCTCGGCGAGACGAATCAGCCTGGAGAACGGATAAGCGGTCATTTCGAGCCGGCCGGAGAACAGGCTGCCGGTGTACGTCTCGGTCCGTTGATCCGCGATATGGACGGCGGCAAAGGCAAGCTGGTAATACCGGAGCGAGCTGTCGAATCCGTTGACGGCCCGGTAGGTGCGGCCCGGCGGGAGCAGGTAGCATTTGTCGGTCTTCAGAAGGACCGTCGTATCGCCGGTATGGAGACTGCCGCTTCCGTTCGTTACGATCAGAAGCGTATACCGATCGCTGGTTTGTATATCGGAATCCCATCCGACAGGGCGGACGGACAGGCTGATGCCGGTCATATGAAATAGCAGGGAGCGAAACGGGACGGAAGTTGTCGGCTGTGAACCCATCATTCGTGCCTCCTTCAGGCAGGACATATTCGGAAGGATATTGATAATCATTATCAGTCATAATTCATGATATAAGATTTCGGATCGCCGCTCAACCGAAAAAACGTATTTTTCTCGGGAATGTTAAATTTGTACAAAAAAACTTTGATTTTGTCTATTGCCAAGGAGCGGTCAGCTGATCTACTATTTATAATTGAAATTGAGAATCAATATCAATCGTCATCTTGCTATAAGTGCTTGTTCAAAAAGTCCGGTTTTCAGCACCGAGAAGATGGGATGAAGCTAGGAAATGAGGAGCGGAGCGTAGTGAAAGCTTTTGTGAGCACCGGAAGTTCCGGCTGAATTCCATATTCGATGTCGAGCAGGCTTCCTGTATCTGCTTCGTGATCAAAAGTGGACTTTTTGAACTACCTCTAATAGAGGCGATCGAAATAATTGGTCCAACCAATGTGACAAAGGTGGCACTCATGAATCCAACAAGGAATGAAGCAACGGCTTCGAAGTCTCCCGTACAAGTCCGTTCCCGTCCGTGGGCGGCGACCCTCATCTTGATCGGAGGGGTGTTCGCGCTGATGCTCGGGATCGCGGTATCCGTGTCGTTCGGAGCGGCGGATATCAAGCTGTCCGTCGTATGGGAGGCAATCTTCAGGTTTAATCCCGATCTGACGCAGCATCAGATTATTCAGGAGCTCCGTCTGCCCCGCGTGCTGGGGGGAGCGATGGTCGGCGCCTGCTTCGCCGTAGCCGGGGCGATCATGCAGGGGATGACGCGCAACCCGCTTGCGGACAGCGGACTGCTGGGGCTGAACGCAGGCGCAGGTTTCATGCTGGCGATCTGTTTCGCCTTTTTGCCCGGCCTGCCGTTTATGTATCTGATCCTGTTCTCGTTCCTTGGCGCAGCGATCGGAGCCATACTCGTATACGGCATCGGCTCCCTCGCCAAAGGCGGCTTGACCCCGGTGCGACTCGTGCTTGCCGGCGCGGCGTTAAGCGCCCTGTTGTCGGCATTAAGCGAAGGAATCGCGCTATATTTCCGGATCGGCCAAGACTTGGCTTTCTGGTACGCCGGGGGAGTGGCGGGAACGAAATGGTTCCAGCTCAAAATTATGTTTCCGTGGATTGCCGCGGCCATTATCGGAGCGATTATTTTGTCGCGCTCGATCACGATGTTGAGCCTGGGCGAGGATGTGGCCAAGGGGCTCGGCCAGCGGACGGGACTCGTGAAGCTGGCCGGAACGGTGCTCGTGCTGATTCTGGCGGGAGCTGCGGTATCGGTCGTCGGCGCCGTCGGATTTGTCGGACTTATTATTCCTCACCTGACCCGTTATATGGTCGGCGTCGATTATCGCTGGATCATTCCGTGCTCGGCGGTGCTCGGCAGCCTGCTGGTCGTCTTCGCCGATCTGGCGGCCAGAATGGTCAATCCGCCGTTTGAGACTCCGGTCGGGGCGCTGATCGCGCTCATCGGCGTTCCGTTCTTCCTTTACCTGGCGCGTAAAGAAAGGAGGGAGCTGTAGGATGGAGCGTGTGTCTCTGATAAGAAGCGAGAAACAGAAAAGAAGGCGGAATGTTACCGTCCTCGTTGTACTCGGGCTGTTCATCGTCACCGCCTTTATGATCAGTATGAACACCGGTTATATCCGGCTTTCTCCGGTGGAGCTGATTCAGACGTTATTCGGGATGGGAACGAAGAAGCAATCGCTCATTTTGTTCGAATTCCGCCTGCCGCGCATCGTCATTTCGCTGCTGATCGGCGCCGGACTCGCCGTCTCGGGCTGTATCATGCAAGGGATATCGCGCAATGCGCTCGCCGACCCGGGTATACTTGGGATCAACGCGGGAGCGGGATTAACCGTGATGATGTTCATATCGTTTTATCCGGCGACGGCGGCCGCACCGGTCTTCATGCTACCGCTCGTCGCGCTGGTCGGCGCGGGACTGACTGCGATTCTGATCTACTCGCTGGCGTACAAGCGGCATCACGGCATAGCGCCGATCCGGCTGCTGCTGACCGGTATCGCCGTGGCCGCAGGGATTAGCGCGGCGACCATCGTCATGACGCTGCGGCTTAGTCCGGAGAAGTATCAGTTTGTCGCGACATGGATGGCCGGGAGCATCTGGGGGGCGAACTGGAAGTTCGTGCTTGCGCTGCTGCCGTGGCTCATCATCTTGCTGCCGTTCGTCTTCTACAAGGCGCGCGTCATGAATGTGCTGAATCTGGGGGATCAGACCGCGACCGGGCTTGGCGCGCCGGTGGAGAAGGAGCGGCTCGTCCTGCTCGCGGCAGCGGTCGGTCTGGCCGGCTCCTGCGTGGCGGTAAGCGGCAGCATCGGCTTCGTCGGGCTGATCGCTCCGCATCTCGCACGCCGCCTCGTCGGTCAGAAGCATCAGATGCTGCTGCCGGCCGCCGCGCTTGCCGGTGCGCTTCTGGTCATTACGGCCGATACGATCGGCCGCTGGATTTTACAGCCTTCGGAAATTCCTACGGGGATCGTGGTGGCCGTAATCGGCGCGCCTTACTTCCTGTATTTGCTGGCCAAATCGAAATCCTGATCGGTGAAGCCGGGCAAAGCGAGATGCGCTGTCAAGATCGATGCTAGGGGGATGTGGAACGGCGTGCCCGCCACGGCGGAATGCTCGTTGCAGGGCGGCGAGGAGGCGCGCATTTCCGCACGAGTGGCCGCGTATGTTGCGGACGGTTATTTTGCGCAAGCGGGCCGTCCGGCGTGTATCATAGGGATGAGCTATTCGAGCTCGACCGTGTGCTGACCGGGATCGGAGCAACGGACGACGTGGACATCCGCTTGAACGGCAGACCGTAGTAGGAGGCGCGGCTTGACGATTCGCTGCCGCCGGAGGCCCCTTTCCGAGAGAACAGGTCCCGCCGCGCGGAGGCGGGCTGCACCCCAACCGCGTTTGTATAAAAAAAGAGTAGAGTATGTGTATTGTGGCGCCAAAAAGATGTGAGATATAATGATCCCGAACGAAAATGAGAATGATTATCATTGAAATTCCGCTCTCTTTTCGTACCTTTTTGGTTAGACATAGGAGTGAACGCGGTTATGGCAAGATCACGTCG
Source organism: Paenibacillus sp. GYB004 (assembly GCF_036577605.1). NCBI lineage: Bacteria > Bacillati > Bacillota > Bacilli > Caryophanales > Paenibacillaceae > Paenibacillus > Paenibacillus sp. GYB004. The sequence goes on from NZ_JARBDB010000064.1 coordinate 7,217, forward strand.
AATGCTGGCGGTAGGGATGACGCTGCTGCTCGTTCTGGCCGTCGGCTTGACAGGATGCGGAGCAACCCATAACGAGACGCCGGCAGCCGGCCAGACAGATGCGAACGAGGGGAAAACAAGGGTTGTCAAAGGGGAGTTCGGAGACGTTACGATTCCCGTCAAGCCGAAGAAGGTAGCGGGGATTTACGTCGAGGATTACTTGCAGGCGCTTGGCGTAACGCCGGTCGTCCAGTGGTATCACCCGAACTGGGGCAAGCAGGACTATTTGGGACTGAACGTGCCGACGTTCGATACAACCGGGAGCATCGAGGCGCTTGTCGCGGCCGGGCCGGATCTGATCATCGTCGACGGCGGGGTGGATGCGGCCAAGTACGAGCTGTACTCCAAAGTGGCGCCGACGTATCGTCTGCCGGAAGCCGTGTTGCAGAGCCCGCCGGAAATAGTAAAGAAAATTGCCGATGTGCTCGGCATCCCGGAGAAAGCCGAAAGCGTGCTGGCGGAATACAATCGGAAGATGGCGGACGCGAAGGCGAAGCTCGACAAAGCGGTCGGCGAACAGACGGTGGCGGTCGTCCGGATTAATGTGGGAGACAAATCGCTGGCTCTGTTCGGCATCAATAACCGGTATACCGGCAACATTTACTCCGAGCTTGGACTCGCGCCGCACCGGTTTGTCAAGGAGATGAAGGAGTTCCAGGCCGTCTTGTCCGAGGAGAAACTCCCCGAGCTGGACGCCGATCATCTGATCGTCTTTCCATCCAACGGAAGCTGGACGTCCGAGGAGAACAAGGAAGCGGTCAAGCTGCTGGACAGCCCGCTGTGGAAGTCGATTCCCGCCGTCAAGAACGGGCATGTGTACAAGGCGGAGCGGACGCACTGGCAGTCCGGCGCGGTTATGGCGAATAAGGCGAAAACGGACGATATTTTGAAATGGCTCGTGAAATAAGGAGACATGCCCCGCAGATCGGATAAAGCGGATCGGGAAAGCCGTCAACAGCAGTTGATGTGCTTTCCTTTTTTCTATATACTTAACTTGAAAATGATAACCATTCTCATTAAAGGTGAGCCGAAATGAAACAGGTAACGGAGCCGGCCCCGTTGGTCCGGACTTTGTTTTATGTGCTGAAGGATATCCAGTATAACGTAAGAGCTTCGAGATGGCAGGAACACGGTAAGACCGGCGGTCATTTTACCCTATGGGTCATTACCGGAGGTTCCGGAACGATCGATATCGGCGGCAACCGGCTTCCGCTCGGCCGGGGGACGTGTTGTCTCGCCGATCCGGATGCGGCTGTCGAACTGACGGCAGATGAGGACGGCCTGATCTACTATCGGGTCTCGTTCGAGCCGTGGAGCGTATGCGGGGCAGGCTCCGGCTCCGGGACCGGTCAGAACGAGCCGTCCGGCGGCGGATTTCCGTTCCAGGGAGAAGCGTTGTGTCATCCGTTCTCCACGTGTATGGACTATTTGGAATCAATCTACCGCCACCGGGATTCGGACGACGATCTGGAGCAGTTGGACAACCATGTGAGGTTTCAGGAATGGATGCGGTTCCTCTTGGCGCAAAATCGTTCCTCGAGCTATGAAGGAAATATGCGCCAAGCGGTGGAGCAATCGATCGAGCTTATTAAGGAGCAATACCGGGACGTGTGGACGGTGAACGCGCTGGCGGATCGGGCGAATGTCGCACGCTGGCAGTACTCGCGTCTGTTTAAGGAACTGACCGGACAAATTCCGCTGGATTACTTGAACGGGGTCCGGATCGACCGCGCCAAAAAGCTGCTGCTGACGACGGACGACCGGCTGTACGATATCGCCCAAAACGTCGGTTTCAGCAACGAATATTATTTCAACCGCCGGTTCAAGCAAACGCTCGGGATCTCTCCCGGCCAGTACCGCCGCCATTACCGGGAACATGCCCGCGTGTTCGCCCCTTTCCTGGAAGATTTTCTCGTGGCGCTCGGCATTACGCCGGTCGTCGAATGCTCCCACCGCGGCTGGGGGAGACAGGAATACCTCGGCTTGCACGATGTGCCCGTCCTCGACCTGGCAGAGGAGGATGAAGACGATCTATCCCGGCATCACCCGGACTTCATTATGCTGGACAGCGGATTCGACAAATGGATACCGAACGACCGGCTGGGCCGGCTGGCCCCGACCTTCCATATGCCGCATCCGGGTGAAGACTGGCGCTCGACGCTGCATAAAGCGGCGCGTCTGCTCGGGCGGACGGACCGGGTGGAGGAAGTGATCCGGCATTATGAGCAGAAAGCGCGCGACGCCCGCAGCGTGCTCGGCCGGTCGACCCGCGGCCAGACGGTCGCCTTTTTACGCATATCGGCGCTTGGCATAAGTTTGTACGCCGGGCCGGACTACGGTTATACCGGGCCGATCCTGTACAAGGATCTGGGGCTTGCACCGCATTCCCTCGTGATGGAGATGGAGCAGGAGACGAGAAAGATGAATTTGCCTCCGGAATGGCTGGAGCGGCTGGACGCGGACCATCTCTTTATAACGTTCGACCGGCGGCATTCCTCTGTGCCGGGAGAGGAACGGGCGATACTGGAGACGGCTTCGTGGCAGGCGCTGCCGGCAGTAAAGAAACGGTGCGTATACGAGGTCGATTTTATGACCTGGATGAACTACGGGGTTATCTCTAACAGCAAAAAGATCGACGATGTGCTGAAGGTGCTCGCTTGACAGGCGGGGGCATTCGGCAACAGCTTCTGCGGCCCGCTCGTTCGAGGGCGAACTGCATCTGTCGTCCGGCTGGACGGACGATAAGCGGCGACCGCACCCGCGCTGCACATTCGCGCCGGTAGCCGTGCGATCGCTGCTTCCGCTTACGCAGTCGCTTTCTTATCCAAGCGTAGAGCTTGAATAGGGAACGGCTGCGTTTTTGGGTTTATGAATGGGCGCCATCTCCTGCGGGCGCTTCGTGTATTGGGCATCTGCCCGAATATTTCCGCATCAGCTCCGCCGTCTGCAGGTCGCCTTCCATACCCCGCTGCTCCAATCCGCTGCATACCCGTGCGAACCGTTCCTCGTTCAAATGTTGGCCGAAGGCAAATTTGGCGGTAAGCGACTCCGCTGCCAGCCGCAGGACGGCCACGCCGCGAATTCGCGGCAAGTAATCCGGATCGGCCGGATCGATCGGCTCGTAGCCGCCTTCGGGCTGCAGCTTGCGCATCAGCGCCCCGAGCACCTCCGCTTTCTCCTCGACGCTTTCGACAAGCTCCGCCTGCCCCCGGATCAGGACGGATTTGAAATAGGCGGTCGCCGGGCAGGCCAGCTTCGGATCGCTGAAGTAGGAAGGGACGATGGCGTATTCTTTGCTGACGGAAAACGACACTTTGCCGCTCGCCCGGATCATCTCCATCTTGTGCCCCGCCTTGCTGCCGTGCAAATAGACCTGATTGCGGTGATAGACGAAGTTGACCGGCACGGCATACGGCCACTCCTCGCCCTGGATCGCCAGCGTTCCGTAGCTCATCTCGCTCATAAACCGGTTAATCTCTTCCTCGGACGTCATCTCGTACGCGGTTCTTCGGATTGTGCTCATACGGTCGGGCCCCCTTCCATTTTTTCTTATCATAAACAAAGGATTGACAACAGAAAAGCGCCAATTATGATAGAAATTAATAGACCATTGAAACGTTGGCTGCCGGATTTGTGACTTTGTTGGCGGATTCGGCTGTGAACTAAAGCCGCGGAAGGGTTGATTTTGCGCATCGGCGGTTTTTGAGGCGGATAGGCCAATTGAAGGGGAGGAGTACATATGACCGATTTTCATCTGCCATTAAATCTATATTTGGAGCGGTATCCGTTAAAATATTCTGCATTGTATCATGCGCTGAGGGATGCGATCACATCCAGCCGGCTGGAGTATGGCATGAAGCTGCCTTCGAGCCGGGAGCTCGGCGGGTTGTACGGGCTGTCCCGCGGCGTCGTTTGCCAGGTGTACGAGATGCTGGCGGCGGAGGGGTACGTCGTGTCCGGAGTCGGCCGGGGGACGTTCGTCGCTTACCGGCATGATCGTCAGCCGGAGGGAGGAGCGAACGTGCAAACCGAATTCGAGCTGTCCGCGTGGGGGCGGCGGATGTCCGGGCTGCCGCTGCGCCAGCCAGCTTCCGGGACGGACGGCGACATCCGCTTCGTGATCGGGTACAGCGACCGGAATCATTTCCCCAAGCAGGCTTGGAACCGGACGTTGTACGCCCAGGTGAGGGGGATGCACGGTACGTATTACGGCGACGGATTCGCCTCGCAAGGGCATCTGGCGCTGCGGGAGGCGATCTGCCGCCACCTGCTCCGGACGCGCGGTATCGAAGCAGTGCCCTCGTCCATCGCGATCGTTAACGGATCGATGCAGGCGATCGCGCTGCTCGCCCAGCTGCTGATCGACCCCGGAGAACCGGTCGTCACGGAAAATCCGTGTTATTCCGGCATCTTGTCCGCGATCCGGGCGGCCGGAGGCGAAGCGGTCGCCGCCTGCACCGACCGGCATGGACTCGTTCCGGACGACTGGGAGGCCAAGCTCATCTTCGTCACGCCGAGCCGGCAGTTCCCGACGGGAGCGGTGCTCAGTCTGGAGCGGCGACAGCAGCTGCTCGCCTGGGCGTCCCGGCGGGGAGCGGTCGTCGTCGAGGACGATTACGACAGCGAGTTCCGTCACCTGGGCAGGCCGATCGAGCCGCTTAAGCTGCTTGACCGCGAAGACCGGGTCGTGTATATCGGCACCTTCTCGCTGACGATGATGCACCATTTCCGGATCGGCTATGCGGTGCTGCCGGCGGCGCTCCGGGAGCCTTTCCTGCGCGCCCGTCAGCTGTTCGAGCCGCACCCGACCGCGATCCTCGAGCAGCGGGCGCTCGCCTCGTTTATGAACAGTGGCGAGTATGAGCGCCATTTGCGCCGGATGGGACGGTTATACAGCCGGAAATTCGAGCTGCTTCAAAGTTTGCTGAAGGACACGGAGCAGCTGGCCGAATTGTTCGAGCCGGTGGCTTCCGACGCGGGGCTGCACCTGTTTGCGCGGTGGAAGCGATCTGCTGACGAGTATGGCCGATTCCGCCAGTTCTGTCACGATTCCGGCGTCACTTGGACGGACGGCACCGGCTATTACCTGGAACGTCCGGTCCCGTCGGCCTGCTTCGGCTTCGCTCATTTGGAAGAGAATGAAATTAAGGAAGGTGTCGTCCGGATGGCGGCAGCTGCCGCTCGTTTGCAGCGCGTTATGCACGATTCGCCAGCGGGGAAGGATTTGGACTGAGGCTTTTTTTTAGTAGAGAATGTTTCATGGGAAAGGAAAGGGAAAGGGCCGATCCCGGCGCTTCGAGCGCGAAGAATCAGCCCTTCTGCCAAGATCGGCAGCGATGGATCAGGTTGGGGCATTAACAGCCGCAATGTTGATTTCGTAAGTTCCTGCTGTATTGAATTTGAATTGAAACTGACCGTCTGTCGTACGCAAGCGGATGCATGTCCATGCGCAGATTATTTGTCGATCAGCGTGCCCAGCGACTCGCCCATCTTTACTTTGCTGCCGACGGCGAGGTCGGATCGCGGCACGAAGATGTCATTTTCGGTTAACAGGACGACGGTCGAGCCGAATTCGAAATAGGCCAGATCGCCGCCCCGCTCCAGCTTGTCCGGAAGCGGTTCCGCATAGCGGATGCTGCTTACGTTGAGAGCGCCTACCTTGACGACGGCAATCTCTCCGCACTCGTGATCGATATACGTAATCAGCCGCTCGTTCCGGCTTAACACCCGCTTCATCTCACGAAGACCGAAATCGTTGACCGGGTACACTTTTCCTTTGACATGCTCCTTCTCCACAATCGTCCCGGTAACGGGGGAGTGAATCCGGTGATAGTCGGTGGGGCTTAAATACAGCACAAAAAAGAAACCGTTCCGGTAGTTTAACGTTCTGGGGGAACGGTTGAGCAGTTCATCCACGGTATAGTCCTGGCCTTTGACGTTCAGCATCGTGCCCGATTGAATCGATCCCATGCCGGTTATCAGCGCATCCACGGGGCTCAGCAGCGCGTCGGCCCGTTCGGCGAGCGGGCGAAGGCCCGGTTTTAGGCGCCGGGTAAAAAACTCGTTAAGCGACCGGTATTCCCCGATCGTCTTCTCCGCATCCTCGATCGGGATGCCGTAGGACTTGGCGAATTGCGGAATAAAGTACCGGCTTGCCTTGGACTTTGCGAAAGCGCCGGTCATGCGGGACACCCACTTGCGTGAGGAGAGTTCAGTCAATAGTCGAAATAACGGTTTCATTCAGTTCGTCCACCTGTTCCGTTCCCCGTCGTTAAGCGGTCCCGGTGCCGAAGCGGGAAACCGTTCGGCCGCGCCGCCGGGGGCAATCATACCTTAGTTTGACACAGAAACGAACGAAGCGCAACAAGTGCGGTCCCCATGAAGGCGAATCCCGGTCTCAGCCGTTCCGGCGTAAGCCGAAAGACGGCACGGAGGGAGCGGTCTGATCAGCCGCCTGACGCGATATCCTGACGCTCGTTCTTGTTGCTGCGCTTATATTCCTGGCAGGACAGACAGGTAGCGGTATTCGTATGTACCGGGATGGAGCAGCCGGAATACTTGACGCATTGTATCGGCGTTTTGTCTTCGGGATCCAAGGAGATTTGCACACAGAAGCGGCACCCGGAAATTAATTCGTGCGTGACGTTCAGCATCGTCTGCTTCAGCTTGACGATTTCTTTCATATTGTTGCGACTCCTTTGTCGACGTATCGGACCCATGGACACTCCTGCAAATAATCCGGATCGTACAGGCTTAGTCCTATCGTATCATACCAAAATGATTATTGTCACTATTTCCCAAATGATCCAGCGCGTTTATTCGAGGTCGGCCGGTCTTTGGAGCATGCGTTCCCGGATCTCCCTCCCAGTGGCGGCAATCGCTTCGTCCAGAGGCGTCGTGGAACCGGTGAACGGATGTTTCGCGCCGAACGTATGATCGCCTCCGGCTATGTGAATCCAAGGGACCGACGGAGCGGCCGATACGAGCTTCTCCGATCCGGCCCACAAGCTGCGGAAATCGTCCGTGCCTTGAATGAGCACGAGCGGCACTTGCAGCTGAGGGATTCGGGCGATTATATCGAACCGGTCGCGGTTGCGCGCCAGATCGTCCGCGATGACCCTCTCAAGCGGCATGCGCTGCTTCGTGCGCGCGTTGTCAATGTAGGCGATGCCGTCCTCGCGCATCGCGCGCAGCGCGGGCTCGCCGAATATCGCGGGGAACGACGTCGAGCCGTTCCAGGAGACGACCCCGTCGACGAGCGCCGGTTCATCCAGCGCCAGCACGATCGACTCGCCGCCGCCGCGGCTATGGCCTACAAGTACGACCCGTTCCGCTACCGGCTGTCTGCCCGCCACCGGCAGCTTGCCTTCGCGAACGAGGACGACGACATCTTTTAAATCTTCCAGATCACCGGTAAACGTTTGCTTTCCGAATTTGTCCAGCTCGTCGAAATCGGTTAGAGACGCCCCGACTCCGTTGCGGGACAGATTAAAGCGAATTACATCGAACGTCTCGGCGAGCCGCCCGGCCGCATAGGGGAACATTCCCCAGTCCTTGAACCCTTTGAAGCCGTGCACCAAAATGACGGTCGCTTGCGGGTTCGGGCGCAAGGCCGGGTGGAAATCCCCGCGGATGATCCGCTCCGGTCCTTGCTCATATTGAAACGAAATCGAACTCATGGTCAGGTCCTCCATTCCATATGTAATCGGATACAGCTTGGGGAAGCGATGTACGGGAATAAGCGGTTACATTCCCATGCGAACTAACCGATCAAAACGTTACCGATGAGGCGCGCCCGGGGTGTTGAAAGTGGTTTGCTTTCATTGAAGCATTGCTGCGGAGCTGTGTCAATTTGCCATGCTCCGAAATGGACGAATCGCTAAAGTATTCGCAGCGTTTGCCGGAAAAGGGGATATTGACAACAACATAAATCGTGTTAAGATAAGGGTGTCACTAGGGGAGCCCGGCAGGGCTGAGATTGGATGTGCGCACATCCTAGACCCTTCGAACCTGATCTGGATGATGCCAGCGTAGGGAAGTGGGACACCTGACCGTTCGAACCGATCGTTTCATTCGAATGCCAGTCCACCTCTAGGGGGGTGGACTTTTTTGCGTCTTACGGGTCCCGGCGATTGCCCGGATTAGGGAGCGAGGCTGTCCGCCGCATGCCGGCAGGCGGCAAAGAGACATCAATAGGAGAAAAGGAGAGGATACCAGTGTCTAACGTATTGCAAAGCTCCAAAGGATTAAAGCTGACCGACATTCTGGTCACGGTCGTCATTGCGATCGTCTTCGGCGTCATCTTCCGGGTATGGGGATCGGTATACGACCTCGTCAAAATTTTCGGCTTGCAGGCCGAGCAGCTCGCGTACGGCATGTGGTTTATTGCGGCTACCGTAGCGTTTCTGATTATACGCAAGCCCGGAGTCGCACTGCTTGGCGAAGTATCGGCCGCCGTGTTCGCGATGCTGATCGGTTCGCAGTACAGCGTAGAGTCGCTCACTTACGGACTTGCGCAAGGGATCGGAGCGGAGATCGTATTCGCCTTGTTCGGCTACCGCTCGTATTCGCTGGCCGTCGCCTGTCTGGCCGGAATCGGAGCGGGCCTCGGCTCGCTGGGAATGGACTGGTACAAAGGTTATCTGATCGAACTGCAAGGCTGGAACTTGACGCTGTACTTCGTGTTCCGCTTCATCAGCTGTATCGTCATTACGGGCGGCGTCGCCTATTATCTGGTCAAAGCGCTCGACGCAACCGGCGTTACCCGGATCGTACGTCCGGTAACCGAAGCGGACCGGCGCTCGCTGCACGATTAATTTTAGCATCGGAGTGATTCTGCATGAACGCTGCGGCGGGAGTCGAACAGCTAAGGCTTAAATTTCCCGGCGCGCCGGCGCTGACGTTCCGGGACTTGTCGTTTGAGGTGAAGCGCGGGGAAAAGGTGCTGCTGCTCGGACCTAGCGGATGCGGCAAATCGACGCTGCTGCAGGTGCTGTCCGGGTTAATCCCGCGGGCGGTGGACGTGCCGGTGACGGCCCACCTGATCGTCGTGCCGGAGCGGTGGGCGTTCGTTTTTCAAGATCCGGATACGCAGTTTTGCATGCCCTTTGTCGATGAGGAGCTTGCCTTCGTCCTGGAAAATCTGCTCGTTCCGCGCGAAGAGATGAAGCAGCGGATGGGCGCGCTGCTCAGTCAGGTCGGATTGGAGCTTGAGGAGCTGCACACCCCAATAGCGGCGCTGTCCCAAGGGATGAAGCAGCGGCTCGCGATCGCAAGCGCGCTGGCGCTTGAGCCCGACGTGCTCTTCGTCGACGAGCCGACCGCGCTGCTCGATCCGGAAGGGACGAAGCAGGTATGGGAGACGATCCGCAAGGCGGGGGAAGGGAAAACGGTCATCATCGTCGAGCATAAGATCGACGAGATCGTCGATTATATCGATCGCGTCGTCCTGTTCGGCAAATCGGGGGAGATTACGGCGGACGGCCCGGCGGCGGATCTATTCGCCAATTACGGTCATCGCCTCGCCGAAGACGGAATCTGGTACCCCGGCGTCTGGGACGATTATATCCGCAGCGGCCGTTATGCGCCATGGACCGAAGAGCCGGAAGCGGCTTCGGCCGGGCCGCTCATCCGACTCGACCGGTTCGAGGTATGGCGCGGCAAGAAGCGGAAGCAGTACGTGGAATCGGCGGAAGTGTCCGCTGGCGAATGGATCGCCGTAACCGGTCCCAACGGGGCGGGCAAAAGCACGCTGCTTCTCGGCTTGATGGGGCTGCTTCAGACGGCCGGCGGATACGAGCTGAACGGCAGGCCGGCGGAGCAGACACGCGAGTTATCGGCCGAGATCGCCTTCGTGTTCCAAAATCCCGAGTTTCAATTCGTCACCAACTCGGTTTATGACGAGGTCGCCTTCTCGCTCCGGCAGGAGAAGCGGCCGGAAGCCGAGGTGGAAGCGAAAACGTCCGGGCTGCTGGCGGACTTCGATCTGACGCAGCGGAAGGACAATCATCCGTTTCAACTGTCGCTCGGGCAGAAACGCCGTCTCAGCGTCGCCTCGGCGATCGTGAAGGAGCAGCGCATCCTGCTGCTGGACGAACCGACATTCGGTCAGGATGCGAAAAATACGTTCGCATTGCTGGAACGGCTGGAAGCATGGCGCAGACAAGGGACCGCGATTGTGATGGTGACGCACGATCCGGATATTGTAAGCCGGTTCGCCACCCGGATCTGGGAAGTTCGCGACGGACGGCTGGAGCACGATCTGCGCGGGACGCGGCAGCTCGCCGAGGCGGCAGAATCGGCAGAGCCGGCAGCGGCAGAGGCACTTCCGGAGAAGGAATCGGAACTCGTTCAGAGAGGAGGGAGCCGCTAACCGTGAATATCGAGTTTTCTTACCGGGAAACGTGGCTCCACCGGGTGAACCCGTCTCTCAAACTGTTGTTTTGCCTGACCTTGTTCATGTTCGTCCTGTTTACGCATAACCCGAGCGTGATGCTGAACGTTACGGCCGTTACGCTGCTCGGCTACGTCGCGGCAAGCGGCCATCCGTGGAAACGAATGGCGCTGTTCTCGCTGCCTGCCCTGCTGCTGTTCGTATCGTCGACGACGTCGATGATGTTTTACGGTAAAGGGGAAACGACCTGGTGGGACTTCGGGCTGATCCATATTACGAAGGAAAGCTTCTTCCGGGGCGTCCAGATCGGCCTCAAGTCGCTGTGCTTCGCCTTCGTCGGACTGCTGTTCGCGCTTACGACGCGGCCCGTGTTCTTGTTTTACTCGCTGATGCAGCAGTGCAAAGTGCCGCCCAAATACGCCTATAGCTTCATGGCCGCGATGCGGCTGCTGCCGATCATGTTCGAGGAGTTTCAGACGCTTCGTCACGCGCTGGCGGTCCGGGGCGTCGGCCGGGAGAAGGGGCTGAAGGGACTGTACCGGAAAATGAAAGCTTATTCGGTTCCGATGCTGGCCCAAAGCATCCGGCGCGCCCAGCGGATCGCCGTCGCGATGGAGGCGAAGCGGTTTGCCGGAAACGGCCGCCGGACGTATTACTACGTTGTCGGCTTCGGCACCGTAGACTTGTTCTTCGTCGCAGCGGCCGCCGCTTTATGCGCTGCGGCTTATGCAGCGGGAATTTTGTTTCCGTACGTCGATATTACGGATGTAAGATAGAGAAGGAGGAGAATCTTATGTTGTTTTCCAAACGTCTGAGAGAAGCCGCGGATGCAAGCTGGCAAGCCAGCTTTACCCATCCGTTCATAACGGGGATTGCCGATGGTAGCCTGCCGCTCGACCGGTTCAAGCATTATATGATGAACGACGCCTATTATTTGGCTTGCTACGCGCAAGTGCAGGCGCTCGGAGCGGCGAAGGCGCCGGATCTGCATACGTCGAGCCGGATGGCCGTCCACGTTCAGGGCACCTACGGCGCAGAGCTTTCGATGCATGAGAAATTTTCGGGCATGCTCGGCATTACCGACGAAGAGCGGGCGGCGTTCCAGCCTGCGCCGACGGCGTACGCCTATACGTCGCACTTGCTGCGTGCCGCTTATACCGGCCATTTCGGAGATATTATGGCGGCGATCCTACCTTGCTACTGGCTGTACTACGAGATTGGCGAAAGGCTCCAGGGCGCGACACCTGAGGAGCCGATCTATCGCGAATGGATTGCCGCATATGGCGGCGACTGGTTCCGCGATCTCGTGCAGGAGCAGGTCGACCGGCTCGACCGGATCGCTGAAGGCGTGACGGAAGCCGATCGGACGCGGATGGAGCGGCAGTTCCTGATCAGCAGCCAGTACGAGTACCAGTTCTGGGACATGGCTTACCGCAAGGAAGCGTGGCCGGTTTAATCAAACATGCGATGGATGTGACAGACAGCCGAATGGGATTCGGCTGTTTTTTTTAATCTGCCAGTAAGTTTAGGTTCTTTACCGTGCTAAAGGTAAGGGGTTTTCATACTTGGCGCTAGTGAACGTATACTCGGGTTCGATGACTAACGAATCGGATCGTGCTTATGGCTGAAAAACGACGTTATTCCAGTCGTAATGAATCCAGGCATCGTTATCGAACCGAAAGCGGAAAAAACGATCCGATTTGCGGGGAATAACCATACAAGAGTTCGTTACAAATTCAACGTCCGGATTCGGCTCTGATAACGAATGCCGGGTTCGTTAGCCATACCACCCACATGAAGACAACACGACTGCTTTTAGCGGACGGCTTTTCTTACTAACAGGAATGATGCTGTTGAATTTGTCGGGCGTGGGGAAGGAGATGGGTGCAGCTACGTGTAATATTGGAACGTATAGGAGAGGGGGCCGCGTATGATCGTAGCGAGAGCGCTGGAAAACGAGCTCTACTTTTTTCAATATTTGTCCACCCGGGATGAGATGTCCGAATCCGCATATTATTTTCATACTCACCAAGGGATCGAAATCTTGTATGTGTATGAAGGCAGCGGCCAAGTCATTCTTGACGATCGCTTTTATGCCGTTCATCCCCGTACTTTGCTTATTTTTAAACCGTTTCAGCTTCATTACATCCGCATGGACGTACCGCCGAAATATACGTGCTCGCTCATTAAAGTGAAGCCGATCTTCATGGAGCAGTGCGCGTCCGTTTTCCCCCAGTGCCACGACCTGATCTCCGGTTTTTTGAACGACGACGGGAGCAGTCAAATATTCGGGTTAAACGAAGCCCAGCACGCCCAGCTCCATGAAAAGTTTCGCAACTTAAACGATATTTTGCAGACGCCCGGCAGCCGCCAGCTTCAGGAAGAGGCCGTTATTTTGTTTCTGTTCACCTTTTTCGTTAACTTGGTCACAACCGTTATGCCGAATGCCGAGGCAGGCAAACCGGTCAAACCGCTGCGTACGACGCAGCACATCGGCAGTATCCTGAAATGGATCGATGCCCACTACAAGGAGCGGTATACATTGGACCGGCTGGCAGAGGAGCTGCATTTTTCGGTGAGCTATATGTCGAAGCTGTTTCGCCGGCAAACCGGGAAGAGCATTCACGAATATATAACAGAAAAAAGACTGGACCAGGCGCGCCTGCTGCTGCACACCCCGAAGTCCGTCGAAGCGATCAGCGAAGAGACGGGTTTTCACTCGCCGTCTCATTTCATTCGGACCTTTAAAGCCAAATACGGGGTTCCCCCGCATCAATACAGACTGGGCGCAGCCAAACGGTACGTCCCGCCGGAATGAGCGGATTATGCAATTTTTAAACCGGTTTCTGCTATCGGGGGTGTTGTATGCTTGAGGAGCGACGACCTCCCGGGAATGCGGATTGCAGCGGGCGGGAATTGTGCGGCGGTTCGGCTTGGCGGATGCGTTAGCGGTGAAGCATGAAGAAAACGATTATTTGTGTAATCGCATACACTTCAAAATCATCTTTTATTTGTAAAATTATTTGAACGCCGCCCAGCCGAAAAAAAACCGGTGAAAACAACAAATAGGGGAGATGTCGAATGAAAAAACAGGGGGCTGCGATGTGCGCCATCCTTGCTGCGGCCATGCTGGCCGGTTGCGGAGGAGGAAAGACGGGGGACGCCGAAGGCGAGACGGCCCGCAGCCCGGCCGATACGAAGCCGAAGGAGCCGGTGGAGCTGAAGCTCGTTCCTTATTGGCTTTCGATGAGCGACCGGGAATTCGAAGAACTGCTGTTTCAGCCTTTGAAGGCGAAATACCCGCACATTACGATGAAGCTCGATCGGACGGACCCGGCCCAATTGGCGGCTTCGGGGGAATTTCCGGATCTGTTTTACGTCGCCAACGTCAGGTACAGCACATTCAAAGATTTGGACATTCCGTACGATATGAGCGCGATGATCAAAAACAAAGACCATCCGATCGATCTGAACGCGTTCTCCAAGCCGAATATCGACTGGATCATCGAACTCGGTTCCAAGGGAGAGCTGTACGGGGTGCCTTTCGATCTGAATCATTACGCTTTGTTTTACAACAAGGACATTTTCGACAAAAGAGGGGTTCCTTATCCGAAGGACGGGATGACCTGGGGAGAGCTGCTCGAGCTGTCGAGAAGACTTACGTTCATCGATGCAGGCGTCCAATACCGGGGCTTCGTGCCTCCGAATCCGAACGTATTCTCCGGTACGAAAACGATGCCCATCTACGACCCGTCGACTAAAAAGGCGCTGCTGAACCGGGACAACCACAAGTCGATCCTGGAGCTGATCAAGCCCTTTTATGAAATTCCGGGCGTGGTGGTGAATAACGAGTTTCCGATCAAAGGCGCGGATTTCTTGAAAGACCGGACCGTAGCGATGATGGCGAACTGGCTGACGGACATACCGAGCGCGATGCAGGCGGGCAACATTCAGATGAACTACGATATTGCTGGCATGCCGTCCTTCGAGGACCTGCCCGGCGTTACGATTCATCCCGGCGCCAAAATGATGGGAATATCCAAGACGAGCAAGCATAAGGAAGATGCTTATCTGGCCATTCAGTTTTTCACTTCGCCCGAAGTGCAAAAGAAAATCAATCGGGGCGGGCGTTTGACCGCTCTGGCGGACGAAACGATCCGTAAAGATTTCGGTGCCGACATGGAAGTGCTGAAAGGCAAAAACATTCAAGGCGCGCTGGCGGTCAAGCCGGCCAAAATGATTCCTCCGCATGAATACAATGCGATCATCGACGGGTTGTTCAACGGGACGGCGGCGGGACTCGCGACAGGATCGAAAGATATCAATACGCTGCTGAGGGAAGCCCAGGAAGCGGCGGATAAAGCGATTGCCGAAGCGGAAGCGGCCAAGAAAAAATAAGTAGATACCGGAGGCTCACGAATGGGCGATTCGCAAACGATTCCGACGTATTGGAAAAGCAGTCTGGAGCATGTGGAGCAAACGTTGTCCCTCGTCAAACGGGGGCAGGTCGAGACGTTTGCCCGTTCGGCCGGCGGCAGGAACATCTATGCCGTCTCCTACGGGGAGAAGCAAAACTTTGGCAGAAAAGCGAACTACAACTCCGCTTGCGGGGTCGGCGATGTATCGGCTTATGCGCAGAAGAGCAGGAACCATAAACCCGTCATCTCGATCGTAGGGGGCGTTCACGGCGGAGAGCTGGAAGGCGTGGTTGCCGTCTTGAATCTGATCCGTTTGCTGGAAACCGGCTCCGATTGGGACGGGAAGGAGAGTGCGTATTTGTCTCGCTGTGCTGCCGGGCGGTTTCGGCTTGTGCTCATCCCGTGCATGAATCCCGACGGCCGGGCGCGCATTCCTTTCGATACGCTCGTAGGCATGCCTTTCGCCGACATGCGTTATTACGTCCAAGGTACTTGGAAGGATGGCACGCTGTGCGGCTGGCCGGGGTGCAAGGCGGTGCATCCGATCGCGGACGCGGTCGATTTTCTCGGCGGCTATTTTAACGATGACGGCATTAATTTGATGCACGACAACTTCTTCTCGCCGATGGCGGAAGAAACGAAACGGCTGATGGAGCTGATCGACCGGGAAGCGGCAGACGCGACCGTGCTTCTGCACGGCGGTTCCAATTCGGTCAACCATCTTTTGCCGACCGCTTACGTCCCGCCTTTTATCGAGAAGAAACAAAACCGTCTGGTCGATTTGCTGGCTGAAGCATACCGGGCGAAAGGAATTCCGTTCAAAGCGATCCATGGACGGGGAATCGGGGAGGAGGCCGGCGCTCCGCCTTCGTTTAATCTGACTTCGGCGCTGCACCACGTCAGCGGCGGATTGTCGATGACGTTCGAGTCGAACATGGGGCTTGACGCTCCCGGCCCCAGATACACGTACGAAGAGATGCTGCAGGGACATTATATCCTGTTTGAAGAGCTGCTGCGATTTATGGAGAAGGAGTGTCCGTTATATTCGTGAATTGTACGAGTGAGCGGATGAATCGCTGCTAGAACGGTAAAAAACGGTAAGGTGCGATGGCGGGGAAGAAGGCGAAGAAAGGGAAGAGCGCAGAGGTGACTTGGTCAAGACGCTGAGAAACATCCCACGCCGCTCGGCGACAGCTGTTCGTAGCGCCGAACGCTAGACCGTGAAGACCCGCAGACGGCGACGACTGTGAAGACCGATCAGACCGATCATACCGATCATACCGTCAAGACTACAGAGACTGCCAAGACCACGGAGACTACCAAGTCTGACAACGTGGCCGTTTGCTGACTCGATGAGAAGTAGAATCCGATTGGACCGCCGACCGAACATTTCTTTTCCTGCATGTATCCTTCCGGCCGCTTCTGTCCATGCTGAATGCAAAAGCGGCAGGGAGTGTGGGATGGTAGATGAAACTGTTAATCGTCGTTGGGACGCTGGTCGTACCGGTGCTGTTCGTTATGCTCCGGCGGATGTCCGGCCTGTTGGAGGCGCTGCTCGATGCGCTGGCGCTTGTGAGCGCCTTCGGCTTCGGCATCTTGTCCGCGTTTGCGGTTCAAGATATCCGGGCGCACGGAACGGTGTATGCGACGGAGGTGCACCGCGTGTTCGAAAGCTGGGCGTTTCTTCTATTCGGCAGCTATCTGGGGCTGTATTTGCTGTACCTTTTGCTGTGGAGTACGATGACGGCTTATCGGCGTGCGGACCGCTGATCAGTACGATAAGTGCTAGACACCGGCAGGGTCGCTGATCCGGGAACGCCGTTCCGGAAGACACTGGCAGGGTCGCTGACCCGGGAACGCCGTTCCGGAAGCACGGTCTCAGCATCGCCGGCCCAGGAACGCCGTCCCGGAATCCCGACCAGGATCAGCCAGCGTGGAAGCACCGGCTTCCGCTGGCATCGTGCTACCGGTCGTCGCGCACCGGTACCTTTTACGAAAAGTGACGCCGTACCGCGCCCAATATATGGCGGTAATACGCCGCCCCGTGCGGTACGAAATCGTCGCGGGACAGCTGTCGGGCAACTTCGCGGGGATGCCCGTCCGCTCCGGTCTCGATTCCGCTTGCACCGATTGAATCGATCTCGCCTTCGAACAGGCGGGAGGCGTCGGCCGCGAGCACCTTCACAAGCCCCACAACCTCGTCCGGCTGCAGAGTATATGCTTCCAACGGCTGGATGCAGCCGTACAGAAACGTATGGTAAAACTCGCGGTCGATCAAATCCCGGTAGCGGATCTCGACCGGAATCGTCCCGATCGGGATCAACTCGTCGAAGCGGACCCGAAGACCGAGCTCCTCTTCCAGCTCCCGCACGCCGTCCTCCACCGTTTCTCCGGCCAGCAGATGCCCTGCGCTCGTAATGTCGTATTTATCCGGATGCGTATCTTTGCCGGGGTGGCGTTTCTGGAGCAGGAGACAAGGTCCTTCGCTGCTCGGGGTGACGATCCAGCAGTGGAACGTCTGGTGCCAGTATCCGTTCTTATGCGTGTCTGCACGCGTGGCGGTGCCGATGATGTTCATCTGTTCGTCGAAAATATCGAATACTTCATGCTTCATAGCCTTCATCCCCTCTGTCTGGCGTTTCCACACATTGTACCACAACCGAAGGGAAAGACGGGCGACCGAACCCTCACGAAGCGAGCTTGGTCCAGCTCCTGCATCTCGTGTTCGGAATACGGCTCCGGCTGCAGACTTGCAGTTCGCGTTTGTTTTTCACCTTGAAAGTCTTGGCCCCCCCCTGTGCCTACTCCCTTATCGTAAACGCTCACACCGTAATCGGCAGCTTGTTCGGCATCTGCAGAAGTTTATGTAACCGCTAAAACAGGCGGATGGATATGGTAAGATAGGAGGGTGAGAAGATCAGGATTTGGCTGAGGAGGAAGGGGACGGGGTATGAACAAATTGGAACGGACGGTGGGCCAAGAGGGGGATCAGCGGGCGGACCAACCGGATAACAAACTTGCGGGCATACCGGAGCGCGGACCGAAGGATGCACAGAAGGACGAACCGAAATACGAACCGAAATACGAACCGAAGAACGAACCGGAAGAAGAACAAACGAAGGACGAACTAGCGGCCCCCCCCCCCGAGAATGACCCGGGGCACCAGCCGGATCGAGACCTGACCCACGTTCCGGCGATTCTGGAGCTGATGCCGGAAGAGGCGGAGATCGGGACGGGACTTGCGCTACGGGATCGCAGCGGCAGGCTGCTGTTTTTCGTAGCCGGGTCGAGACACCGGATGGAGGAAGGCGAACGGTTTTTTGCCGGTATTGGCGGGCACCTGGAGCCCGGGGAGTCGCTGACGGAATGCGCGGAGCGAGAAGCTCGCGAGGAGATCGGGGCCGAAGTGGAGCTGCGTCATGCGGAGCGCACGTTCCGGGTATCGTCTGCGGGTGTCGTGTCGGAGATCGCCGTCTCTGATCGTCCCGCTCCTTATGTCTGGTACGAGATGATTCATCCGCCGGGAAGCCCGCGCGAAGGCCGCCGCTACCAGATCGTGATCTATAGGGCAATTCTGGCCGGGCCGCTTTCCGAGCTGAAGGAGGACGAGGTGTGCGGAGTGATTGCGATGACGGATCAGCAGGTGGCCGAAGCGTCCGGGCGCAAGCCGACCTTGCGGGAGCTGATCGGCGAGGGGGCTGGGCTGGTGGCGGCGCTGCCGGGGCTCGAGCCGGAGACGAGGCTGTTTCCGATCGGGACGGCGGCAGCCTTGTCGTTTATCTTCCAAGCCGTCGGGAGCGATGAACGGATGCTGTCGTGAAGGCGGCTACGCGACTTGGGCAGAGGGGGAGATCGATGATGACAGAGGAAGGCGGCGAGACGCTCCGGACGATCGGAAGAAAGCTCCGGGAGCGGCCGGGAGGGACCGGAATCGCGATGATCGCAGCGATGGATCGTAACCGGGTTATCGGCGTGAACAACACGATCCCGTGGAGGCTTCCAGCCGAGCAGCAATATTTCAAGCGGGTGACGATGGGGCACACGGTCGTATCGGGCAGGCTGAATTATGAGGATATGAAACGACCGCTGCCGGGGAGAAGGAACGTGATTCTGACGCGGGACAATGATTATGCGGCTCCGGGCTGCGAGATTGCGGGATCGGCCGAGGACGTGCTGGAGCGTTATGCGGGAGACGAAAATTCCCCGCTGTTTATTATAGGCGGGGAACAAATATACCGGTTGTTTATGCCGGTAGCGGATATGTTGTATGTAACGGTTATCGATGCGGAGTTTGAAGGAGATGCCTATTTTCCCGAATTCCATGCATCGGAATGGACCGAGGTGTCGCGGCAAGAAGTGAAGGCGGACGAGTATAACAGCTTCGGCTATACATACTTGGTATACAAAAGACGGACGTCTGGTTAAGGGAGCCGGTAGCGCACCCACCAGAAGCACGAAGACACTTGCACCTGCAGTTCGGTTGCACGCGGGGTGAACAAGCCGATGAGATCGTCTGCGCGGTAGCAGTTTTTTATTATTTCTTGCCTGGTGCCATCGGACAGCGTTCTCAGCTTGTACGTGTCTTCCTCGCTTTCGCGTTGGAACAACTCGCCACCGGCCTCTTCGACGTAACTATGGTCGGCCATGAATACGACAGCCCCGGGATCAAGCCGGGCATGGAAGCCGTCCAAAAAGTCGTTCAGCCGGGATTTGGGAACATGGGACAGCCAGAAGGCAGCCAGGCCTGCATTGAAAGGGCCGGGTACTTTCTCGAGCGCGAAGGCGTCGGCGCGGATAAAGCGGACTTTGTCCGGCGATAAGTCTCTGGCGATGGCGATATCCAGCGATTCCATCGTCATGTCGGTAGCCGTCACCCGTCTGGCCGCCGCGGCTGCGCGCTCCGTCCAGTAACCGGCGCCGCAGGCGATCTCCAGCACATCGCACCCGTTCAGGGCGCCTTGCATGCAGCGTTCCAACTCGACCAGTTCGCTTCGGCAAGCGGGATCGTCGTGATGGTATGCGCTTTCGTGCTCGCGTGCCCGCCTGCTGTAATAGAACTGCATCGTCTTCCCCCTAGCGGTATCGGAATGGGCTGCGGTCCGGCCCCTGCAAGCAGCGGCCGCCGTCCGCAGGCGATCATCATCCTAGTATTCAATTCAATATAATCGTACCTAAATTAGGTTCGGGGAGTCCGGCGGATTTCCTCCATCTCCTTGCGCATTTTTTCCCGGTAACGCATCTCTGCCCGGATGGAATAGGCAAATCCGATTATACCGAGGATCAGAATCGTCACGATGACGGGAGTATTATAAGCGGCGATCACGTAATTTACACCTCCTTTCATCCCAATCAATATTTTCCATTGCATATATTTCAAATTATAACCCATGTCTTGAATAATCTTCAATAGTGTATTGAAGAAAATTCAAATCTTTTATACTGAAAGTCGAGGTGATAAGTAATGACTTTCGGTGCGAGATTGAAAAGCGCCAGAAACAGCAAGCGGCTCACCCAGCAGCAAGTGGCTGACAGTCTCGGCCTTAATTTTACGACAATATCCAAGTACGAAAATGATAAATCCCAGCCCGATAACGAGATTCTGCACCAGATGTCCATTCTGTACAATGTCTCGATCGATTGGCTGCTTACAGGGGAGACGGGCGGCGGAGCGGCCTCCGGACCGGGTAAGGCGAAAGTATACTTCGACGGCGAAGTGGAAGAGCTGACGGAAGAGGAAGCTCAGCACGTGCGGGATTCGCTCGAGATGTTTCGCCTGCTCAAGGAGAAGCGGGCCAAGTACGATAGCAGCCGGAAACCGGACGGCGGTCATACGGACGACGAGAGAGCGGACGATGAGAACGACTGAACAACAACGACTAACAACAACTACCAACGATTAACAACGACTAACCCTTATAATTAACGATAAATAACGAAGAAAACAAACAAAGAGAATATCCCAAAAGTGTCGGATGACAAGGGAACGTCCTGATATCCAAACGAAAGGACCTCAACTTCACGGTAACGTGAGGGCTGAGGTCCTTTTTTTTCGAGGAACGTCGGCTTGAAGCAGGACATGAATATTTAATCGCAAAATGACTTCGGGGAAAGCCCCCGTCTCTGCTTGACCCGGGACGGTATTCCATCATGCGGCGGCGGCCTGGCGGCGGACGAAAGATCCGACCGCTCATCTGGCGCACGAATAGTAGATGCTCTCGTATGCCTGCGCTTCCTGCTCCATTGTAGGGATCGGGTCGTTTGTCAGGTTCGCCTTGAACGTGTTCAGCAAGGCCGGGTTCTTAAGCAGCGTCCGGATTCGCGAAGCGAGGTGGGCCGCGTCGCCGAGACGGAACGTATAGCCGTTCACTCCGTCCTTCACTTTCTCCGCCATGCCGCCGGCATTCGAGACGAGAGCCGGGACGTTGAACGATAACGCCTCGTACAGCACCAGCGGATAATTTTCGTACCAGACTGACGGAACGATCGCCACATCGGCATTTTGATAAATGCCCGGGATCTCGTCTTCGGTATAGAGACCGCACAGCTCCACACGGCGGTCTTTGGCCGCTTCGAGCTGCAGCCTTTCCGTATAAGCGGCCGGTCCGGAGCCGTAGATTTTCAGCTTCAGCTTTTTGGACGGGACGAGGGCCATCGCCTCGAGCAGGAGATGAACGCCTTTGTGATCGTTCAGCGAGCCACCGTAAAAAAACGTCAAAGCGTCGCCGCGCTTGTAAGTTTTATTGTTTCCGAGCGCCGGATCACGATGGATGCCGTGGTTCAATACTTCCACCTTCAGGTCCGGCAGCGAATATTTCATCATCGAGGCGAGAAAGGCCGACGGGGACAAAATTTTACGTGCGGCTTGCAGCAGAGGAATATGCGTGGCGAACCGCTGCTCGACGCCCGGAATCTGGCAATGCTGAAGGCAGGCGGCGCCTTGCTCCGGGCCTGCGCACAGGTTGCGGCTTGTATGCAGCATAATCCCTTTCGGACACAGAAACCAGAAGTCCGTTAGAGTGATCACGTAAGGCACGCCGAGCCGCAAGCACGCCTGGATGAACTCCATCGCGCGCATAGGATGCCCGATATGGAGAAGATCCGGCTGCTCCTCAGTGATAAGTTCATCCGCGAAGGAGGCGAGATCCGGATGCCCGATCCCGAATGATCGGGCCGGGTCAAGGCTCTTGTGCCGATAGGCGATCACCGGCACTCCATCGTAGTCGTATTCCCGGTAGACGACCTCGCCGTGCGTGTGAGGAAACGTATCCGGCTCGCCTCCGCTGTAGGTCGCGACTTTAACGCGATGACCGCCGGCGAGCATCGACTTGGCCATCGTCAGGACGAATTTCTCGGTGCCGGTGTACGCTTCGGGATAAAACTGATGGACCAGATACAAAATATTCAGCTTTTTCCCGGGAGTCCCGGCAGAGACGGAGGCCGGATCGTAACGGGAAACCTCCGGCAGCTCCAGACTCGGCACATGAATGGCGGGGCGGGTTTCCCGCACCCGGACCGGGGAGAGACGGCTTCGCCGTTTGGCGGGCAGACGATCACGTTTGAAGCGGCGCTGCCCTTTTGCTGCGATCCGGCGCTTGTGCGCAAGCGATTTCTTCCTGCTTCCGCCTGCTGCTCCCGCCTTTCTTGCATGAATGCGGCCCGTTCTCTTGGACCGGAGACGCTTGAGTCGGAGGGGTGGTGACGACACTGGCTTTTTTCGTTTTTTTGGCGGCAATCGGAGAACCTCCCTGCACCGTTTTACGATCCCATCAGGCATATGTCGTATAGAGGTTGTTCAAAAAGCCCACTTTTGATCACGAAGCCGATCAGGAAGCCAGCTCGACATCGAATATGGCATTCAGCCGGAACTTCCGGTGCTCACAAAAGCTCGCACTACGCTCCGCTCCTCATTTCCTAGCTTCATCCCATCTTCTCGGTGCTGAAAACCGGACTTTTTGACACTTACGTATACTATATGCTCACAGCGCCCCCAAACTCGCGGGCGGATCTAACGGGTTTTACGATTCGTTCGATAGATCTTCTTCTGTCGAATCGCCGATATGCTGGGATAACTGCTGGACGAACAGTGCGGCGGCCAGCGACAACGACTGCTGCGGAGCCGAGACGACCCCGATCGAGCGGGCTGGAATCGGTTCGCGGGCGCGGATCTCAAGCAGAGCTCCCGATTCCAGTTCTTTGCTGACGAAATCGCGGGTAACGAAGGCGACGCCCATATTTTTGACGGCGAATTCGACGAGCAGATCGACGCTGCTAAGCTCGATATCCGGTTCCAGGCTTAGCCCGTGCGTCTGCAGGTAGGAGTGGAAAAAGGAACGCGTCCGGCTCCCCGCCGACAGCAGGACGAACGGCTCCCGCACGAGCTCGTGCAGCGAGACCGGGGACGAGGCGAGATGAGCAAAGGCTGGTCCTGCGACGAAGCAGTCCTGAATGCCGCGGCGGGCGGCAACGAGCGAGTCTTCCCGGGCCGGCAGGTGGATCATGCCGCAATCAATCGAGCCTGCGGCCAGACGCGTCATGATTTCTTCGCTTTTGCCATGCGACAAGATGATCCGGATGCCGGGCCTCCCGCTTCGGAACGATTCGAGGAAAGGCAGCAAGTAATGCTTGCACAACGAATCGCTTGCGCCGAGCCGGACGATGCCCGACATATACGATTTCATTTCCCCGATTTTCCGTTCCCCGGCCTGCAGCAGCCCGAACGCCTGCTCCACGAACCGGTGAAGCACCCGGCCTTCCTCCGTCACGTCGACCCCTTTCGATCTGCGGACGAGCAGCTTCACACCGAGCTGCTCTTCGAGCTGCCGGATCGCATAGCTGGCGCTCGGCTGCGTCATGTACAACTCCTCGGCTGCTTTCGTTATGCTTCCGAGCCGGACGGCTAGCTCAAACACTTTATACTGATCGATAGCACTCATGATATAGAACACCTCTATGACAAATATCCATAACATCAATTTTTCATTTATCATACTCCTCTTTATAATCAAACACAATGACAACGCGCCGAATGCTGTAGCGAATTCCGGAGAGCGGGGACGGGAAACGGGATCGGCGCGTCTGTCCCATTACACATGGGGAGGATGAGTGGGCATGAATCATACAGACGGGGATATGGAGGCGAGATCGCCGTGGTCCGGGCTTCAGGGTGCGGCGGAAGCGGAGCTTCATCCGCCTGTAGGGGCTGTTCATCAGCCGGAATGGATCGTCGCCGGCAGCAAAAGCGTCACGAACCGGGTGTTTCTTATGGCCGCCATGGCGGACGGGAGCTCGGTAATCGGCAATGCGCTGCGAAGCGACGATACGTACTGGTGTCTGAACGCGTTGCGCCGGCTTGGCGTAAAGGCGGATACGACCGGGGAGGACATCCGGATCGAGGGAACAGGAGGGGTGTGGCCTAACCGCAAGGCCGCTTTGTATGCGGGAGCAGCGGGAACGGTCGCCCGTTTTTTGCCCGGCCTTCTGGCCGGCGATGAGGGCGGCTTGTGGCGGATGGAAGGCAGCCGAAGTCTTCGGGAACGGCCGATCGCACCGCTCGTTACGGCACTGAGGGCGATGGGGGCGGAGATCCGGTACGCGGACGAGGAGGGCAAGCTTCCGATTGAGATTGCGGGGAAACGGCTGAGAGGCGGGGCGGTTTCCTTGTCCGGGTCCGTCTCCAGCCAATTTCTGAGCGGCGTGCTGATAGCGAGCCCTTATGCGGCTGAAGAGACCAAAATCGTCGTGCCGGACGGCATCGTGCAGCACGCTTATGTCCGCATTACGATCGAGCTTATGGAGCGTTTCGGAGTACCGGTAACGCACGGGGACCGCTTCGACCGCTTCGTGGTCCGGCCCCGGCGGTACAGAGGGCAGACGTTATCGATCGAAGCGGACGCCTCGACCGCTTGTTATCCGCTGGCCTTTGCCGCCCTGACCGGAGGTTATATCCGGATCGCCAATCTCGATCCCCGGACCCGCCAGCCGGATATCGGCTTCGCCGGACTGCTTCGGCGGATGGGCTGCCGGGTCGGCCTGGACGGCGGAGCGGTGGAGCTCTGGGGCGCTCCGCGTCTGCGCGGCGGATTCGAGATCAGCATGAAGGAGATGTCCGATCAGGCGATGACGCTGGCTGCGATCGCGCCGTTTGCCGATGCGCCGATCACGATTACCGGCGTCGCTCATATCCGGACTCACGAATGCGACCGGATCGCGGCGATCTGCGAATCGCTCGGCAAGCTGGGCATCCGGGTCGACGAGCGCGAAGACGGCATGACGATTCATCCGGGAATTCCGTCCGCGGCCGTACTTCCGACGTACGACGACCACCGGGTGGCGATGTCGCTCGCTTTGATCGGCGCCAGGGTGCCGGGCATCCGGCTGCTCGATCCGGGCTGCGTGTCCAAGACGTGCCCGACTTTTTTTGACGATATGAGCCGTCTGGGGCTGCAGGTCCGTCTCCATTCCGTGCGATAAAACGCCTAATAATTCCTGATTAAGGTACCGTTAATGAGCGCCAATCCCATGGGTCTTGGCGTGCATATTGCTGTCGCCGGGGAGCTTGTCCTTTCACCGATGAGGGCGGGCTGCATATACAAAAGCATAGGAAACCGGCAAATCCGGCGGGCGGGCTGCGCAGCAGCGAAGAGGGAAGGTCCCGAGGGAGACGGGGGAAGCCGGCTTGCCGCACAAGCGTGAAACTCCCGGCACGGTGCAATGCGTCACATGAAGGGGGTCCGCCCCATGGCTATGGTATGCCTCATACATGCATCGATGCACGGATGAGTCTTTCGCCGGAACGGCAGACACCGGAAGAGCAGCGCTCTCCCGGTGTCCGGGTTCGGCATGGCCCGGCAGTTCGCGCGGAGACCGGAGGAAGGCCGGCCGCTTTTTGCCGGGAACGTGTCAGGGCTGTCCGGTGCGCTCCGATTCGAGCAAATATTTGGCGTAACCGATCGGATTGGAATACGTCATCTGAAACATATCCGGCATATTGCCTTTTTGAAAGCTGTACCTCAAATCCCTCCCATTGCATTCAATGAACATGGGAAAACCGAACTCCGTCAAGCCGACGTCGAGGCCGATATCCGCCAGATGGGTCAAATGCTCGCTCAACTGCCTCGCGACACGGATCGAGAAGTCGCACAGATCGCGCTGAACGATACCGGGGTTCAACTGCGGATACGGCTCCAGCACCTCCTTCAGCGTACGGACGACTCCGCCTTGCGCTACGTTGGTGCGAAAGGCGCCTAGTTTGGCGACTTTGGCGGCAATGCCGCTTACTTGCCACTCCCCGGTTTCGCCTCGCTGCACGGTTACGCGCAGGTCGAACGGTTTGCCGTGGTAGGTGGCAAGCGGCAGCAACTGCTGGACGAGATAAGGCCGCGCCTTCAGCTTGCGCCGGGCAATCGCAGGGAGCCGCTGCTTGAATGCGATCGCCTTGCCGCTGCGGGTGGCGCCGTGGAGCAGCCAGCCGTGTGCGGTACGCTCCAGCTTCATAATGCCCATGCCGATGCTGCTGCTGTTCGGCTTCAGGATAAGCAGCGGATATGCCGCCATCATTTCTTTGATCACGGCCGGGGTCGCTTCGCGGGTCACCGGCAAGTGCGGACGGAGAGACGGGGACATCATGAGCAGTTGGTGAATATACCCTTTTCCGTAACGGTTCCACTCGTTAAATATGAACTTGCCGTCCTGAACGAGCTCCTGGATCGCGCGTTTCGGACGTTTCTTCGTGTACAGCGTCCGGTTGTGAATGACGTTCGGAACCGGGATCGTGATCCGTTTGTATCCGGTCTGCGTATGCACATAAGCGCTGACGACAGGCTGTCCGGGACGAATGTCCCTCAGCCGGAAAAAGCAAGGCGTAACTCCATGAAGCCTGCCGGCCTGTTCGTAATGGGGAAGCGATTCATGATACATGCGTCCGCTGGGTATGCGCCGGTACCATGCATCGCCCACAAGTATGCCCACAAAGGGTTTGTTCATGGCTGCTCCTTCACCTCCCGTAATACCTTATGCTTCCGGAAGGCCCGCGGTCTGGACGAGTGCTGTGCCGGGCGGAACTTTTTGTACGCGAACGCCTTGTCCGCGATTTCTTGCTGTGCTGGCCAGGCGCTCGTGCGGCGGTCGCACCGCGATAGCATCGCAATTGCGTTGCAATTGTCCCGTGATTCAATGGGGTTCATCCTGTGTTCCGCCTCTCGTGTATGCCGATGCGTCGGAGACGGCGCTTGACGTACGGCTATAATGCGGCGCACCCGGCTTCGGCGGGGATGTATATTTGGTCGAAGCTTCCATACACTAATCGGGCTTGGACCAATTCGAAAGGAAGTGGACCCTATGAGCCGCAATCAGGCGAACAACAACGGCAAGCGGAGCCAGCCGGGCAACAAGAGAGACTCCGAGACGGCACAAGCGGGAACGTCGAAAGAGAAGTAAGGTTGTATGGCTGTACGAGATGTATGCGAGGGTTATGTTTCGGGAAATGCCTGCTTAGCGGCAGGCATTTGCTCGTCGAGGTCCTAATAGGTAGAGAAAGCCTGCTTCGATGAAGAGAAATGTAAGCGTTTGCCCATTTGGCGCCGATGGGAGGCAAATTGCTGCCGGTCCGCATGAATGTACCTGTTGAGGCGCCCCGTTGCCTTTATGAGCTAACTCTTGCGGCTGACCGGCAGCGAAAAATTACTACGGACCTGTACAGAGGAACTCTTTGCGGAACGTCCGTTTTGATGAAAGGGGCTACTACAGGAAGAGGAGAGCTTGCGCCCTCCATTGAGGATTCAGTTCTCTAATCTGCAGCCTTAAATTCTTCACCGAACCAACCCCGTATTTGATGCCCTTTCGGGCGTTCAAGAATGTGCCAAGCCTGGATGGGGATTTGCTTTTTGGGCTCGATTATGGTGAATTTAGATGGAGGTTCCATTTATCGGTCAAGACCCCGTAAAATCCGATCCAGACCTCACGGCTGTGGGGGCTGCTGCTTATCCGACTTGAAACGCCGCTGTTGCCCATGCATATTCGGGATCTTCCTGCGCCCCGTCCTTGTAAGTGGCAATCAAAGCCCACCTGTCCTTGCCTGAGCTATTGGGATAGGAAGCATGATACAACAAATCGTGAAAAATGATCGCATCCCCCCGGAGTGCCGCCAGATCGACAATGTCTTGAGCGGAGATATCCGCATCATCAAGCCGATTTTGAAAGCCGAGCCCGTCCGTTGTATCGCCGCCGTGGCGAGCCGCGCCCAGCAGGTGCGAACCGGGAACGACTCTTAGGCAGCCGTTCTCCGGTGAAGCGTCGTCGAGCGCAATCCATACGGATATTTTATGGCTCCCTTTCCAATAAGGATAATCTTGATGCCAAGGCGAGCCGAAGTCGACGGAAGCGTTTTTGAATACGAGCTTGTCGTTCATAAATATGACTTGCTCCCCGATAATTTGCTTCAATGCGGCGACCAGCACCGGATGGGCAACCGCTTGTTTGAAAATCGGGCTGGCAGCGGTCATTCCTAGATATACGCCTTCCTTGCGTACGTCCCTTTGCTGCAGAATACCGCGTGCCGTTTCTTTATACAGGTCCACTTCTTCTTCCGTAAATAATCCTTTAATCACGTAATAACCGGTTCGTTCGAATTGTTCTTTGGCAAGTCCCGTCATGACGGACCTCCTCCTTCATGTGACAGTCAGATTTGTATTTGCTGTCTTATCACCAAGTTAACCCGATATCGGGCAATAAGAAAATGCACGGAATCCGATATTTTGTGTCCTGTTCCGCACTTCATGACAGGATAGGCTGCCCGAATCAAATGCGTGCACAAAATCCCGTTTTCCCTGCCTTTTAAAGACGGGCACAACTTGGTATAGTACGATTGACAATTTATAGGGAAGGGGGCGTAAACTATGTCGCCTGATTGGATTCATTCCGCGTTCGAATTCGGAGCCATCCGGCTCGTAACGTCCGGCGATTTTGTCGTGAAACCGGGTTGGGTGTACGGTCCGGTCTGTCATCGGAATTATCAAATCGTCTACTTTCCGACAGGTACCGAAACCCGGTACGTATGGGCGGACAAATCGATCGTATTGAACAAGCCATGCGTCATCATTACGCCGCCCGGTGAAACGCATAGTTATGAATTTGACAAATCCCACCCCGTCCGCCATCTCTTCATCACATTTTATGGGGATGACGGGGCCGTTGAATTTCCGAAGTTGCCGAAGCTAAACGAATCCGTCTGCCTGAATTCTGTAGAAGAGACGTTCGTGCCGCATATAATCAAGCAGATCCTTTTCTTGGCGCACAAGAAAGTATACCTGTGGGAAGAGAGGTGCAAGCTGCTGCTCGTTTCCGCATTGGCGGAGCTGGAAGGCTTGAAGGGCATGCGTCCAGCCGGATCGGCGGCCATCTCCGACACGAAAAACTCCTGGCCCGTATTGAAGGCGCTGGACTATATCGACCGGAACTTGAAGGAGACGATTACGATCGCACAGCTTGCTCGCGAAGCGGGATGGAGCCACGAGCATTTCACCCGCAAATTTGTCCAATATATGGGGATGTCTCCGCAGAAAGCGATCGTCAAGCGGAGAATCGATCGGGCCTGTCAACTGCTCGTTTATGAGAAGTGGAACATTTCCGAGATTGCTTATGCCGTCGGTTTCCAAAGCGTCCATTACTTTTACCGGACTTTTATGAAGGTAACGGGGATGACGGCTACGCAGTATCGCAAAAAATTTTCCTCGCCTCATCTGAAGCATTTGGCGCCGGTTACCGGATTGGAAGCTTCCTATCCGTTAAATCAATACTTCCGCTATTCCTGATCGCATCTTCTGTCCAATATTCCGGCAATGTGGTATGATTTTATATAAATGAAATAGTTATATCACATGAAGGGTAAAAGTGGAACGATATGATGCACAATTCGAAACAGAAACAGAGCCGCACTACGTTCAAAGAAAGACTGGACCACATGGTCAAGACGCTGAGGCATGACATCGCCGCCGGCAAATACCAAATTGGGGAGTATCTTCCTTCGGAAGCAAATCTGGTCGACATGTTTTCGTTGAGCATCAATTCCGTAAGGAAAGGACTGAACCAATTAGTTGCGGAAGGGATAATCGTCAAAAAAAAGAAAGTGGGCAATATGGTGGTCAAGGCCCCGGGTTCGGAATGCGTGACGATTACGTTCGGGTATCATCTCAGTATGGATGGAATCGCCGACATCAACTGCTTGATAAGCGAATTTGAAGCGAAGCACCCCCATATTAAAGTGGTTCCGGTTCAATTGTCGATTTTGAATTATAACGAGATCGTCAAAAACTATATGAACAACGATATGCTGGACGTCGTGACGATCAGGGAAACGGAACTGCAAACCTATGAGGAGCGGGGCGAGCTGGATTTGCTGGAGCCTTCGGAGGTTAACTCCGGGGCGTACTCGTTTTTGCTGGATACGTTCTCGCGCGAAGGTGTATTATACGCATGCCCGTTCGTATTTTCCCCGGTGATTCTATGCTACAACCGCGAACATTTCTTGGGCAAAGATTTGCCCGAACCGGACAGCAGCTGGAGCTGGGACGACCTGATCCGCATAACGTCGCAATTGTCCGAGCCTCCCGGACGATACGGCTTTTATTTCAATTATTTGTCCGAGCATCGCTGGCCGATATTTTTACTGCAAAGCGGGAAGCCGGATACGACGCGTTGGATGGATGCCGTTCGGCTATGTAAATCGATTATTGCAAACCGACAGCTTTTTCCGTTGTATGCGGAAGAACATGATATAGATGCGATGTCTTTATTTCTGGAAGAAAAAGTGTCCGTCATTATGACGACTTACTTCAATTTGAACCTTCTGAAAAACGCGCGGTTTTCATTCGATATTGCCCCGGTCCCCCATCAAAACGAGCAAAAAACGATGATGCTCGCGGTCGGGCTTGCCGTAAATCGATGGTCCAAGAAGAAAGCGGCGGCACGGGAGCTCGTTCATTTTTTGACGTCGGCGGAAGCGCAGCACCATATCCGCAAGCGCACTCTGAGCATTCCCGGATTGAAAAAAGCGGCGGAGTGGACTGGAGAAGAAGAAATGTATCGTCCTTCCCGTTATACGATGTACCGGGAAATCATCCCGACATTCCGGACGCTTGCGGACTTGCCGCTGAGCGCGGACGAGCTCCGTCAGCTGCAAAGGGAATTCAAGTTGTACTGGTCGGACATTGCAGACGAAGCGGCTTTGTCCGAATTCGTCGAACAAATGCTTTAAAATCCACGAGCAAGGGGCACCTAGAAAAAACCGTCGGTTCGAATCGACGGTTATTTTTGCTTTCCGTTACACTCAAACTTCGTGCCGGATCATAAAGGATTATTTGTTCACCTTGCGTTATCCTTTTGATGTGAAATAGAAAATCATATTGACGAAGGTATTGAGATTGTATTACGATTTATGTGAAATAGAAGTGAAGTACATCTAATGACTAGACATCATTTGCTGCACATAAGGGCTAAGTTCGGATGAGATGAAAAGGAGGTTGTCGACAAAGTGAATCTGACGTTTTATTGCTCGGAGCAAAACGATTTATTCCGGTTGCTGGTCGGGCAGGAAAGGCATTGTCCACGCTTCGGCGACATCGGCGCCGCACTCGAGCATGCGCGGCCCGGTAGCGGCGTGTTGCTGCTGGCCGACGCGTATCCGAAGGCGGAACTGGAGCTGGATGAGCGGCATTTGCGCCTCATTCGCGACAAGCGGCTGCGTGTTTATGCGGAATACCCCTCAAGCGCACCTGGGCTGGACATAGGCTCGCCCCGGCAAGCTTTATGGGAGAGAGGAGTTGTATCCTCCGAGCGATTCGCACCCGATGTGGAAGCGTTATCTATTTTGGCTTTGCACGGTTGCTGGTTTCTTCCTATCCGTAGTTCGGGGTTGACGCCGCATCTCGTACTGGCGCGGATCGCAGGTTACGACAAGGCCGTATTCGGGCTGCCGCCGGAAGTAGCGGGAGAGACGCATCCGCTTTTGTTCGATTTGCCGGGTACGAGCGTTTTGGCAGGGACCAGCAAGCTGAGCCATTTCGTAACGGGCAGGTACGGACCGATGGCTGCGTGGCAGTCGATCTGGCGCGGTATATTGGCCTGGCTCGACCCGGAGAACCCTGTGCCGCTGCTGCAGTGGAAGCCGGATGTCGCGGTCCGTTTCGGCAAGCGGGACGCAGTGCCCCCCTCATACGAAGCGGATGCACTGGAGCTGTCGTTCCGCTGGTTCGAGCAGCACGTGCTGTTCCAAACGGAAAAAGGCAAAGGAGCGATGGAAGGATACGTGTCGCACATCGACCATCACGGCCGGCAGATGCGGCTCATCTCCTCTCCCCGCGCCGATTGTGCCGCCGAAAGCGCAATGGTGTTCGCTTACGATGCGGTGTTGAACAGCAATCCCGCCTCGCGAAAGACGGCCAGACAGATCATGGATTACGTCTGGTCCGCACCTGCCTTTCTGCACGATCGCAAGGATAGCCCGGCGTACGGGCTCGTGAATTGGTATGACCGCGGCCCGATCTTTTATGGCGATGACAATGCTCGCGTGCTTCTCGCCGGGCTGGCCGTCAGCGGGCTGCTCGGTGACGAACGGTGGGACGACCATTTGCTGCGCTGCTTGCTGGCCAATTGGCGTACGGCCAGCTCAAGCGGTTTCCGCAGAAACTTTTTGCGGTATCCCGAATCGTTTCCGGATGGACGCGGGTGGCAGCATTACAAGAACGAAGACTTCGTCAACTGCGCTCCGCATTACCAATCTTACTTATGGGCCTGCTATATTTGGGGGTACGCGTTAACCGGCTACGAGCCGCTGCTTGCGACAGCCAAACAAGCGATTCGGATCACGATGGATGATTACCCGGACGGCTGGACATGGACGAACGGGCTTACTCAGGAAATAGCCAGAATGCTGCTTCCGCTATCGTTTCTGGTAAGCGTCGAAGATACGCCCGAGCATCGAGGGTGGCTCGAGCGGATGAGCGGCGAGCTGCTGCGGCAGATGCAGCCATGCGGCGCCATTGCGGAGAAGATCGGAGCGCTTGAGAACGGCAAGTATCCTCCGCCCCAATCCAACGAAGCTTACGGAACGGTAGAGGCTGCTCTTCTCCAGAGCGACGGCGATCCGGTGTGCGATCTGCTGTATACGGCGAATTTCGCCTTTCTCGGCTTTCATGAAGCGGCGGAGGTCAATGAGTTGCTTAAGACGGCGGAAGATCGGCTGGCCGATTTTTTATGCCGGATTCAGTTAAGCTCCGACAAGCATCCGTATTTGCACGGCGCCTGGATGCGCAGCTTCGACTACCGTTTATGGGAATATTGGGGAAGCTCGGCCGATCTCGGCTGGGGAGCCTGGTGCGTGGAATCGGGCTGGACGAACGCCTGGATCGCGGCGGTGATGGCTATGCGGCAGACGGGACAACGACTGTTCGATTTGTCTGCGAAGGACAGGTGGCAGCGGCGGTTGCCCGCCTTGCTGGAAGAAATGGGTTTAGATAAGGCGCTGTGAACGATAGAAGGGGAACCGATTTTGGCTGGGAAATACGGATTTCAAAACGTAATGCTTGGCGGAGTTCTAGCGCTTGCAGCTTGCAGCGGTGCGGGGACGATAAGCATCACGGTGGAGGAGAGAACGCGGTGGAACTGAAAATCGCCATACTGCCGGACCTGGTCGTGCAACGAAAATTGTTTGACGCAGCTCACCGTAAACAGCTCGAGTCGCTTGGCGATGTCGTCTACAATCGGACGGAGGGCATGCCTACTCCGGAAACGTTGAAGGATGTGATCGCCGGGGCAGATCTGGCCGTAACGTCATGGGGCTGCACCCCATTAACAAAAGAGATATTGGACCAGGCTCCGCGCCTCCGGGCAGTCGTCCACGCGGCCGGCACGGTGAAGCCGGTCGTGACGCCGGAGCTGTGGAGCCGGGGAATCCGGGTGGCCAGCTGCAACGATTCATTGGCCGTCGGCGTGGCGGAATCGGCGCTTGCCCTTACAATCGCTTCGCTGAAAAATATGTGGAGATTGTCGCAGATTACTCGCGAGGGGGGATGGGGACAAGGGAGAGAGCTCGTTCGCGAATTGTATGGGATTACCGTCGGCGTCATCGGCGCGGGGAAAGCCGGGCGGCACTACATTCGGCTTATGCGTCAATTTTCCGTCGACATCCTCGTCTACGATCCATTTAGTACGGCTGAGGAGATCACCCGCATCGGAGCGGTGAAGGCCGAGCTTAACGAGCTGCTGGAGGCAAGCGATGTCGTATCGCTTCATGCCCCATCTATACCGTCGACGTATCATTTGATCAATCGCGAGCGGCTGATAATGATGAAGGACGACGCGATCCTGATCAATACGGCGCGAGGGTCAATCGTGGACGAAGCGGCGCTGGTCGAACAATTGCAAAAAGGCCGTCTGTTCGCTTGTCTGGATGTCACGGCTCCCGAGCCTCCGGCGCTTGACCATCCGTTTCGCAGTCTGCCCAACTGCATAGTAACCCCGCATATCGCCGGCGCGGTCAATAACGGGATCAAGCGGTTAGGGCAATTCGCCGTAGAAGAGCTGGGACGGCTGGTAAGAGGAGTGCCGCTGCTCGGCGAAGTGAAACCCGAGCAGTTGGAAACGCTGGCTTGAAGAAGACGAATCCGACTCTGCCCGGCCGATACATACGCCGGCCGGGCGGAGAAAACGATAGGGGGAAACGAGCAAAATGAAAACGGTTACTTACATCCTGCTTTTCGTAATGTTGACCTTCATAATGCTGCTTGCGGCATGCAGCAACGGGACGGGAGGCGATACCGGGAACAAGGGGATCAGCACGGAGACGGAAGGGAAGGATACTCCGGAGCAACTGGCGAAGAAAGCGGCCGAAGATCAGGTGGAGCTCGTATTCGCCTCGTCCAGCGGGGCGACGGCGGAACAATTCATGGAGCAGCTAGGCGGCAACGAAATCCGCAAGAAGTTCCCGAACTTTACAATCACATTCGTGAACGGCGCCGTGCAGAACTTGATCACGGCCAACCAAACGATCGACATTTTCCTCAGCTCCGTCGGGCTCACTCCAGCTACGCTCCTGTCGTACGGCTTGCAGAGCGATATAAGCGATTTGATTAAAAAGTACAATTACAACTTGTCCCGGCTTGAGCCGTCAACCGTCGATATTCAGCGGGAGCTGGCAAACGGGGGAATTTACGGGCTTCCTGTGAATACGATTTCCGGCGCCTTGTTTTACAACAAAGATTTGTTCGATCGTTTTGGAACCGCTTACCCGAAAGACGGGATGACTTGGGACGAATTGTACGATCTCGCGAAGAAAATGACCCGAACGGAAGGCGGAGTCAACTATCGGGGCCTGACGTTCGCTTTCCAGCACATGATGTTCTTGAACCAGTATTCCGCACCGCACCTCGATCCGAAAACGAATAAAGCGCTGTTTACACAGGACAACTTCGTCCGGGCGTTCGAAAACATGGCCAGATTTTATAAAATCCCCGGAAACGGGCTGCCCAATCATACCTTTTCGCTGCCGGACCAGCAAAATCCGTTCTTCAAGGAGCAGACGATCGCCATGCTGATGACGTTGAGCGGCGGAGGCGCGGGCTTCGGGAATATGAACTGGGACATGGTGCAATTGCCGTTCCTGCCGGATAAGTCAGGAATCGGGCCGCAGTCATACCCCGCCTACTACTACATTACGAGCATGAGCAAAAAAAGGGATGCCGCGTTCCAGGTGCTTGCCTACGTGACATCGGACGAATTTCAAGAGTGGCAGGCCAAAGGCGGAACCCCTTCGATCTTGAAGGATCAAAGCAAGGTCATGCAAAACTTCGGAGTCAATCAACCGCTCTACAAAGGAAAAAATATGAAGGCGATCTTGCCCGCGAAGTTCGCGGCTCCAACGATGAAGACGAGGTATCAAGGCATCGCGGACAAAGAAGTGCTGACGGCTCTGGGCGAATACAGCGCAGGTAAAGATATCAACAGCGCATTGAGAGAAGCCGCCGAACGGGCAGACAAGTTAATTGCCGCAGAAGTCGGCAAATAAATCGAGCCTTTGTGTGAAAAAAGAGGCGATTGCGGGCTGCGGAGTTTCTCGAAGCGAAGGCGCATGATTTCATTGATCAAGGAGGAGTCGACCTATGAACCAAAACGAATCCGAAGTGAAAATCAGCAGGAGAAAATTGCTCGGAGCGGCAAGCACCGCCGCGGTTACAGGGTTAATGTTCGGCAGCGGCGTAGGATTTGCCCGGCAGGGAAGCGTCGTGACCGCAAGCGTCTATGGGAATGCGTCCGGCGACTGTTGTCCTTATCCGAACGCAATCCTTGTAACCTGCTTCGGAGCGACAGGCGACGGCTCGACGGATGACACGGCGGCGATTCAATCCGCGATCGACGCTGCCGCAGCAGGATCGACCGTTTATTTCCCGAGTGGTACGTATATAGTCACGTCTTTGACGATCGGCAAGTCAATCCGTTTCCTCAGCTACGATAGCGCGACAATCAAGTTTAAGAATTCGCTCGGCCAAAGAACCGTCATGTTCGATATCCAAACGAACGGAATCGATGTTTCTTTCGAAAACATGATTTTCGACGGGAATAAGGACAATCAAATAGCGCCGGATCAACTGAATCGGCTGTATTATCGCATCGTATACTGGTCGGCCCGGGATCGTGCTTACGTCAACGACAAGTCTTTTCTTTCCATACGGAAGTGCAAGTTTTTAAATACGCCTTCGAATGCCATCTTTTTAATCGGTTATGACGATGCGGACAAGGCGGATCTCGATCAATCGTTGCTTGTCAAGATCGAAGACAACTATTTTGAGAAAGGATACGAAAACGCCCCGGGCCATTTGGACACTAGCGTGATTGCCATCAGCGGCAACTGTAACGGCATCGTATCGGATAACACGTTCATTAAAAACGAGCCCATTGCGATGTATGGACTCGGGGCTATTACGATCACTACGGCAGACATCGCGGTCGAGGTATTTTCCAGTCTGGTCATTCGCAATAATCTGTTTAAACATTACGGCCGTCAAACGACGACGGGAGTCGGTCCGATCGGCGTAATCGATTTTTATGCATCCTGCGAAAAACTGCTTATTGACGGAAATCGTTTCGTCGACTCCTACTATGCTGCGATCAAGGGGAAAACCAATTCGCGGAATTGCATCGTCACAAATAATTGTATTGAAGGTGCCCTCATCAATGAAAAATCCATAATCAAATCGTTTGGCATATCGATTGGAAGAGGGACGTACTTCGGAATATACGACAAATACACCATATCTAACAATATAATTAAAAAGATTTACGGGAACGGGATTGAGGTTATCGGTTCCAATGCGGCCTTCTCTCCGGCTCCGGTGGGAAAAATAAAAGATGTCCTGGTGACGGGGAATTCCGTAGAGGTGATTGCAGAGCCGGGAACCGCGTCTTACGGCGTGCTGGTTCAGCATTTCGAAAATGCGGTTATCTCGCATAATATTCTCAAGAATAACGATCGCGCGATATATTGCAGTGATTGCAAGGTCGGTGCCGTCATTACGAATAACGAATTGTTCGATACGAAAAAAATATTTATTATTTTCCAAGGCTTTAATAACGGAGAGACCGGATATCCGGATTATAACGCCGATCTTATCGTCTCGAACAATCTGATGCGTACGACGATCGAACCGGATAACTTGAAATTTTGGTGTTTCTATTTCGAGAAGTTGAGCAATGTTGCTTCGACGGGGAATGTCGTTCGAATTTCGGGATCGACTGCAGCGGAAAATTTTATGCGGACGGGCGCTAGTATACTAGGAAATCTGTCCGTTCATCAAAATCTGGTGCAGGGAGCCGTATCTGCCTATTTTGCGGTTATATCCGGAACTGTGACGCAAACGCAAAATCTTCATAACGGAGTTATCGTCCCTTAATAGCTCCTGAGCTGATGGGGGCGCCAACCTTCGGCAACCTATCGGGATAGGCGCAAGACGCGTACAGGCCGTGAACGATGGACCCGCACAAGGCAATCCGTCTTCCAAACCTAATCTTGCACTTCGGTCCGATTATAGCGAATATCGCTCTATCATTGTTTTCTAGTGCATCCGGCGGCGTGATGGTAAGATGTAGCTATTCGCTATATTACAGCCGGAGGTTCTGCGCATGGCAAGGTTTTGGAAAAGCGAGAATAGGAAAAGTCGAAGCTGGCGTCTAACGGCCGCTCTCCTGCTGACAGGATTGCTGGCCGCGTATACTGCCGGCTGCGGCCCGGAATCCGCGAAGGAAGGCGGCGCGGACGGCGAGCCGGCCAAGCAGCAGACCGAACTGCTCGTATCGGCGGCGGCCAGCCTGACCGATGCGCTGAACGAGCTTAAGAACGTGTATGAACGCAGCCATCCGGCGGTCAAGCTGACGTTTAATTTCGGCGCTTCCGGAGCGCTGCAGCAGCAGATCGAGCAGGGGGCGCCGGCGGATCTGTTTCTGTCTGCGGCCGTGAAAAACATGAAGACGCTGCTCGATAAACAGTTGATCGACGAGAATGAGCAGCAGGCGATATTGCGCAATGAGCTAGTGGTGGTCGTGCCGAATGACGACAAAGGGGAGTGGCGCGCCGCAGCCGATCTGGCGGCGTCCAAGGTCAAACGGATCGCCATCGGCATTCCCGAAAGCGTGCCGGCGGGAAGTTACGCCAAGGAAGCGCTCACCGCCGCGAAGCTGTGGGAGGTGCTGGAACCGAAGCTCGTTCAGGCCAAGGATGTGCGCCAGGTGCTCTCTTATGTGGAGACCGGCAATGCCGACGCGGGCTTCGTCTACAAAACGGACGCGATGTCCTCGCAGAAGGTGAAGGTCGCCTTCACCGTCGATCCCTCGACCTATACGCCTGCCCTGTACCCGGCAGGAGTCGTCAAAACAACCCGGCATCCGGAGCTAAGCCGGGAGCTGTTCCGGTTTTTGCAGACGAAGGAAGCGGCTGACATTTTCAGCAAATACGGATTCAGCCCAGCCGCCCCCGGAACATGAGCGGTCTATCGCTGGAGCAGTTTCTCGCGCCGGTTGTCCTGTCGCTGCAAGTGTCGCTCCTCTCCGGCGTCTTCGTATTTTTCGCAGCGGCCGCGGTTGCGAAGGGGATGAGCCGTGCCCGGTTCCCCGGCAAAACGGCGGTGGAGACGCTGCTTCTGCTGCCTCTGGTGCTTCCGCCCACTGTTGTCGGATTCGTGCTGCTTCTCGGTCTCGGCCGAAAAAGCTGGCTGGGTCGCATGGCGGAATGGCTGTTCGATCAGACGATCGTATTCACTTGGCAGGCGGCGGTCATCGCCGCTTGCGTCGTAGCCTTCCCGCTCGTTTATCAGACGATGAAAACCGGCTTCGCCTCGGTCGATCCGGATCTGGAGGATGCGGCGCGTTCGATGGGCGGCGGGGAGTGGCAGGTATTCCGGTACATTACGCTGCCGCTTGCCCGGCGCGCCCTGGTGACCGCCTTCGTGCTCGGCTTTGCCCGCGGGCTCGGGGAGTTCGGGGCGACGCTGATGATTGCGGGCAATATCCCCGGACGGACACAGACGGTACCGACGGCCATCTATGTAGCGGTCGAGAGCGGCAATATGACGCTGGCCTTGCTGTGGACCGGCTCGATTATCGTTATTTCGTATGCGCTGCTTTTGTTCGTCTCCTGGAAAAAGGACGGATGAAGCGGCTGTCCGGACAGCAAACCGATTGGCGGAAGCGTTTATCCGCCGGTCGGTTTTTTTTGCGGTTAGGCAAGAAAGGACGGGGAGAGCCCG
Source organism: Paenibacillus sp. GYB004 (assembly GCF_036577605.1). NCBI lineage: Bacteria > Bacillati > Bacillota > Bacilli > Caryophanales > Paenibacillaceae > Paenibacillus > Paenibacillus sp. GYB004. The sequence goes on from NZ_JARBDB010000064.1 coordinate 46,852, forward strand.
TTTCCCCGATGTCAGCCCGTGAAATGTCTGCATATAGTATAGAGTCCGATAGGCGGGTACCCCGCCTGGTTCGGCCGCACCATCAGTCAGTCAGGAGGGATGCCATATGCCGTCGCTCCGAATTATTGTCGATTTGTCCGACCGGAAGCTTCATCTTCTGGAGAACGATATCGTCATACGCACGTATCCCGTCGGGATCGGGAAGATGCTGACAACCACTCCCACCGGCGAATACAAGATAGTCAACAAGGAGCCTAATCCGGGCGGCCCTTATGGCGCTTATTGGCTGGGGCTTTCCCGCAAACATTACGGTATCCACGGAACGAACGATCCTTCCTCCATCGGCGGCCAAGTGTCGAAGGGCTGCATCCGCATGTACAACCGGGACGTTCTCGAACTGGCCCGCCAAGTAAGCGTCGGGACGCCCGTTACGATTCGTACTTAATGCTGCCCGCAGCCGTACGACCGTAAGTTCGATCGTATTCCAAATCAGCTGTACGGAACATTCCCGTACGTGCAATCGCAGAAGGAGGTGGGGGACGTGTCCCGGTTACGCGTCGCGATCGTTACACCCGGATCATTCGTCATCCCGTCAGGCAAGAGCAGCTCGGTCGAGCTTACTGTCATGCAGATCGGAGAACGCTTGAAGCAGCAGTCGGACGTTTGGATATTCGGCAAAAAAATGGGGAAGCGGCCGGCCCGCGAGACGATCCATGAGATTCGTTTCGTCCGTACAGCCGCCAAACCGTATATCCGTCACATTTGCCTGGCGCTGAAGCGCGAGCAGCCGGACGTCATTCAGGTGGAAAACCGGCCGAGGTATGCGAAATACGTCAAGCGGCTGTACCCGCAGAAACCTGTCGTGTTGTCGCTTCATTCCACCGTTTTTATTTCCAGACCGCATATCAGCTTGCCGTCGCTGCGAGCCTGCCTGAGAGCTGTGGATGCGATCGTGGTGAACAGCCAGTTTCTCAAAGACAAGGTCGCCGCCATGGACCCGTCGTCGGACTCCAAAATAGTCGTGAACCATCTGGGAGTCGATACCGGCCGGTTCGTCTCCAAGTGGGTCGAAGGGGAGCGCGGCAAACGGGAGGAGATGCTGGAGAGGCTCGGATTGGCAGGTAAAAAAATCGTGCTGTACGTCGGCCGCTTTATTCCGAAAAAGGGCGTCCACCATCTGCTTGCGGCTATGCCCGCCATTACCGCACTCGAGCCGGATGCGGTTTTGCTGCTCGTCGGCGGAGCTTTTTACGGCTCCAACCGGAAGACGGCGTATGTGCGCAAACTCCGCAAGATGGCGTCGATCGTCAAATCGAACGTCCGCTTCGTCCCGTTCGTGCCGCATGGCGAAATCGCCGACTGGTTCCGGCTGGCTGACGTCGTCGTCGTTCCTTCTGCCAGGCAGGAGGCGTTCGGGCTTGTTAACGTAGAAGCGATGGCGTCCGGAGTGCCGGTTGTCGCCACCGCCGTCGGCGGCATGACCGAGATTATCCAGCACGAGCAATCCGGACTTCTCGTTACGTCTGCCCATATCTCGGTAGGACTCGCAGAGAGTATCTGCTCGGTGCTCGCCGATCCCGGTTATGCGCAAAAGCTGGGCGAGAACGGCCTGAGCCGCGTACGCGAACGGTTCACATGGGAGCATTCGGCCAACCGGCTGCTCGAGCTGTACCGGAAGCTGGACGGCCCCAGGACGTGAGGGCTCCCATGCCGGTTGAGGCTGCGGCATTGCCGGGAGCGAGGTCCGAAGAGGGACGGTTGCCGGATTGGGGTGTCCGGATCGAATCGCCGGCGAGCCGATGCGGGGTGCATGAAAGACGGCGAAAGGAAGCGGAAGAAACCAGGAAAAGCGCAGCGGACTCCCATAGAGCCGGAGCGCTTTTTGGTTTGTACAGGAAAGCGGGGGTGAAACCGCGGCTATTTTATCGGAGCTTCCTGCTTCCGAGCAGGAAATTGTGCTTGTACTTGGAACCGGACTAGGCTGCGGAACGGAGCACGTGTGGGCTCTCACAACACATAAGATATCCGTATACATCACCAAGGGGCGCCGATCGGGGCTTCGATAGCTAATAGGGAGATTTGAAGGCGGAGAAGATAGAGGTAGCGGAAGTTTGAGTTCCTCTAAGACTACGATGGAGAGGTAAATCGGTCGATAGAGGAAGATTCGTTTCCGCTAATCTCTTGATTTGACGAGAATTAGCCCGATTAGGTGCAAATAGCGGCAGCAATTGTTCCGCTAAACCCCCACGGACGGCTGCATACGCAAAATAACGGAAGTAAAACTTCCGCTGGCAAAGCCGGCTCGCCGAGAAAGTCCACAGCCTAACCCCGCCGAAGCAGCATCCAAGCGAGAGTACCCGCCGCCGCCCCCCGTCCGAAGCAGCTTCCCGAGCGAGAAGCTCCGCTGCCGAGCCCACCGAAGCAGCTTCCTACGCGAAAACCACACGAAAAGCCCTCACCGTCACCCTCCGTCGAAGCAACATCCCAAGCAAGAAGCCCCGCCGCCGAGCCCCGGCAGCCGCGTACTTACTCTACAACTTCTCCAGCTCCTTCAGCACGATCTCCCGGCGTTCCTGAATGTAGCTGCGGAATACGTCCGGTTCGGAGGCGAAGGTCCGGTACGGCCACTTCCGGTTGCTGTCGTGATACAGGTAAGAGGAGATGCGTTGATGCATATTTTCGACGACCGGCATAATCCGGGTTGTCGTAAAGGCGGTGTTCACCAGCTGTTCGAGCAGCTCGCGGTACCGGCTGCGGACGGACTTCCGGGCGAGCATCGCTTCGGTCAGCTGATTGTAGCCCGTGATCCGCACCAGATTGGCAGAGCAGCGCTCTCCGTAACAATTCCTCCCCCAAGTTCCTTCGTAGTCCCACGGGATGATGCGATATTTGCCGGAGGGCGCATGTTCGTACAAGGCATAGTTTTGGTCGAAGCCGTCATAATTGCCCGTCAACACGGCGCCGGCGAGCCAGCGCAAGTAATTGTCGGAATCCAGCCTGCGCTTCAGATGCGCCGGGCGGCTTTTTTGGAGCTTGTTGACGTTGTGCACGAACCGTTTCAGTTTCGTGCGGTCGGCATCGGAGCCGATGACGAGCCGGTATCCTTCGAACAGCGTGCGCTTCCTCTTGCGGGTGTCCGGACTGATCAAGGAGAAGTTGGCGCTGTCGTTGTCGGCGTACACGAGCGAGCGGACCTTGATTTTCCTGCGCCGGAAAAACTTGCGGTTAACCGCTTCGATCAGCAGGTAGACGCCTTCGTTAACACCGTTTATATATAGCTCGCAGTGGCGGGTTAACGGGCTCGGCACCCCGATCGTTTGAAAAAAATGAAAAGACATTGCGTTGCGCATCATCGAAGGATCGTCATATTCGGCATTAAAATGATACGTAATATCGCCGATCCGGACCTCGTACGATTTTTTCGGGTAGTTGCGCGTATGTCCGCCGCGATACCGGATACGGACCGCAAACGGCTTCCCTTTGAAATGAAGGCGGGCGTTAACGAAGGTGCCGTCCCATATATGTTTCTTCATCATTTTCGTTTCGTAAGCGCCTAGGTCGAACTTGTACACGGGCAATGCCATAACATCCGGTCCGCCTTTCCTGATAAGCAACAGCCTACCTGATCAGGTAGGCTGTTGTGGGATACTTTATGCGGAGGATACGTGGCGTGCGACGGCATATGCCCGGTTATCGGTTGCTGGATGACGCGGCTGGCACCTGGTCCAAGCTCTGCATGCGTGCTTGGAAGAGTGAAGCCCGTCTAGCAGCGTTTTTTCTTTTTGACAGGGCGTCTGACAACTTTCCGGCACGGCTTGCAGCATTTTTTGGGGCTCGCTTTCCGTTTGCCGTGCGTACGGTGGCCTCCGGTCAAGCTGCCGAAACTATGATGGGCGCCTTCGGTGCGCCGGCCGTGGGAATGATGCTCTTCTCCGGCATGCTGGCCATGAGAATGATGGGCGCCTCCGGTGCGGCTGCCGAGCGTGCGATCGCCGCCCGTACGCTTGCCGTGCGAATGGTGGGCGCCCCCGGTACGATGGCCCTGGGAATGATGGGCGCCGCCGGAACGGTGGGGGTTGCACGCTCCAAAGGAAGGATTCCAACCGAACACAAAATCGGACACTTTTGTTTGATCAGACATCTTCGTTTTTCCTCCCCTCTAGCTGATTCGATATTAATGTATACTCGTCCAGAAGGTTTGGTTCTAGTTACGGGCGTAATTCTTGCAAAAATAGGAAGATAGCCTGATAGGCGGCGCTATGAAGGTGAAAAACTGATTTTTTTTAAAACCGAATCGATGAAATCTTTCTAGTTGATATCCGATTTCGCCTCTTCCATTTGCGGTCCGGGAAGCTAGGCGCTTATCTAAATCGCCGGGCTAATGTGACCTGTGCCCATATCGGTGCATATGTTACAGATGACTACTCCTGGAAGAAGAAAGGTGACCCGGATGAAAAGGAACAAACCGAATGACGGATCGCGGGCCAAAAAACAATCCGGACAGCGAATCTACAACTCCAAGATGAATGAGCTAAGCTGGCTGGACGACGATAAAACGCAAAAAGCGCCGCGACCCAAACGTAACGAAAGCGGACCGGAGGCTACGGAACGCCAAGAAGCCGACCGCGCCCCCGAACCGGAAGCCAATGTAGCCCGGATCGCCGCGGCGCCTGCGGCGGAAGCACCCGCCCCGGACAAAGCCGCCGCGGAAAAGCCCGTTTCAGAAAAGTCCGTTCCGGAGAAGCCTGCCGTTCAAGAGCCGGCAGCGCCTGCGGGCGGAAGTCCCGCCGACAAAACGATCCAGAAGGTGGAGGTGTACGAGGAGCCGACGGATATATCTCCGGTGCTGCTCTTATTCGAACGCGCCCAGCACGAAAATGTGGCTGTCGTCTACACCGACGATATCGTCGACGAAGCGATTACGAACGAGAAGATTGCCAGCCGCGCGATCGACGGATCGAAGCTGAAGCCGAACAGCATCGGGCGCGATTCCATCGCGGATTACGCCGTAGATAACACCAAGCTGGCTGAGGGAAGCGTGACGGCGAATAAAATCGCCCTGGCTTCGATCGAGGACCGACATATCGTTCACGGGACGATATCCGGCAAGAAGCTGAAGCCGAGATCGATATCCGGGGAGAAGCTGATCGACAACAGCATTACGTCCGAGAAGCTGGCCGACAAAACGATCGATTCGATGAAAATCGCCGAAGGCTCCATCGAGGCGAAACATCTGCACGTACAGTGCATCTCCACCGACTTGATTCAAGACCAGTCGATCGTCAGCGAGAAAATAAAAAGCGGAGCGGTATTGTCCAGCAATCTGGCCAATGGTTCGGTAAACTCGGCCAAAATCGCCGACGGAGCCGTTCTGACGGAGAAACTGCGGGATGGGGCCGTTACCGGGGAGAAGATCGGGGAAGCGAGTATCGACTCCATTCATCTCCAGAAAGGATCGGTATTGGGGGAGCATTTGGCGGCTGGGGCGGTGGCCGCGGAGCATCTAGCGGCAAACAGCGTCCAGACCGATCATTTGGCCGAGGAATCCGTAGGAACCGTCCAACTGAAGCCGCAGTCGGTAACGTCCGGCAAGCTGGCAAGCGAATCCGTAGAATCGCAGCACCTGCAGCCTCAGTCGGTCCAATCGTCGCACCTGAAGCCGCAGTCCGTGCTGGAAGAGCATCTGGCCGACGGAGCGGTAACAACAGGAAAGCTGGCATCGCAGGCCGTAACCGGAGCCGGGCTGTCCGACGCAGCCGTTAGCACGTCTAAGCTGGAGAACGGTGCCGTGACGGAGCCGAAGCTGGCGTCTGGCGCCGTTTCCGGCAGAGTCATCGCCGAGCGGGCCATCGACCGGCGTCATCTCTCCCCCGGCACCGTCGGCTCCGACGAGCTGGAGGAGGAGGCGGTCGGCGAGACGGAGCTGGCGTCCGGCAGCGTGACGACCGGCAAGCTGCGCGACGGAGCGGTAACCGGGGAGAAGCTGGCGGACGGCTCCGTCACCTCCGGCAAGCTGGCGCTCGGAGCGGTGAACGAAGAGACGCTTGCCGAAGGCGCGGTGAAATCGCAGCATATCGGAGCGGGTGCGATCGGTGCGGAACATTTTCAGAAAATGTCGATTGGCAACGATTCGATTCAGGATTATGCGGTCACGTGGAACAAAATCGCGCTAGGTTCAATAACGCGCAACCATCTTGTTCAGGGAACGGTGTACACGCACCATATCGTGGACCACGCGGTTACGACGTCGAAGCTCGCCCCCGAGACGGTGTCCACGGACAAAATGACCGACCTGGCGGTGACCTCATCGAAGCTGGCCGATGCCAGCGTAACGGCGTCGAAGCTGGCGCCCGGAGCGGTTCGTGGTGCGCACCTGGCGGACAATGCCGTTACGTCGGAACATTTGACGCAAGGAGCGGTGCTTGGCGAACATCTGGCTGCGGACTCGGTCAGCCAGGAGCATTTGAGCGCCGGTTCGGTTGCCTCCGAGACGATTCGCAGCGAAGCGGTCACGGAAGCGAAGCTGGCGGACGGCTCGGTGACCGCGGCCAAACTCGCGCCGGATAGCGTAACTGGCGGCAAGCTCGCCGCTTCATCGGTGGAGACGCGCCATATCGTACCCGGTTCGGTGACGCCGGAGCTGCTGGCCGAAGGGAGCGTCGGATCAACCCATCTGGCCCAAGGAGCGGTCACGGGCCGCCATATCGGTAAACGGTCGATCGTCTCGGAGCATGTCCATGAAGGTACGATCGTATCGCGCCATCTGGCGAATAACAGCGTCGTCGGATCGCATGTGGCGGAGGGCGCGATCTCGACCCGGCATTTGTCGGCCGGCAGTATCGACGGCACTCATCTGAAGAGCGGCGCGATCCTTCCGAACCATATCGGCGAAGGCGCCGTGGAAGCGGCGCATCTGGCGGCCGGTTCGGTCGGCTCTGTGCATATTGCCGACGGTGCCGTCTCGGAGGATGCGATTCAGGACGGAGCCGTAACGTCCGGGAAGCTGGCGGTCGGCTCGGTGAACTCGGAGCGGCTCGCCGCGCAAGCGGTCACGGGCGACAAAGTGGCGGACGAAGCGATTACCGCCAAACATTTGAAAAATGAAACGATCCAGAGCTGTCACCTGAAGTCCGGCATTATCCGGCCGGAGCATCTGGAGGCCGGAGCGGTAACCGCTGGTCATCTGTCGCCGGAGAGCGTCGCGGGCGGCAATATCCAGACGTCGGCGATTACGGAAGAACATCTGGCGGACAGCGCGGTTACACAGAGTAAAATCGCCCCGGGCGCCGTGCAGGCTGTTCACCTGGCGGGCGAATCGGTACGCACCCGTCATCTGGCCTCTCAATCCGTAGCCGAATCGCATTTGCAGGAGCAGGCGGTCTCGACGGTGAAGCTGCAGACGGGGGCGGTCACGGAAGAGAAGTTGGCCGAACGCGCCGTCACCTCGGAGAAGCTGGCTGCGGAAAGTGTCCGGAGCGAGCATATCCAGGCGGAAGCGCTGCGGGGCTACCATCTGCAGGCCGCTGCGGTCAAAGGCTACCACATCGAGCCGGGCGCGCTTCGGGCGGAGCATCTCGCTGCCGGCATCGTCGGCGGCGACAAGATCGCGGCCGGTTCCATCGGCCAGGATCATCTGCTCGACGGGGCGGTGACGGGAGAGAAGCTGGCGTTCGAGTCGGTGAGCGGGGGCCATCTGCTGAACGAATCGGTTCAGTCTTGTCATCTGGCGGACGGCGCGGTGGCCGAGGAGCATATTCAGGAAAATGCGATCACTTCGGCGATGCTGCAGGATGAAGCGGTGACGGGAGCGAAGCTCGCGGCGGACGCGGTCAGCTCGGAGAAGCTGGCGGACGGAGCGGTGACGGAAGAGAAGCTGGCGGCGGGCAGCGTAACGGCCGACAAGCTGGCGGACGGCTCGGTCACGTTGAAGAAGCTGGCGCCCGGATCGCTGTCCGGTACGGTTCTCGCCGGCGGCAGCATCGAAGGCAGCCATATTCAGCAAGGAGCGGTACAAGGGCTGCATATCCGCAAAGATGCGGTCGGCCGGGAGCAGTTGCAGGACGATTCTGTAGGAGCGGAGCAGCTCGCGGCCGGGAGCGTCGGGACGGAGCATCTGGCGGATGGCAGCGTAAGCGGGCGGCAGCTGGCGGACGGAGCGGTGACATGGGAGAAGCTGGCGTTCGAAGCGATCGATACGGAGCGGCTCGCGGACGGCTCCATCACCTCCGCCAAGCTTGCCGACCAATCGGTCACCTCGGGCAGTCTGGCAGCCGGCAGCGTCGTCAGCGGGCATATTCGTCCGGGCGCGGTCCAGAGCTACCATATCGGCCCGGAGGCGATCCGGCCCGCCCACCTTCAAGCGGGTTCCATAGGAGCGGAGCAGCTCGCGGCCGGGAGCGTCGGGACGGGGCATCTGGCGGAGGGCAGCGTAAGCGGGCGGCAACTGGCGGACGGAGCGGTGACATGGGAGAAGCTGGCGTTCGAAACGATCGATCCGGATCGGCTTGCGGACGGCTCCATCACCTCCGCCAAGCTTGCCGACCAATCGGTCACCTCGGCCAGTCTGGCGACCGGCAGCGTCGTCAGCGAGCATATCCGTCCGGGATCGGTTCAGAGCTTCCATATCGGTCCGGAAGCCGTGCAGTCGGCACATCTCCAAGCGGGTTCCGTAGGAGCGGAGCAGCTCGCGGCCGGGAGCGTCGGAACGGAGCATCTGGCGGAGGGCAGCGTAAGCGGGCGGCAACTGGCGGACGGAACGGTGACATGGGAGAAGCTGGCGTTCGAATCGATCGGCGAGGACCGGCTCGCAGACGGCTCCATCACCGCCGCCAAGCTGACTGACGGAGCGGTTACCGGCTCCGCCCTCGCGGCAGACAGCGTCGATAGCGGCCACCTTCGCGACGGCGCGGTTCAGAGCCGCCATCTCGAGCCGGGGGCAATCGGGGAAGAACATCTCGGTCCGGTCGCCTGGATCGCCGACCGGCTGCCTGACGACAGCATTGGCGGCGGCAAGCTGCAGAACTCGTCGGTCACCGCGGAGAAGCTGGCGGCGGCAAGCGTAACGACGGAGCAGCTCGCGAACCGGTCGGTTACATCCGAGAAGCTGGCGTCGCGGTCGGTGACCGGCGCGATCCTGGCATCCGACAGCATCGAGGGCATTCATATCCGTCCGGGGACGGTTCAGAGCCATCACATCGAAGTCGGTGCGATCAAGCCGCATCATCTCGAAGGTATCGCCTGGCCGATGCGCGACCCCTCCCAGGAGGAAACTTCCGGAGGCAGGCTGAAGAGCGGCTCCGTCGCTTCCGTACATGTGGCCGCAGCCGCCGTTACGTCCGAGAAGCTGGCGGACGGAGCGGTCACGACGGAAAAGGTTGCCGCCGGAGCGGTAACGTCCGACAAGCTCGCAGCAGGTTCGGTCACTCCGGGCAAGCTGGCCGAAGGAGCGGTCGGCGCCGAGCATATCGCCGACGGCTCGCTCCCGGCAAGCAAGCTCGATTTTGCGGCGGTGCAGACGACCGGGCGGACGGGGAGAGCGCTGCAGCAATTCGGAGCCGCTCCGTTCCGATTCGCGGTGAACGACGAGACTGTGTACATCGAAGTGACGTTCGAGGAGCCGTTCGCCGATACCGGCTACGTGCTGGTGGCGATGACGAATCATTCCGCCTGCTATTCCGTACTGAAAGCGAAAACCGAGCGGTTTGCAACCGTAGAAATTGTACGGACGAAATTTACCCCGGAACCCCAAGGCATGATTAACTGGATCGCGATCGGCACCGGCGTATAACAAGGTGTTCATGCGGCAAGGCCGGCCCCCTGACCGGCCGGCAGCGAACAGACGGCAGCCTCTCCACTCCGCTTGCGGAGCGGGAGGCTGCTGTTTGGCTTGGAGCGGATTTTCATTCTTTTTGCGGCCCGCTGCTCATTCCGTCACTCGCCGTTTTTGCGGCAGCTACAGCCCTTTTTATCGGACAATCGGCGGATGCCCTTTCGTCTAATGCGGATTTTCATAGAATGACTCGTAAGAAAAGCAACCATAGCGGCACCGCGGCGCGATGCCGGGCAAGCCGCGGGGAAGCGATTCGCACAGGCGGATGTAGCCGATAGTTGCACAGGTTCCTCATGAAATCGGAGGTGAATGATGTTGAAGCCGCGAGCCGGCAACAGAAGGAGAACAAGCACCCGCTTACACCGGAAGAGAGCGGCCGCCGGCCGTCTCCATTCCCGCCGCACGACGGTCAGACCGGGAGTTCCCGCCCGGGCCGGGCAGCCGGACTACTCCGGCGGTCCCGCCGTATCGGTCGTCATCCCGGTCGTGAATGAACGCCGGACGATCGAACGCGTTATCCGCCAGGCGTTCCGCGTCCACCGGAATACGGAAGTCATCGTCGTAGCCAACGGCACGACGGACGGAACACGGCAATTGGCGGAATCGCTCGGGGCGCGCGTCATTACGTATCCGGAAGCGCTTGGCCACGACGTGGGCAGAAGCATCGGGGCCAAAGAAGCGAAGGGGAAGATCGTGCTGTTTACCGACGGGGATATCGTCATTCCCGCTAAAGATCTGATGCCGCTGATCAAGGCGGTGGAGAACGGGGTCGACATTGCGCTGAACAGCTATATGGGGCCGACGGGCAAACGGAACGTGCATGGGGTCGTGCTTGCCAAGCACGCGATGAATATCGCTTTATCGCGGCCGGATCTGAAAGGTGCGTCGATGACGACGATTCCGCACGCCTTAAGCCGGAGGGCGCTCGAGACGATCGGCTTCGAGGAGCTTGCGGTTCCGCCTAAAGCCCAGGCGGTCGGAATATGCCGCGGGCTGGATGTCCGAGCCGTCCATTATATCGATGTGGGCAGACCGAACCCGATCCGCAGAAGACGGCAGAAAACGGGGAGTGACCCGCTCGAGCAATTGATAATCGGAGACCACCTCGAAGCTATGGACTGGTATATCCGGTCGACGAATGAACGGGGCAATTTGCCGGACCTGATGCGGGTCAGGGAAATCGTGAGGTGAAGGCATGGGTCGATTGCGCAAACGTCAATTCCGAATACCCGGCCGTACGCGCGGCCGGCTTAAGCGAAAAATACACAAGGCAGGAAGGCGGAGCGGAGGAAGAAGAAGGGGTCTCCGGCAGCAGGGCGGCCCTGACGGACAGGTTCGCTCGGCGGCGACGGTGCAGCTTGCCGGCAGAGCTTTCGAGGCCGGGAAGCAAACTGCTCCCTTGATCGATGTGGACGCAGCGGGCCGGGCGCAGGCGCTGAACAACTGCTGGAACGACTGGAGAGAATCGTTTCCGATCCGGACTGCCTCCTGGACCGTCTACCATGACATCGCCCGCCATTTCGTCCAGGGGTTCGAAAGCGGAAAGGGAATCCGGCTAAACAATCCGGTGCTGGTGCCTACTCGGAAGACGATCGGGGCCGTCGTCACGGCGATGAATGAGGAAAAAGCGCTGCCTGCCGTGCTGGATCAGCTCGGCAGACTGCCGCTAAGCGAGATCGTTATCGTCGTTAACGGCTCGACCGACCGGACGTTTTGGAGCGCGCGCACCTTAAGCGGCGGCATCGTCGTCCACTTCGTGCGTCCGCTCGGACACGACGTCGGTCGGGCGGTCGGGGCGAAGCTGACGCGTTCGGATATCCTGCTGTTTCTGGACGGCGATTTCCCGGTATTTGCGGAGCATCTGGTGCCGTTTGTCGATGCGGTGGATCAAGGAACCGATGTCGCGCTGAACGACATCTCTCCTTATATCGACGTATTCGCGAACCGGGATCCGGTGTCGGTCGTGAAGGAGATGCTGAACCGGTCGCTCGGGCGGGCCGACCTGGAAGCGAACTCGATGACGGCGGTACCTCACGCGCTGTCGCGGCGAGCGCTTGAGACGATCGGCTGCGCCAATCTGATGGTGCCGCCGAAGGCGCAGTCGATCGCGGTCCGCAGCGGCCTTAAAGTCGGTTGCGCGATGAGCGTGGACGTGATCTCGAGAAACCGGATACGCGCGAAAAACTCCGGCCACGACAATCCGGTAGCCCATCTGATCGTCGGCGATCATCTGGAGGCGCTCTCGTACTTGCTTCGGGCGGAAGGACCGAGGCTGTCTTCCGTGGACGATATCCGCAACCGCAGCGTGCTCGGGAGGGTCTCGTCATGACAATGACCAGCATCGTCATCCCGACATATAACGAGCTCGGGCTGCTGCGCGAATGTATAGCGGCGATCGAGACTTACACGGACGCCCCGTATGAGATCGTGGTCGTAGACAACGGCTCGACGGACGGGACGCTCGAGTATTGCTTGCAAAAGCCGGTTACGCTCGTCTCTCTGCCGGTGAACCGCGGTTTTCCGGAAGCATGCAACACGGGGCTGCTCGCGGCAAGCGGAACCGAGCTGCTGCTGCTGAACAACGACGTCGTTGTCACGCATAACTGGCTCTCCAACCTGCTTAAATGTTTGTACAGCGACCGGAAGGCGGGAATCGTAGGTCCCCGCACCAACTACGCGAGCGGCAGACAGCAGATGGAGCTGTACTACGATTCGCTGGACGAATTCCACCGGATGGCCGAGACGATGAACCGGTCGGACGGGCGGAAGTGGGAGGAAGTGACTCGGCTGGTCGGCCTCTGCTTCTTGTTCCGGCGGGACTTGATGGACCGGATCGGACTGCTCGACGAACGGTTTTCGCCCGGCCATTACGAGGATGACGATTACTGCTATCGGACCAGACTGGAAGGGTACCGTCTCCTGATGGCCGGCGACACGGTCGTTCACCATCACGGCAGCGCCAGCTTCCGCAAGCAGGGTCAGGAGCGGATGGACCGGCTGGTCGAGACGAATTACCGCAAATTTATCGAGAAATGGGGAGTCGATCCCAAGCAGTTCATATAAGCGGCAGCCGGCTGCGGCAGGCTGGGAAAGGGGGAAAGCCGGTGAAGGGCGTTATTTTGGCCGGGGGAACCGGGACGCGTCTCGCCCCTCTGACGAAAATCGTGAACAAACATTTGCTGCCGGCGGGAAAAGTTCCGATGATCGAGCATGCGGTCCGCAAGCTCGCCTCGGCCGGGATTGAGGATATTCTGGTCGTCATCGGCAAGCAGTCCGCCGGACTGTTTCTCGACTATCTGGGCGGCGGCAAGCGGTGGGGTGTACGGCTGACCTACCGGGTCCAGGAGGAGGCCGGGGGAATCGCCCAGGGACTCGCCTTGGCCGAAGGATTCGTCTCCGAAGGCGAGAAGATGGTCGTTCTGCTGGGCGACAACCTGTTCGAGGACGATCTGCGGCCGTTTGCGGAGCGGTTTGCGAAGCAGGAGCCGGGGACGGCCATGGTGCTGCTGAAGGAAACGGACGAATTGAACCGGTATGGGGTGCCTGTCTTATCGAACGACACCATTACCCGGATCGAGGAGAAGCCGTCCGACCCGCAATCGGACTACTGCGTGACCGGAGTCTATTTGTACGACTCGGCGGTATTCGGGGCGATCCGCGGCATTCGTCCGTCTCTGCGCGGAGAGCTGGAGATTACCGATGTGAATAACCGGTACGCGGCGGAGGGCGCGCTGACCTATGGCGTGTTAACCGGCTGGTGGACCGATGCGGGCACGTTCGAATCGCTTCGGGAAGCCGGTGAACGGCTGTCCTCCCCGGATGCGGAGCCGGGATAAGAACCGATAGGGAAAGGGGAGGAAAGCATGATTAGGCTCGAAACGAAGCTGACCGGCGTCTTTTTGCTGGAACCGGTCGTACACGGCGACCATCGCGGCTATTTCATGGAAAGTTACACCCGCAGCAAGCTGGAGCGGCTCGGCTTGACGTACGATTTCGTCCAGGATAACGAGTCGTTATCCGCCCAGGCCGGAGTCATCCGCGGGCTGCACTATCAGTTGTCCGCCAAAGCGCAAACGAAGCTGGTGCGCGTCCTGGCCGGCGCCGTCTACGATGTCATCGTCGACATCCGCCGGGGCTCGCCGACGTTCGGACAATGGGTCGGCGTAGTTCTGAGCGAGCATAACAAGCGGCAGGTTCTCGTGCCGAAAGGATTTGCCCACGGCATCTGCACGCTCGCGCCGGACACCCGGCTGCTGTACAAGGTGGATGAATATTATTCACCGGAGCACGACCGGGGCATCGTCTGGAACGATCCGGACCTCGGCATCGACTGGCCGGTCACCGTGCCGGTATTATCGGCCAAGGACGAAGCGCAGCCGCGTCTGCGCGATGCGGAAATCGACTTTCTATACGACGGGGAGGGACATTCATGAGAACGGTACTTGTCACGGGGGCGGGCGGCTACATCGGCTCGGTCCTCGTGCCGAAGCTGCTGGGCAAGGGCTACAGGGTGAAGGCGCTGGACCGTTATTTTTTCGGAGCCGACAAGCTGGAGCCCCACCCGAACCTGGTCATGCTGCAAGAAGACAGCCGGCGCATCCGCGAGGAGCACTTCGCCGACGTTGACGCGGTGATCGATCTGGTCGCCTTGTCCAACGATCCGAGCGGGGAGCTGTACCGCGAAGCCACTTACCAGATCAACCATATATCCCGGGCCAGAACGGCCCTCATGGCCAAGCAGCTCGGCGTACGGACGTATATCCTGCCTTCCTCGTGCAGTCTGTACGGATTCCAGGAAGCGGACGTCATCGTCGACGAGATGAGTCCGACCAATCCGTTGTCAACCTATGCCAAGGCGAACGAACGGGCGGAGCACAGCGTCCTGCCCTTGGCCGACGGGAGCTTCACCGTCGTCGTGATGAGACAGGCGACCGTGTACGGCTTCTCGCCGCGGATGCGGTTCGATCTCGCGATTAACGGGATGACGCTCGGAGCCTGGCGGCGCGGAGTCATCCCGCTGATGAAGGACGGGACGCAGTGGCGGCCGTTCGTCCATGTGCAGGATACGACCGACGTGATGGCCCTGCTGCTGGAGACGGACCCGGAGGCGGTGAACGGGCAAGTGTTCAATGTCGGCTCGGATGCCAACAACTATCAGCTCGGCCCTCTCGGCGAGACGATCGCCCGCGCGCTGCCGAAGGAGGTCGCCATCGAATGGTACGGCGAGCCGGACCACCGCTCGTACCGCGTCAGCTTCGAGAAGATCGAGCGGGCGCTGGGCTGGAAGGCGGGATGGACCGCTGCGGAAGGCGCGCTGGAAATCTACCGGGCGCTGGAAGACGGCCGGGTGACCGATTATGAACAGACGATCACGCTGAACTGGTATCAGGAACTGGCGAAATGGCAGAAAATCATCCGGCAGGCGGAAATGTACGGCGGTATGGTCGATATCCGGGGAGGGGAATGAGGATGAAGCGAATCCTCCTGCTCGGAGCGAACGGTCAGCTCGGCTCCGACATCCGGAGCGTGCTGTCGGACGATCCGGTTGAGCTGGTGCCGCTGTACCGCCGGGATCTCGACGTGGAGCGGACCGACCGGATCGGTCCCTTCCTGCGGGAGCTCGGGCCGTTCGATGCGCTGATCAATTGCACCTCCTATCACAAAACCGACGAGTGCGAAGATTATGCGGAGAAAGCTTTCGCCGTAAACGCGCTCGCTCCGCGGGAGATGGCCCGGCTGTGCGGCGAAACGGGGGCCGTGATGATTCATTTCACGACCGATTACGTGTTCGACGGGCGGAGCCGGACGCCTTACCGGGAGACGGACCGGACTTCCCCGCTGAACGTATACGGCGTCTCCAAGGCGGCCGGCGAGCACTTCATCGCGGCGCATCACGACCGTTACTTCATCTTCCGCGTATCTTCGCTGTTCGGTACGGCCGGAGCGAGCGGCAAGGGCGGCAACTTCGTCGAGACGATGCTCCGGCTTGCCGGAGGGGGAGCGCCGATCCGCGTCGTGGACGATCAGATCATGTCGCCGACGCATACGCTGGATATCGCGGAAACGATCCGAACGTTCGTCGCGGACGGCGTATCCGACTACGGCATCTATCACTGCTCCGGGGAAGGCGAGTGCAGCTGGCACGATTTCGCCGCCGAAGTGTTCCGGCAGCGGGGCGTGACGGCGGATTTGCAGCCGGTGCCGAGCTCCGGCTACAAGACCAAGGCGAGCCGGCCGGCGTACAGCGTGCTCGACAACTCCAAGCTGTGCGCGTTCCGGACGATGCCGCATTGGACGGAGGCGCTCCGTCGCTATTTCGCAAGAAAAGACGGACTTACGACTACAGGAGGAGGATGAGGCATGCGCCGCATAAAGAGACCTAGCGCATACGGGCGGACGCCGGTTCCACCTCCGGACGAGGGCGACGCCGGTTGGGAGAACGGCTACCGGGACGGCTGGGCGGAAGGCCGCCATTTGGGGCTGTGCGAATCGATTTATGCCCGGGCCGCTTCGACTGAAGCGGTCCGGCGGAACGTCAAGGTGCTGTACGTGAAGGCGGACGGGGCTCCTTATGCGGCGCTCGACCAGGGAATCGAAGACGCTCTGCGGGCGTCCGTCCGCGAGGTTGTCGTCGTATCGCCCGAGCAGGACGTCGTGCCGCTGGCCGAGGAGGCGAAGCCCGACCTCGTGCTCGTGCTCGATGCGATCGGCCGCTCGTTCCCGACCGGACAGATCGATGCGATGCGGGCGAGGGGGCTTCGGACCGCCGTCTGGCTGCCCGACGATCCTTACCATTCCGACAAGACGGCCGCGATCGCGCCTCATTACGATTACGTGTTTACTCTGGAAGCCAGCTGCGTGCCGTTTTATCAGTCGCTCGGCTGTCCGCGCGTGTATTACTTGCCCTTCGGCGTCAATCCCCGCTTCATCCGCCATACGCGGCCGGATTTGGCGTACCGCAGCGACATTTGCTTTGTAGGCAGCGCGTTCTGGAACCGGGCCGCTTTCTTCGACGAAATCGCCGAATATTTGGCCGGCAAGCGACTGAGGATTATCGGCTGGTGGTGGGACCGGATGCGCAACTACCGCTTGCTGGAGGATAAAATTCACGGCGTCTGGCTGTCGCCTGAAGAGACGGCAAAACATTACAGCGGAGCGAAAATCGTCATCAATCTCCACCGGTCGGCGGACGATGCGTCCCACAACGCGAACAGCCGGAATATTCCCGCCCATTCCGTAAACCCGCGGCTGTTCGAAATATCCGCATGCGCCTCGCTGCAGCTGGTTGACGAAAGGCTGGAGCTTCCGGCCTTATATACGCCCGGACGCGACATCGCCACGTTCGCCACGCCGGCAGAGCTGGTGGATAAAATCGAATATTATTTGAACCACGAGGAAGAAAGGCGGGAAATGATACAAAGGGGATTGTACCGCACCGTGACGGAACATACGTACCACAACCGGCTCCAGCGGCTGCTGGAGATCGTGTCCGGCTAGTCTGGATCAGAGGGGGGAACAAGCGTGACCGGAAGGAAAAACGCCGCCGCTCCCGGCTGGGAAGCCGGATACCGGGCCGGCTGGAGTGAAGGATTCCGTCTAGGCAGATGCGCTTCGATCGTCCGCCAGACAGGGTATGAGCCTCCCGTGATGGAGGTTAGCGTCCTCTACGTCCAATCCGGGCTCTGGTCGTACGACCCGCTGGATCAAGGGATTATCGCGGCCTTGCGCCGTCTTGTCCGCGAGGTGCATGTCGCCGATCCGGGGGACGATGTGGCCGGTCTGGCGGCTGCCATCCGGCCAGATCTCGTGCTTGCCTTGAACTCGGTCGAATGCCTCGGCGTCGGCCAGGTAGACGCCATTCGCGCCATGGGAATCCGCACGGCCGTCTGGTTTACCGACGATCCGTATTATTCGAATGTGACCGGCGGCATCGCCGTCCACTACGACTATGTGTTTACGCTGGAAGAAGCTTGCCTCGCATTTTACCGGGAGCGCGGCTGTTCCCAGGTGCACCATCTGCCGTTCGGGGCGAATACGGCTTATTACGCCCCGAGGCGCGCCAATCCGAAATATGCGTCGGACATCTGCTTTATCGGCAGCGCCTTTCAGGGCCGCGCCGCCCTGTTCGACCGGATCGCTCCGTATTTGCGCGGCAAATCGGTATTTATCGCGGGATATTGGTGGGACCGGATGACGAATTACGCGATGCTCGCGGACCAGATCCGGCTCGGTACGTGGATCTCTCCGGAGGAAACCGCCATGTATTACAACTCGGCCAAAATCGTCATCAACTTGCACCGCGCCATCGATGACGAAACGAATCAAAATTCGCTGGGCATCGCCGCACACTCCGTCAACCCGAGAAGCTTCGAGATCGGCGCCTGCGCGGCGTTCCAGCTGACCGATACGCGGGAGCATACCGCCGCCGCTTTCGTGCCGGACGTCGAGGTTGCCGTCTACTCCTCTCCGGAGGAGCTGATCGAGAAGGCTGACTATTACTTGAGCCGGGACGAGGAACGGAGAGAGATCGCGCTGCGCGGCTTCTCCCGCACGATGCGCGAGCATACGTATCCGCGGCGTGTCCGGCAGCTGCTGGACGCCGTCTTCGCCTGATCCCGGCGGCAAATTGGATGATTGTCCCCGGCACGGATGGCCGGGGGACGAATACGATATGGGGAATCGCCAGCATATCCCTTTACAGAAGGTGGTGACCGTATTGCCACGTCCCGTTTTGCGGAGAAGCAAGACGCTGATGAGACGGAAATGGCGGCTGAGGCGCAAGCGGCTGCGGAAGCCGTCCGCCCGGCTGCAGATCGCGACAGGCGGAGCGGCCGGTTCTGTCTCCTATAATGAAGGCTACAATTCAGGCTACAACGGCGGATACGATAAAGGCCATGAAGACGGGTACCGGCAAGGCCGGTACGACGGAGAATCGCGGAACGAATGGAAGGAAGGCGTCGAAAGTCTGATCGACTCCTTCGTTCCGGAATACGAAGTGCTCGCGGATTTTACCGCCGAACAGATTGTGGCGGCGGGAGTCGAGAGTTTGCGTTCGCGATTCCGCCATCTGCTGACGCCGGACGAACTGGGCGGCAGGGTGTTGCACGCGCTGGAGACGAAGGCTCCGTTCTCCCTCGTGAGACTGGGAGACGGGGAGCTGCTGACGATGGCGCAGGATACGGTGCTGGGCGTGCAGCAGGTTCGGGAGCAGGGATCGTTTCTCGGGTACGCTGGAGTGAACGTTCCCGACCTTGAGGCGCGCGATCAGCTCCGGGATGCGGTCAGGAAAGCGTCGGTCGTAGGCATTCCGAAGCTGCGCGTGCGCAATTACCAGCCTCTTGCCGTCGCTGTGTTCAAGGCGCACGGCATCGAGCTCGACTCGCTGACGCTGACCGATTCGCTGATCAATTATTACTTATATCAGGCCGGGTATTTGTCGAGAATCACGAGCGGCAGACGGGTGCTCGTCGTCGGAACGCTGGCGGAGCCGCTGTCCAATTATTTGCGGGGCTGCGGCGTGAACGTTGCGGCTTGGGTCTCGCCGGTCGACGGAGTCAAGGACGTGCCGCGCGTCATGAACGAAATCGCGGCTCACAGTTTCGACATCGCCTTCGTGGCGGCGGGGGTAGCGGCGGTGCTGATCTCGCAGCGGATCGCGTCCGAGCTCGGCAAAGTGGCGATCGATTTCGGCCATTTGGCCAACTCGATGCTGAAGGGCGAGGCGCCTTTCAAATGAAGACCGCTTAGCCGCATCGCCCGGAGGCTACCCGGCAGAAAGGAGGGAATTCAAGGTGCGGGCCAAACAAAGCAAGGATGCCCGGAAGCGGGCCGCTCTGAACGCGGTTTACGACAACGCCTACAATACGGGCTATAACAGCGGACATTCGCACGGCTACAGCCTCGGATTTCAAAAAGGCAGCGATGCGTTCGCCGCCGGCTTCGAAGGTACGAGCATCGTTATTCCGACTTACAATCAGCATAAATATGTTGCCGAATGCATCGACAGCATCGGAGCGTATACGCCGGAGCCTCACGAAATCATAATTATCGACAACGGCTCGACGGACGGAACTGCGGATTACTTGCGGTCGTTGAAGCGCGGAACGGTCCGCTATAAAATATTCGACCGCAATCTCGGCTTCGCCGGCGGGGTCAACCAAGGGCTGATGATGGCGCGGGGCGCGACGATTATGTTCCTGAACAACGACACGATCGTTACCCGGGGATGGCTGTCCAATCTGCTCGCCTGCCTGCACGGCAGCGGCCGGTATGGCCTCGTCGGTCCGGTTACCAACTACATTAGCGGAGAGCAGTTGATCGAGACGAGTTACGGCTCGATTGAAGAGATGCACCGGTTTGCCGCCACGATCAACCGGTCCGATCGGGCGATGTGGACGGCGACCGGCAGGCTGACGGGATTTTGCGTATTGATGCGAAGAGACGTGTTCCAGAGACTCGGCTACTTGGACGAAGGGTTCGAAATCGGCAACTGCGAGGATGACGATTACGGGTACCGCTGCCGTCTGATGGGACTGGACCTGGTGATCGCCCGCGATACGTTCATCCATCATGTGGGGAGCACGACGATCAAAACGTTGACTCCCGAACAGTTCGATGAAGTATACGGGAGAAATCTCGCGTTTTACTCCGACAAATGGGGCGAGACGCATTCGCTGCTGAACGAAACGTCCGGTCACTGGAGCGACAAGCTGCTAGGCATGAAAGACTTCTATCCGTCCCATGTGACCGTCAGGGGCGCCGGACCGGCCGCATACTGGATCGAGAACGGCTTGCGCCGTCCGCTCGAGCGTTCCGAAGGGGCCGCTGCCACGAGGGTATCGCAGATCGATCTGCGCAACTGGCCGCTGGGCGAAGTTATATCGCTGCAGGAATGGCAGGCCAAGCTGGCGAAGCTGCAGTCCGCTGTCCGCAAGGAAGGAGATCCGCTTCACGAAGGGGCCGTCGTACAGACGCCGGACGGAGCTCTTCACCAGCACCGCAGCGGCGCGCTGCACCGTCTGATCACCGACTGGGTGACGAAGGTATGGAATCTGGACCGGTACGCCGTCCAGGCTATGTCCGAATCCGAGGCGTTACGCTTCGCTACCGGCTTGCCGGTTATCGCTCCGCCCGTGATCCGGGCCGACAACCTGTAAGGAGGGATTTTATGACCGTACGACGCAAAAAACATCCGGGAAGCAAGCGGAGAACCAAACGGGCGGCACGTCCGCATTCCCGGAACCGAAGCAGGCTGCTCCGGCGGGGCAAGCGGCGCCGGTCCGTCCGGCGGGGACCGGTACGGACGCGAGGGCCGGCGGGCACGACGCTCAGTTACGACGAGGGGTATAACCGCGGGTACGACGAAGGGTTCGATGCAGGCTTCTCCCAGGCGTTCGAGGAGGGCTATCAGCACGCTTATGCGTCTTGACGCGCGGAGATCAATTGCGTGAGGGATTCTGGGCCGGAAGCCGGCGCGGGGTCCCTCGGTTCATTCCATACCCGGCATATACTGGCGTTTTGCGAAGTCGAATAATATTTTTTGCGTTATTTTTGTGGCGTCCTTCGCCTGGATCAGTTCCATCCCTTCTCCCGACCGGAGCAGATGAACGGCGATTTCGCTCCGGGCGGCTCCGCCGTGCAGCTGCTTTACGAAGCTTTTCATGCCTGGGCTGTCCGCTTTTCGGCCAAGCAGTTCCTCATACAACCCCTGCACGTATTTATCGGGAGAGCGGGTGTACAGATCGCGGAAAATATCGGCCGCCGACGGGCGCCTTTTGCCGGATGCGGATGACGGGCCGGAGCGGTACAGCCGCTCCGCCTCTTCGCTTCTCATCAGCAAGGCGAGCACGTTTAGTTTCGACGTTCCGGCATGCAGCTGGCGCACGTAACTATCCAGACCGTCCGGGTCGGGGTCCCGGTTCAGCAGCTCCCGGTAGCAAGCGGCCACGAATTTGTGATGGTTCTTCTGGTACACCTTCCTCAAGATTTCGATCATCCTCAGCCTGCGCATAGCAGCTTCCCACCTTTTGTGCGATTCTTCGATTCCGTCCGGCGGGCCGGGACCGGGGAACGGCCGTTCACCGTGCAAGCCGCTGAAACGGGTTCTTCGGACAGACCCTTAATGCTACTTTATGGAGCGTCGCCGTCTCCGGCTTGGATACGTACCCGCTGCGGGCGCGCATATTTTGCCGGACCCGATGTAGTTGTCTATACGCACATGCTCCCGTTTACATATCGTAAACAAAGCCGATATGCCGATTTTCTGGAGAAAGGGAGAGATTAATGAAGCTTTCTGACAAGACGGTCGTCGTGACCGGAGGGGCCGGTTTTTTGGGCAGGCATGTGGTGGAACGGCTCAGGCGGGGAGGGTGTACGCAGATTTTCGTCCCGCGCAGCAAGCAGTACGACCTTCGCAAAGAAGCGGATATTGTGCGGATGCTGGACGATTGCCGGCCGGACGTAATTTTGCATTTGGCCGCAGTCGTCGGAGGGATCGGGGCGAATGAGAAAAATCCCGGCTCTTTCTTTTACGACAACCTGGTGATGGGCGCCCAGCTGATGGAACAGTCGCGTCTGAAGGGCGTGCAGAAGTTCGTCGCGGTCGGCACGATCTGCTCTTATCCGAAGTTCGCGCCGGTACCGTTTCGCGAAGAGGATCTGTGGAACGGCTATCCCGAGGAAACGAACGCCCCGTACGGGCTCGCCAAAAAGATGATGCTGGTCCAGTCGCAAGCGTACCGCAAGCAGTACGGCTTTAATTCCATATATTTATTGCCCGTTAATTTGTACGGTCCCTGGGACAACTTCGATCTGGAGACGTCTCACGTCATTCCGGCCGTGATCCGCAAATGCGCGGAGGCCAAGGAGAAAGGGGAGCCGTCGATCACGCTGTGGGGGGACGGATCGCCGACCCGCGAGTTTCTGTATGTAGAGGATGCGGCGGAAGGCATCGTGCGCGCGGCGGAAAGCTACGACGAATCGGAGCCGGTCAATCTGGGGTCCGGCGAAGAAATCGCGATCCGCGAGCTGGCCGAAACGATTAAGGAGTCGGTCGGTTATTATGGTGAAATTGTGTGGGATACGGGGCGTCCGAACGGTCAGCCGAGAAGAAAGCTGGACGTGACGGCGGCCAAGGTGAAGTTCGGCTTCGAAGCCGGAACGGATATGCGGACCGGCCTGGAGCGGACGATCCGCTGGTATATGAGCACGCGATAACTGGCGTTTACTATCTTGTTATGCAGGGAGGTTCCGAAGATGGCCCGCAACGATACCGAATCGTCCCCTAAACCGCTCGTCTCCGTCGTTACCCCTTCCTACCAGCAGGGCCCGTTCATCCGCGAAACGATCGAGAGCATCGTCAGCCAAGACTATCCCAACGTGGAGCTCATCGTGGTGGACGGCGGTTCCAAGGATGAAACGGTGGCGATTTTGGAGAAATATGCCCGGCGGTACGGCGACCGGTTCCGCTATATATCCGAGAAGGACCGCGGACAGTCGCATGCGCTTAACAAAGGGCTGGCTCTGGCTCGAGGCGAAATCATCGGCTGGCTCAATTCGGACGATACGTACTGGCCGAAGGCGATACGCCGAGCCGTGGACAGCTTGAGAAAACACCCGGAGTACGGTCTGGTATACGGCAAAGCGAATCATACGGACCGCAACAACCAGCTGCTGAGGCCGTATCCCGTCGATCCGTCCGTCGACCGGGTCCGTCTGTTCGACGTCTGCACCGTGTGCCAGCCCGCCGTTTTCATTCGCAAGAAGGTGCTGGACGATGTGGGGCCGATCGACGAAAGCTTGCAATTTTGCATGGACTACGACCTGTGGATGCGCATATCGGCCAAATACCGGTTCGGTTATATCGACGAGGTGCTGGCCAATTCGCGGCTTCATGACGACTGCAAAAGCATGAAGCAGTATTTCTCCGTCGGCCTGCCGGAAATTATCCGCTCCAGCCTGAAAAACTACGGGACGGTCTCGAACAACTGGATCATCCAGTTTATCGCGCATCATCTGCCGGAAGGTCCGGGGTGGCTGATGGAGAAGCTGCATCCGTTCCGCCTGTTCGGCGGAGGGTACCGGATCGTATCCTCCAACCGGTTCGAGGATGGCTGGGCTCCGCCAAGCTACACGCTGGAAATCGACAGCGGCGGTTCGACGGATGCGAAATGGCTGCTGATCGAAGGGGATCACCTGCTTCCCAAGGTAGCCAAAAAAACGGGCGATCTCGTGCTGACCGTGCAGGTGAACGGCCGCCGCCTGCTGGAGACGAAGACGGGAGAAGGCGCATTCACTCTGAAAATCCCGCTGGAGGGCAGAGCGGATTCGTATTCGGTCGACATCCGGGCGAATACGTCGTTCGTCCCGGCTCAGTTGGACATGAACGACGACCGCCGCCGGCTCAGCTTTAAGGTGAACGGAGCGGTGCCGCTGTCGCAAGCCGGCATGGAGATGTACGACGTGCTGAAGGAAGACCCGGCCTCGGTCGGCCACTGGCTGGTGAGACACCGGAAATCCGAGAAAATATCGAGGCGGAAGTAAGGCGGCCTGCCGGGCTGGACGGTTTGCGCCGGACCGCAGCTTCCGCTCCGCCGCGGGCCGTCGTCCGATAAAGGACAAATGCCGATTTTTGCGTTGTATCCGCAATATGTCCATGTTCGGCATAGTCGTCTTGCATACTATATACCTAGTTTAGTGGCTGCTTACACCAACTTCGAATTTTGGATGCCGCAGCAAAGGAGGGAAGCGATTTGAAAATCGTCATCATGGCCGGCGGATCGGGTACCCGCTTCTGGCCGCGAAGCGTCCAGTCGCGGCCGAAACAGTTTCTCCCCCTGACCTCCCGCGACACGATGCTGCAGCAGACGTACAGACGGTTATTGGAATGGCTGCCCGCCCGCAAGCTGTATGTAGTAACGACGCAAGCGTACCGGCCGATCGTGCTAGAGCAGTTGCCGGAGCTGCCTGAGGAACGTCTGCTGCTGGAGCCCGATCAACGGGATACGGGGCCTTGCATCGCTTTGACGGCGCATCACTTTTTGTCGCAGGGCGACGACGAGGTGCTCGTGACGATGCCGTCCGATCATTACACCGAAGAATCCGAATCGCTGTTGAACGCTTTGGTCGAAGCCGAGCGGGCGGCAGAGGCCGAGACGGCCATCGTCACGCTGGGGATCGTACCGACTAGACCGGAGACGGGTTACGGATATATCCGGACGGCGGAGCATGCGTCCGAAGGCGGCGTGCTGGAAGTCACTTCGTTTATCGAGAAGCCGCCGCTCGATGTGGCGTTATCGCTTATTCAAGATTCGGGCGTGTTTTGGAACAGCGGTATTTTCGTCTGGAAGCCCAGCACGATCGCCCATTATATGAAGCTTCATCAGCCCTTGATCTGGACGAAGCTGTCCGAGAGCGGCAGCGATCTCGAAGCCGTCTACCCGGAACTGCCGAAAATATCGGTCGATTACGCGATATTGGAAAAGGCGGATGCGATCAAAACGATTCCGGTCCGGTTCAAATGGGACGACGTCGGCATCTGGTCTTCGCTCGAACGCATCCAAAACGTAAACCGCGACGGGAACATTGTAGACGGAAGCGGAACGGTTCATATGGAATCGACGCGCAACAGCATCATTTATTCCGATCATCCGAAAACGCTCATCATCGGCGTGGACGATCTGATCGTCGTCTCGACCGCCGACGGGCTGCTCGTCTGCCGCAAATCCGAGGAGCAGCGGATTAAAACGGCGTTAAAAGCGATGGAACAACTTGAGGGGGGAACTTGAACGGATGAAAGCTTTAGTAACAGGGATTTCCGGTTTCGTCGGAAGCCATATGGCGGAATTTTTGCTGAACAACAATGTGGAGGTTACCGGTACGATCCGGCAGCGCAGCCGTATGGACCATATCCGGCATATCAAGGACGTCCGGCTGGTGGAATGCGAGCTGAGAGACCCGTTCTCGGTAGAAACGCTGATCGGGGAAATCAAGCCCGACCTGATCTTTCATCTCGCCGCGCAAAGCTTCGTCCCTACTTCGTGGAACTCGCCGATCGACACGATTCATAACAATGTCGCGGGCCAGGTTAATATTATGGAGGCGCTCCGCCGGTTCGATCTGGCCAGTAAAATGCAGGTAGCCTGCTCCAGCGAGGAGTACGGCCACGTCGAGCCGGACGAGGTGCCGATCCGGGAGACGAACCCGCTCCGTCCGCTGAGTCCGTATGCGGTCAGCAAGGTCGCTCAGGACTATTTGGGTTATCAGTATTACAAAAGCTACGGTTTGCCGATCGTCGTTACCCGCACGTTTAATCATACCGGCCCCCGGCGCGGCGAAAACTTCGTCACCTCGAACTTCGCCAAGCAGATCGCGGACATCGAGAAGGGAAGAAAACCCCCGGTCATTCATGTCGGCAATCTGACGGCGAAGCGGGATTTCACCGATGTGCGCGACGTGGTCCGGGCTTACTGGCTTGCGCTGGAGAAAGGAAAGCCGGGCGAGACCTACAATATTGCATCAGGGACGTGTTACACCGTCCAGGAGGTGCTCGATCTGCTGCTGTCGTACAGCAATGTCAGCATCTCGATTCAGGAGGACCCGGCACGGCTCCGTCCTTCGGACGTGGAAATCTTGCTCGGGGACGCCACCAAGTTCCAGAGCGAGACCGGCTGGAAGCCGGAGATCCCGTTCGAGAAGACGATGCGCGATTTGCTGCAGTATTGGAGAGACCAGCCTTAAACTTACCCCCAAAAGTGACGCCAACCTTCGCAGCCTATTCCGAGTACTTTCGGGGGAGCCCCCGAAAACCTTGCCCCCAAAAGTGACGCTAACCTTCGAAGCTTATTCCGGGTACTTTCGGGGGAGCCCCCGAAACCCTGCCCCAAAAGTGACGCCAACCTTCGCAGCCTATTCCGGGTACTTTCCTCCAATTTCAAAGTAAAGCTCAACAACGGGGGAGCTGCAGGCTCCCCTGTCATTTCAACCGGAAAGGGTGGATATTATGAAAAGCGCCGGTCGACGCTGGCAGAGCAAACGAGCCTCCACGGCTGTCAAAGCGATAAAGCGCAAAAAGCGGAAACCTCCGCTCAGGGGCAGAAAAGCGCGGTCCAAGAAAAAACGGTTGATCGCCCGGGGAAGAAAACGCAAGCTTCTGCTGGTCAGAGGCAAAAAACGGTTCCGCAAAGGCCGGCTCAAAGCTTGGAGAAAACGCCGCAGACGGCGTTCGGCACGCGCTTCCGCCGAAGCGCTTCCCGTACTGATCGAGACGCCTGCCGAGGTCGCGGAAGTTCCGGAGGTTCCGGAGGTTCCGGGTTATGCCAAAGGGATCAATCTGGTCGGCTTCATCCGGGCGGAAATGGGGATCGGCGAATCAAGCAGGCTGGCGGCGCGGGCGATATCGAGGACGGACATTGCGTTCGGTGCGATGAACTTCCCCGTCACCTCGATCCGGATGGAGGATATGACATGGGCGCATAAGGAGATGTCGGACCCGCAGTACAATACGAATATCTTCCATATGAATGCCGATACGATGCGTTCGGTGCATCATCATTTCGGAAACGGCTTGTTCGACGGACGCTACAACATCGGATACTGGCACTGGGAGCTGCCCGATTTTCCGGACGAATTTTGCGACGGCTTCCATTTCGTGAACGAGGTGTGGGCGCCGACCAGCTTCGTAGTCGAGGCGATCTCGAAGAAAGCGAGCGTGCCGGTAGTCCGCATCCCTCACGGTGTCGAGGTGAATCCGCCGTCCGATCTGAACCGCGGCTCGTTCGGTTTGCCGGACGACAAGTTTCTGTTTTTCTCGATGTACGATACCCACAGCTACCAGCGGCGCAAAAACCCGCAGGGCGCGATCGAATCGTTCAAGATGGCGTTCGACCGCAAAGATACGTCGGTGGGGCTCGTCGTGAAGCTGAACCACTCCCATGCCAATCCGTCGGATCTCGATGAAATCAACCAGCTGGTGAGCGGATACGACAATATCTATATCATCGACCGGATTATGGCCCGCCACGAGGTCGACGCGCTCCTGAACTGCACCGACTGCTTCGTGTCGCTGCACCGCTCGGAGGGATTCGGCCTGGGGCTGGCCGAGGCGATGTATTTGGGCAAGCCGGTCATCGGCACGTACTGGTCGGGCAACACCGACTTCATGAATTCGACCAATTCGTGCACGGTCGATTTCAATATCGTCGGCGTCGGCGGCGACTGGGGACCGTACAAAGCGTATCAGACCTGGGCGGAGCCCGATCTGGGCCATGCCGCCCACTATATGCGCGAGCTGAGGTACAATGCCGACTACCGCAATTCGATCGCATACAACGGGATGCAGCATATTCGCACCTATTTTTCCCCGCAAGCGGTCGGCGGCATGATCAAGGAGCGTCTGAAGCAGCTCGGTTTGCAGTAGCGGCCGCGGCTGCAGGTGACCCGGGCCGGCCCGCTCTTGCCGGCCCTCTGCATAGGGGGGAGCTTTCATGGAAGATTTCAGAGCGATCAAGGTCGAGACGATTATCGTCAAGGGCAAAAAAGAGTTGAAGGTGCACAATCCTACCGATTACCCGATGATCGGGATCGGGGCTCAAGGCGCCGTCTTCCGGCTGTCGCCGAAACGGTGCGTCAAGCTGTACGAATCGACTCACAGCGCTTATTGGGAAGCCAAGGCGCTGAAGGCGGCGAAAGAGGGGACATTCTTCCCCAGGCTGCACGAGGCCGGGGACAATTATGTCGTGATGGATTATCTGGAAGGGCCGACTCTGCAGGAGTACGTCAAGCGGCACGGAGAGCTGCCGGAATGGGCCTGCGCCCAAATCGTCGGCATCCTGCAGGAGATGCGGCGGTTCAAGTTTGCGCGGATCGATACGCGGATCGGACATATCATCGTCACTTCGGGGAACAAGCTGAAAGTGATCGATCACAGCGGCGCCTTCCGGACGACCCGGCGGGCTCCGTTCATGCTGCTGATCAGTCTGGAGAAGGCGGAAGTTCTGCTTCCGTTCCTGCGGTATGCGGCCAGGCATCACCCGAAGCTGTATGAGAAGTGGCGGGCCAAAAGACGGGAAGGAACCGATGTGGACCGGGTTCCCAGGCTGCCGCGTATGGAATCTCTTCTAAAAGAAGAAACGCCGTAGCGGGCGGGATGCCGCAGACGGAAGGCGGATATGAAAAGCGCGGGCCGGACTTTACAAGTCCGCATCCCGCGCTTTTTGTTTCAGCCATTCGTGCCGAAGCTTGAATTTGCTTTCATTTTTCGTCTGGGCGGCGATAATCATCGAGCTGAACCGGAGGATATTCGCGTAGAAGGCGGAGCATCGCTCGAGAAAGGTCGGGTCGGCCGGTCCCTTATACTCGTTCAGCACCGCCCGGGCGAACGGTTCCCCGTAAGAGATGCACAGGTCGTGATAATCGTAGGAGGGGTCGCCCATCTTCATCTGGCCGAAATCGATAACGCCGGTCAGCCTGCCCGCTTGCGGGTCGTACAAAATGTGATCGTTTTTGAAGTCGCCGTGAATAAGCGACGGCGTAAATTTGAAATGCTCGGACGGGTACAAGTAGTCGTCGAACACTTGCATAATCCAGGTCCGTTCCTTTTTCCCGATCTTCGGAAACACGTTCAGCTCGACCGCGCGGTAATACCCGCTCCAGTTCCGTCTCCATTCCGCCTGAAACCGCCGCCTGTCGACGCGGGTGATCGGGTCACCCGTAAACGTATGAAGCGAGGTTAGAAACTCCGCGATCTGCTTGGCGAACAACCGGCGGGTAGGTTCGTTCAAGCTATTTAGCTTGCCCGCTTCCAGCGATTCGCCGGGGATGATCGGGTAGCCGACATAGTGGATGTTCTGCTTCGACAACAATACGTAGCGGAACTGCGGGATGGGCAGAGGCAGCCGTTTTCCGAGCTGGGGCAGCAGCCGTTCCTCCAGCTTCAATGAGGTAAGGTCGGACGTCAGCGGAAAGCGGAAGATCAGGCGTTCTCCCACCACGATGATCAGATTTTGATGGCCGGACGAGATGACGCGAAACGTCTGCTTGGATAGCTCGGGATGTTGTTCCCGCAAAAACTCGATAAGCTTCTCCGCCTTTAATGTTCCCATGGGCTCCGCCTCCGTTCGCTGATCGCCCGTATGCGCCGCATTATTTGTAGAAGCTCTGAATGAGCTGATCCAGCACGTGACGGGTAAACGTATACTTATCCATCCGG
This sequence comes from Paenibacillus sp. GYB004, assembly GCF_036577605.1. Taxonomy (NCBI): domain Bacteria; kingdom Bacillati; phylum Bacillota; class Bacilli; order Caryophanales; family Paenibacillaceae; genus Paenibacillus; species Paenibacillus sp. GYB004. Next base: position 76,887 of record NZ_JARBDB010000064.1, read on the forward strand.
ATCAGCGATTCGAACTCGGCGGAGGTGACGAACCGCTTGAATACGGACGATTTCCTGCGTCCTTTGGCGAGCGACTCCAAGTAGCCGCTATAGGAATCGCGGTCGGGTTCGCGGCACAGGACGTCGCGGTACAGGTGGCTTACGAACGAATCGGCTCTGCGGTTAAACAAGCGCTGCAGCTCGCGGTACACCATCGCCGAATGGTCATCCTTGTTCGCCGGAGGAGGCTGTTCATACAACGACAGCGCTTCGTCGCTGATCAGAAAGGAGGCGAGCAGCTGATGCTTGGAGATGCCCTGGCGCAAGGCGCGGGTGTGATTGGCCAATCCCGGTTCGTCGGGCTCCCGGTTCAACAGGCTGCGGTACAGTTCCGCCAGAAACGGCTGTTCGTCCAGACATACGATCTTATGCAGCTTCCGGGTGATGCTCAAATGAATATCCCTCCCTTTCGAAAAAGCACGGGCTATGCGGTAAACGCACATATTCATACGTATGTGCAGGCTGTGAGAATGGAACCCGTCATAAGCGGATACCGGGTGCAGATTTCGCGGACCGAATGCCGGGGCTGATGGTGCGGCGGTAGGTTAACGCCAATTTCTTTTGGATAGGGGTACCGGTCCAAGTAGGTCATTTTCCTGATGCATATGGTAAAGAAATTGCCGATTGCCCGAGCTGCTTCGCGGCTCGATTTCAAGTAAACAGGTGGTGGTACGATGAACATCGCGGTCGATATGTCCTTCTCGGAGACGGATTCCGGCCGGCTGAGCGCGGATCGTTACGTGAGAAATTTGATGGATTCGATCGCCCCGAACAATAAGGAGCATTCTTTTTTTTATTATCCGCTGCATGAAGGTACGGAGGACTCCGAAGCGTACCAAAACAGGCTGCAATCGTTTCTGGAACAAAACAGGATCGATCTGTTCCATCTGTTTCAGCCGTTCGATCCCGCCTACCCTGCCCTTCAGCGCAAATGGTTCGGAGCCGCCAAAGTGGCGGTTACACTTCACGATTTGTATCCGCTGCTAACTCCGGCCGGTGCGTCAGTCGTCTTCGCCGGACTGGAAAACGACGGCAGGAAAGAATTTATACGCTCGTGCGACCTTATCATGGTCAATACCGAACATCTGAAGCGGGAAGCGGCACGCTGGGCGGATCTCGATCCGGATCGGATAACGGTCGTCCCGGAAGGAGTGGATCGAAGGTTCAAGCCGGGAAGAGCTTCGGCTGCCGAGCTGGCCGGCTTCGGAATTACGAAACCGTATGTGCTGAGCATGGGAGGGATGGATGACAGACGCAACGCAAGAGCTCTGATCGGGGCTTTCGCTTCGGTGAATAGAAGGTGCAAGACCGCCTACCAGCTTGTGATGATCGGCGACCCGGAGAGGGGGCATGGCGCTCTGCCGGCGTCAGGCGCGGAAGATGCGGACGCAGCCGGAAATATCGTATGGGTATCCCCCGCGTCTGTAGACGATCTGGTGAAGCTGTACGGCGGGGCGAAGCTGTTTGCCTGCCCGTCCTTCTTCGAGGCGGCCGGTTATCCGCTGCTCGAAGCGATGGCGTGCGGAGTTCCGGCGCTGGTTACGAACGACGCTTCCTTGGAAGAAGCGGCGGGCGATGCGGTCTACAAAGTCAACCCGGCCAGGCATGAAGACATCCGCATCGGGATGATCCAGGTGTTAACGAACGAGCAGCTGGCGCAGGAGCTGAGAGAGAAAGGGCTTGAACAGGTCAAACGGTTCCAGCGCAGAAAAACGGCGGAGAAGGTACTGGCCGCTTACCGTCTGACGTGCAGGAAGAAGCTGGCGATTTTTACGCCGCTGGCGCCTGCGAGAACCGGAGTCGCGGAGCATATGGAGACGATCCTGCCTTTCTTGAACGAACGGTTCGAATGCGATCTGTTCGTGGACGACAGTTACGCCTCTCCCGGGGAGGCCGGCCGTTATTCGAGTCCGGAGATCCGCATATGGAACCATACCGAGTTTCCGGGCAGAGCCGACCATTACCAGGCGATCGTCTACCAGTTGGGCAACAGCAAGTACCACAGCTATATGGTGCCTTATCTGAGAGCTTACCCGGGAACGGTCGTACTGCACGATCTGAACCTGCACGGCTTGACGGGCGAATGCACGCTGCTGCAAGGGGACGGCAACGGCTATTTGTCGGTCGTGGTGGAAGAGTATGAGGACCGGGCGATCGAAGTGATGCAGTCGATGCTGGACGGGGCGTACGCCGACGTCGTCGTGAACCGGTATTATTTGAAAAACGCCGCCTCGATCGTCGTTCATAACGACTACGCCAAGCAGCACTTGCAGGAGAAAGGGTTCAGCAATGTCGTCATGTGCCGGTTGCCCGTAGAGCTTCCCGTCATGGTATCGATGCTGTTCGACCGCCAGTTCGTCTTCGCCAGCTTCGGCCGAGTCGCGGACAACCGGCAGATCGGCATTGTGCTGACTTGTTTGCGGCGGCTGGTCGATCAAGGCATAACCGATATCCGGTACTGGATCGTCGGGGAATGGGAGCCCCGCTGCAAGGAACGGCTGGATGAGACGATCCGGGCGCTGCAGCTCGAAGATTACGTTATATTTCACGGTTATGTACCGAAGACGAAGTATAACGCCCTGATGAGCCAATCGGACGTATGCATCAGCCTGCGCCACCCGACGCATGGGGAAACGTCGCGGTCGCTGCTGGACGCGCTCGCTTACGGCAAGCCGGCCATCGTATCCGATGTCGATTCGTTCCGCGAATTCCCGGACGGCGCCGTGTGCAAAATCCGGCAGGACGCGACGATGGGGAACCATCTGTACGAGGCGATGCTGGCTCTCTACGAAGACAAAAATTTGCGCACAACGATGAAGCAGCAGGCGAGAGGCCACGTGGCCCAGCTTCACGGCGTTACGCCGTATGTCACGAGAATAAGCACCGTGCTCGAAAAAGGGGTCAAATATGCCGAGGAAACGCAGGAGCCGCCCGCTCCGGCCGAAACCACGGCGGCGCCGGAGGACCACGAAGCGGAACTGTTCGCGGATTACGGGCAGCGTGAGGAGTCTGCGCCGGCTCCGGTTCCTGTTCAGCCGCAAACGGTGCTGCTGCAGCCGAACCGGTACAGACGCCTGATCCGGGGCAAAAAACGCGTTTCCTACTTTTCCTTCAACCTGACCGCCCTCCCTCCGGGCTGCTCGCTGCAAGAGGCCGTCATGGTGATCCCGGTATCGAACCGGCAGCTTAGCGTGCACCGGATCAGTTCGGCCTGGAGCGCCAAAACGTTGCGCCGCCGTCGTCCGTCCGTTCGTCCGAGAGCGCTGTACCAGGCTCGCCGCAATGTGAAAAGCAAACCCGAACCGTACGAATGGAATTGTACGCAGCTGGCGCAGAAATGGCTGAGCGACCACAAAAGCAACCACGGCCTCTGCATTCCGTCGTACTTGGCGCTTCGCAAGCCCTATTTGTCCTGCAAGGTCATTCCCCGGTCGTAGCCGCCCCGGGCGGCGCGATTCGCGGGAAGTTCAACTTCTCCGGAGGAACGACAGCCGCAGCTTGCCCGGAGGAAAGGAGTGTGGAGTCCGATGAAAAAAGTGAGGAAAGCGATCATCCCGGCCGCCGGCCTCGGAACCCGATTCCTTCCCGCCACCAAAGCGATGCCGAAGGAGATGCTGCCGGTCGTAGATAAACCGACGATTCAGTACATCGTAGAGGAAGCGGTCCGGTCCGGCATCGAGGACATTATGATCGTGACAGGCCGCAGCAAGCGATCGATCGAGGATCATTTCGATAAAAACTACGAGCTGGAACTGAATCTGCTGGAAACGAACAGGACGAATTTATTGAAAATCGTCGAAGATATTACGAACCTGGTCGAAATCCATTACGTGCGCCAGAAGGAGGCGCTCGGTCTCGGCCACGCCATATGGTGCGCGCGCAAATTTATCGGAAGCGAGCCGTTCGCGGTTCTGCTCGGCGATATGATCATCGACAGCGACCCGCCGTGTCTCAAGCAGCTTATCGATCTGTATGAGCAGCGTCAGTCCTCGATCATCGCGGTCGGTCCGGTAAGCGAAGAGGATATCGGCAAATACGGCATTATCGACGGGGAACGGATCGACGAGCGGCTGTATAAAGTGAATCATCTGGTGGAGAAGCCGAAAGCAGATCCCCCGTCCAACCTGGCCATTATCGGGAGGTACATTCTGGAGCCGGAAATATTCCGGATTCTGGAGGGGATGTCTCCCGGAGTCGGAGGGGAGATTCAATTAACGGACGCGCTCCACGAGCTCGTCATGCACCGGTATTTGTACGCGTACACGCTGGACGGCAAGCTGTACGACGTCGGGGATAAGCTCGGGTACTTGAAGGCGACGGTGGAGCTGGCTTGTAAAGATGAACGGTTAAAGCGCGATTTCCGGTCGTTCCTGGACCAATTTGTTGCAGGAGGAGGCGAGACGCCTTGAAGACAGCTTTGGTCACCGGCGCTGCAGGCTTCCTCGGTTCTCATCTGGCGGTTCGGCTCCTCGCGCAAGGCTACCAGGTCATCGGGATCGACAACCTATCCACCGGAACCAAGTTGAATCTAAGCGGGCTGACCGGGCAGGAGCGGTTCCGGTTTCTCGAATGCAATATCGCCGAGGCGGATTGCCTGAATCTCGGGGAACTGGCCGGCGCGGACGAAATTTATCATCTGGCCTCGGCGGCGTCCCCCAAGTTTTATCAGCAGTTTCCATTCGAGACGATTAAGGCGAATACGACCGGCACATGGAACATGCTGGAGCTCGCCAGACGGGCCGGCGCCAAACTCGTCTATACGAGCACGAGCGAGGCGTACGGCGACCCGACGGTCCACCCGCAGCCCGAGGAATACCGCGGCAATGTCAACACCTGGGGACCGCGGGCCTGTTACGACGAGTCGAAGAGACTCGGAGAAGTATACTGCTACGAATACGCGCATCGTTACCAAGTGCCGGTGAAGGTAGCGCGCATATTCAATACGTACTCGGCCGGCCTGCGAAACGACGACGGAAGAGTCATCTCCAACTTCGTCTACCAGGCGATCCGGGGAGACGAAATAACGGTGTACGGGGACGGTCTGCAGACGCGCTCCTTCTGTTATGTCGACGATACGGTCCGCGCGCTGATGCTGATGATGGAGCGGGACCAGGCGTCCGGCGAAATCATCAACGTCGGCAATCCGGTCGAGTACGCCGTGCTGGACGTGGCGAAGCTGGTTCAGCGGCTCGCCGGCTCGACCAGCGCGATCGTCTTCCTCCCGCTGCCGCAGGACGATCCGAAAGTGCGCCGGCCGGTCATCGATAAAGCGCGGCGGCTGCTCGGCTGGGAGCCGGAGGTCGGCCTGGAGGACGGTCTGCGCAAGACGATCGCGGCATGCCGGCGGCTGCTCGCTCAAGGAGGATTGCCATGAAAGCTGCGTGTATCGGTTCAGGTTACGTCGGGAGCGTAACGGGCGCCGCTCTGGCGGCGCTTGGCCATCCGACGACGATTATCGATATCGATCCGAAGCGGGTCGTCATGATCAACGGGGGGAAGAGTCCGCTCTACGAGCCGGGACTCGAGCGGCTGATCCGGGAGTGTACCGGCCAAGGGATGCTGTCCGCCTCCACTTCCTATGACGCCGTAGCGGAAGCGGACGTCGTATTTATTGCCGTCGGGACCCCCTCGCTCCCGGACGGTACGGCGGACTTGAGTTATGTCCGGACCGCCTCCGGGCAGCTCGGGCGGCATCTCGATCCGGACCGGTTTACCGTCATCGTGATGAAATCGACGGTGCCGGTCGGAACCGCCGACCTGGTCGCCTCCGTTCTCGAGCAGGCATCGGGATTGAGAGCCCGGGAGCATTTCGCCGTCGTCAGCAACCCGGAATTTCTGAGGGAAGGTTATGCGCTCGAAGACGTCTTCCTGCCGGACCGGATCGTGATCGGCGCGGATCAGCCCGAAGCTTTCGAGAGGTTGAGAGAGCTGTACGCCAGCCTGCTGAACCGCTCTTCCTACGACCGGTTGTCCGCGCTCTTCCCGTTTCCTTATTCGCCCGGCTCGGCGCCGGCGGTTTATTTCGAGACCGATCCGAAAAGCGCGGAGCTGATCAAGTACGTCTCGAATGCCTTTTTGTCCGTCAAAATCAGCTATATCAACGAGGTTGCGAGGCTGTGCGAGACGCTTGGCGCGAACGTGCTCGACGTGGCCAAAGGGATGGGGCTCGATTCGCGGATCGGCGGCAAATTTCTGGAAGTGTCCAGCGGCTGGAGCGGCAGCTGCTTCCCGAAGGATACGGCCGAACTGCTCTCGGTCAGCCGGAAGTACGAAAGCGAGCTGACGCTGGTGAAGGCGGCCGTGTTATCGAACGAAGCGATGATGAATTATTGTGTCCGGAAAGTGCAGAACAGGCTGAAGACGCTGAACGGAAAGGCGGTCGGCATACTGGGTCTTACCTTTAAGCCGAATACCGACGACGCCAGGCAAACGCAAGCGTCCGCGATGATCCGGAAACTGACCGGCCTCGGGGCGTCCGTGTCGGCGCACGATCCGCAGGGGATGGAGATGTTCGCGAGACTGAATCCGGAGCTGCCGGTCCGGTACTGCTCCAATCCGGAAGACGTGGCGACCCGTGCGGATGCGGTGATCCTGCTGACGCATTGGCGGGAATACGGGGAGCTTGACTGGCGGCAGATGGGAGAAGCGATGAGGCATCCGTATGTGCTGGACACCCGTAATTTCCTTCTCCGCCTTCCTTTCGGGCAGTGGGGCGTCTGTTATGAAGGGATCGGCATCTGAATATCGGCTCTTCGCCGCGCTGTACCAAAACCGATTACCCCTGCCGCGTTATGCGGCAGGGGTTTCAACCGTTCCCGGCTTCACCATGCAGTGGCGAGCGAGTATTTGTCATATTCATGCTTCCCTGGCGGATTGCAGTTCCACGGCTTGTTGGTCGTAATATAATGGATGATCGCGGGAGGCCTCAGGGGGCTGTACAGGGAGGCGAAGCAGTTCCATTCCGGATTCAGCCGTTTCCATCTGTCGTGCAGCACCGCATTCAGTCCGTCCTGATCCGCGATCTGGATTCTTCGCGGATATCGTTTGACGTACCCCATCACCCGGTTCGTTACCTGATACGTTCTCCACTTGTTCAAGTCCAGCACGAGGACGCCCGAGTTGAAATAATGGTCCGCCGGAATGCGGAGCACACGGCCCCGGTTGGAACCGACACTGTCTTCCACAGCGGCTACATAGTGCTGGTCCAAGCTGATCCCCCATAATTTGCCGATATCTTTAAGGACGATCAGATCACTGTCCAAATAAATCGCTTTATGGACGGATTCGGGCAGCAGACTCGGAATGAAGACGCGGTAATACGCTTCCCGGCCGAACCGTTCCGTTATTTTCACGCCTTGCAGCAGTTCGTTGTTAAAGGGGATAAACCGGATCTCCTGATGAAACTTGCCGACCGATTTTACGAGCTTACTCTTGTTCTCAGCGGAGATGCTCCCGCCGTCGATGACATGGATCTGAACGGGGTTGCCGGAAGTTTTGTTGGCCAGCAGCGAGGTCAGCATAACGGCCATGTGCCGGACATACAGATCGTTGGCAGCCGCAACAATATGAATCGTCTCCACTTGTTTCACTCCCATCTTGAGATTCGGGAACCGGGGCTGCTAATCCGCCTCGGCCAGCTTCAGCAGCCTCGTCAGTTCACCGGTATTAACGGTGATATTGTCGCCCCTCGCGTGCGGATTGACGAATTCGGGGGGACGCTCGCCTTCGCCGACCAGGTAATAGTGCCGGTGTCCGATCAGGCTGCTCAGGATCGGGTAGCACGTATGAACGAGATTGGGCGAGAAGAGCTCGATCACTTTCGTTCCGGGTCTGCTGAACAGGAGATTGGTGAAGCCGGCCCCGTGAGGCCCCGCCACGATTTGCGCGGAGGCGAAAATCCGGATTTGCTCGCGCAGCGGCAACGATTCCAGAGTCACTTTGCGGAATCCGCGCTTCTCCAGAACGCCCATCGCTTCGGTCTCGTTAAGCAGCTTCCGCTTACGGGCGTGTTCCCGGCTTATATAGATCCGCTCGTACCCTTGGACGGGTTCGATGCCTTGGCCGACCATCATCCCGGCTCTTAGAAAATCGCAGGCCCAGCGGGCCCGGATGCCGCTCGTAAACCCGGGAACGACCAGCTTCTCCGGCTGGATATGAAGCGCATCGCTGCTGTAGACAATCCGGCTCCGCGGGACGCCCAGCATCTCCAATGTCGCAAGCTGGAACGGGGCTTGCCTGTGTCCGTTAAGGATGTAATAGTCGGGGGCGATCCCGCATCTGCGCAGCAGCAGCAGGCGCGGCAGCACGTCGAGCATCCAGTGGTAATACACGCCGCTGTCCTTGATCGCCAGCAGCGCGGCGGTCCCCGGAAGCGGACGAAGCGTCGGAAGCGTCGGCCGCTCGTAGATCGACCGGTGTTCCGGCCGCTTCTTCCACTCCAGGGAGAACTCCGCCAGCAGCTTGTCGTCCGGCGTTACGATATGGCACATCGTCCCGCATAACCGGGCGCCCGGGAGAACGGCGACGAACCCGCTGCGCATCCGGGATTCGGGGGCGTCCGCGAACCGCAGGCGCCAATGAACGGGATGCTCCAGTCCGGCCGGCTGGCGAAGGGTGACCGTCCGCTCGCCGAATTCGACGGGCAGGAGCACTTCGCCGGCGTCGGAACCGGACGCTGCGACCCATTCCAGGAAGGAGCCGTAGTGGCCAGACGGCGCGTTCAGGATGGAGTCAGGCTGCATGACGGATCACTTCCTGCCTCCATCGGCATCGCGGCCGTCGGCTCGATTCCGGCGATTCGGTTCAGAAACCGCGAATAATGCTCCTCCATATCTTCGATCGGCTTATGTTTGTTGCAGTAGTGATAAATGATCGGATGCGGGGCCGAATCTTTGTTCCGGCTGTTCCATTCGTGATCGAGAAATTGTACGAGCGCGCTGTATGGAGTGGGCCCCTGGAACGTATACGTCTGAGGGTCGTATCCGATCAGATCCATCAGGGCGGCTTGCTCCCACCAGCGGTGATGAATGTATGCGGCGTGCCCCCACACTTTCTCCAGCAGCTCCAGCGTAGAGTCGGCTCTGCGGCATACCCATACTCCGGTGTTCGGAATCAGCCGTCCCCTGCTTCTTTTGTGAGCGACCAGATGGATCGTCCGGTCCGGGTCCAGCGCATCCCGGATGTCCTTGCCCGGATCGCAAATAATCGCATCGGCGTCGATCCACAAAACCGTCTCGTACATGTGCAAGGCGTTGTAAATCAGGACGATTTTATCCCAGGCCGGCGGCCGGGACGGGGCGAGCCGGCTTTCCAACGGCAGGACGAGGCTGTCCATCTTATGCTGCAGCGCGTAATATGCGACGGTAGGGGCCATGACCCGCAGCAGGGCGATATGTTTGGCGCCGGTGGCGATGCTGCAGACGAGCATCTTGTTGTGCGGCGTCCAACTGAAAGGAAGCGGCGGAATTCGCAAATCCTCCATAATGTACCTCCTGTCCGAATTAGAGTCGGTTCAGAACACATGCGTTAAAAACTCCGTATATCTTCGCTGCATCTCCTGCAGCTTTTTGTTTTTGCCGAGAAAGTGGATAATGACCGGGTGGTCGGCCGGCCGGACGCGGCGGCTGTTCCACTCTTCGCCGAGGAAACGGACGGCGCCGCTGTGCCGGGACTCTCCCCGGTACGTGCTGGAGAGGTCCCGCGGCTCGTAACCGATCAGATCCATCAGAGCGGCCTGCTCCCACCAGCGGTGATGGACGAACTCCCGGTGGTTCCAGATGTCTTCCAGCAGGGCGAACGACCGTTCATCCCTGCGGCACACCCAGACCCCGGTATTCGGGACGCTTTTATGGCGGTGGCGGTGAGCGACGAGATGTACGGGACAACCCGGGTCGAGCGCATCGCGGATATCTCTCGACGGATCACAGATAATGGCGTCGGCGTCGATCCACATGACCGTCTCATACAGCGTCAGGGCGTGGCGGATTAAGATCACTTTGTCCCAGGCGGGCGGCCGGGATGCGTCAAGCCGCATGTTCGGCATCGGCAGCAGCAGGCTGTCCATCCGGTGCTTCATCGCATAATAAACGACGGTAGGGGCCATGATCTGCATCATGGCGAGGTGCTGGCCGCCTGTCGCCAGGCTGCAGATGAGCATCTTGTTATGCGGCTGCCAAGTGAAGGGCAGAGGCGGGATATCCGTTGCCGGGTTCATAACGCACCTCCTTCCCGGAGCCGTTCCAAAAACCCGATATAAGATTTCATCATCCGGTGCGGTTTCTTTTTCTTGCTGGTCAGAAAATGCCGAATGACCGGATCGCCGCCCAGCTCGGGCCTGCAATTCCATTCTTCGCCCAAATACTGGACGAGATGAGTATAAGGAGTGGGGGCGCGGAACGTCCATGTGTGCAGATCGTAACCGAGCAAATCCATCAGAGCGGCCTGTTCCCACCACGGGTGATGGATGCATGCGGTATGGCTCCAAACCTTCTCGAGCACTTCGAACGTCGCCGCATGGTTTTGGCAGATCCATACGCCGGTATTGGCCGTCACCTTCCCGTTGTACGGATGAAGGACCAGATGCATCGAGAAGCGCGGGTCGAGGACGGCTTGAATATCGCGGGTCGGATCGCAAATAATCGCATCGGCATCGATCCAGATGACCGTATCGTACAACGTTAATGCGTGCCGGATCAGGACGACTTTGTCCCAGGCGGGCGGCCTCGAAGGCTCCAGCCTGCCACGGAGCGGCATAACGAGACTGTCCATGTTGTGGCGCAAGGCGTAGTAGGCTGCCGTAGGGGCCATGATCCGAAGAAGCTCGGTATGCTTTGGACCGGTCGCCAGACTGCAAAGCAGCGTTTTATTGCGCGGAGTCCATGTAAACGGCATTGAGGGAATAGCTGTGTCAGATGACATGAGTACCCTCCAATCTATATGCATTAATCCATTTATATGAGGGTTCTCCCGGAAATGCAGGGCGCATGATGCGGGATGTCCGTCCAATTGTCCGCATGTGCCGGAAAATATGCGTATGCCGATTAGACAAGTGCGGTGACCGGGCATTATCGATTTCAATACGATAAAGATAGGTAAGCTGATAGGCCGGGGTACCTGAGGCAAAAGGCGGTGATCACGATGAATATTTTGTTGGACGGTATGTTTTACAGCGGTCACGGGTTCGCGGAGGGAAACCGGGTACTGCTCCGCATCTTGGATGAGGCCGGTTATAACGTGCGCATCCTGCCCCGCGACCGGTCCGATAAAAACTTGGCTCTGACCCCGGAGGAACAGCAATATATCGCTTCATTTGAAAATACCGCTTTACCGTCGAACGATCTGTATCTGTGCAACTGGACCGGCCCGAAAGTCCGCTACAATCCGGAATACCGGATTAACATTACCCGCACGACCTTCGAGACCGACCGGATTCCGGCTTCCTGGGTACCGGAGCTGAACCGGTTTGACGAAGTATGGGTGCAGTGCAAATTTAACCAGACGACGTTTGCGGCTTCCGGGGTGAACGTACCGCTGCGGCTCGTTCCTAACTTTTTTGAGGTGGATCAGTATTCGCCGGCAGGGGAGAGGCTGCAGCTGCCGATCGAGCAGACGTTTTGGTTCTTATCGGTCTTCGATATGCAGTCCCGCAAAGGATACGATCTGCTTATCCGCGCATTTCTCGACGAGTTCTCCCGCTCGGACGACGTGGCCCTCGTGATCAAGATCCGCGACACGAGCGCGAGCGGCCTGCTCGAAAGCATTGCAGCCGGCCATCCGAAGCCGCCCGAAGAGCGGCCTCCGATTTATCTCGTCGCTCAGATGCTCTCCACTCCGGAGCTGCTGGGGCTGTATCGGGCGTGCAGCGCGTTTGTGCTGCCTACCCGCGGCGAAGGCTGGGGCAGGTCATTTTTTGAGGCGATGCTGCTGGAGAAACCCGTCATCGGCACGAACTGGAGCGGCCAAACCGAATATATGACCGAGATGAACTCCTATCTGGTCGAAGTGGAGCAGCTCGTGCGGATCGAGAAGAACGAAATTCCGATTTTTGCCGGCCATTACTGGGCGGAGCCTTCCATGCCCGACCGCGGAACAAGATGAGGCACGTGTTCGGACACCGGGACGAGGCGAAGGACAAGGGACGCCGGGCGCGCAGGGAGCTGCTGGACAAATTCAATATCCGCGCCGTCGCCCACAAAGTGAGGAGTGAAATTGAAAAGTATAACAGGTAACGCTTTGCAGAAAGGTGGAAACGGATGAACATCTTATTGGAAGGGATCTTTTATAACGGACACGGGCTCGCGGAAGGAAACCGCATTTTGCTGCGTATTCTGGACGATGCGGGCTTTCGGGTCCGGATCAAGCCCCGTGACCTGTCCGATAAATGGAAAGTGCTGCCACCTGAAGAGGTCGAGTATATCTCCTCGTTCGAACATACGGAATTGACCTCCAACGATTTGTATTTGTTTAACTGGGTAGGCTGGCGCGTCCAGCATAATCCGGAGTTTCGGATCAACATCGCGCGGACGACGTTCGAGACCGACCGGATTCCGAGCACCTGGGTTCCGGAGCTGAACAAGTTCGACGAAGTATGGGTACAGAGCACGTTTAACAAAGAGTCGTTCATTTCTTCCGGCGTTCAGGTGCCGCTACGGCTGATCCCCAATTTCTTCGATATTAGCCAGTACGATCCGCAGGGGCCGAAATTGCAGCTTCCGATCGCGGAATCGTTCACGTTTTTGTCGGTATTCGACCTGAAGGAACGCAAAGGGTACGACGTTTTGCTGCAAGCGTATCTGAACGAGTTTTCGCGAGCCGATGATGCGGCGCTGGTCATCAAGGTGCGCGACAACGGCAGGGTGGGCAAGGTGGAGGAATATATTAACGCGCATCCGAAACCGAAAAGCGAGCGGCCGCCGGTTTACATTATCGACCAGATGCTGTCGCCGGAGGAGATGCTCAGCCTGTATCGCGCTTGCGACGCGTTCGTGCTTCCGACCCGGGGTGAAGGCTGGGGCAGGCCGTTTTTTGAGGCGATGCTGATGGAGCTTCCTTCGATCGGAACCGGCTGGAGCGGTCATATGGATTTTATGAACGAATCGAATTCGTACATCGTCAAGGTGGAACGGTTCAAGCAGATTATGGATAACGAAAACGAGCAATTTATCGGACACTTCTGGGCGGAGCCGTCGCGGGAAGATCTCCAGCGCAAGATGAGGCAGGTGCGAAGACGGATGAGGCCGGCCAAGGAAATGGCCCAGAAGGCGAGAGAGGATCTGCTCAGCAAATACAGTATGAGAGAGACCGCCCGTAAAGTGGTGCGCGAAATAGCGAAATATAATGAAATATGGATTAGGAGCTGATGGAATGAATACTCAGCAGCGCCCCTATGCCGTATCCGTCTTCGGCCTGGGATACGTCGGCTGTGTCTCGGCCGCCTGCCTGGCCCAGATGGGCCACAAGGTTGTCGGGGTCGATATTAACCCGGATAAGATCGAGATGATCAATCAAGGGAAACCGACGATCGTCGAGAAAGGGATAGCGGAGCTGGTCATGGAGCAGCATCTGGCCGGAAGATTGACGGCTACGCTTGATATACAGGCGGCTGTCAACGAATCCGATCTCTCCCTGATCTGCGTCGGCACGCCGGCCGACAAAAACGGACATACGGATCTGACCTTCATCTGGCACGTGGTGGAACAAATCGCAGAAGCGTTGAAGGAAAAGGACCGGTTCCACACGATCGTGATCCGCTCTACCGTGCCGCCGGGCACCTGCAGCCGCATCGAGGAGCTGCTCGTCCGGTCCGGCAAATCCGCGGAGACGGACTTTGCGGTCGTGAGCAATCCCGAATTTCTGAGGGAGGGCAGCAGCGTAGACGATTACTTCCACCCCCCGTACACGCTGCTCGGCACGGCCAATCCCGTCGCTCTCGGCATGCTGCGGCAACTCTACGGTCCGGTTGATGCGGCGATCGTCGAGACGAATCGGGAAGTGGCGGAGATGATCAAATACGTCAACAACTCGTTTCACGCGCTGAAAATCGTGTTTGCCAACGAAATCGGAGCCATCTGCCATTCGCTCGGTATCGACCCGCACCACGTCATGGATTTATTTTGCAAGGATCACCATCTGAATCTGTCCTCCGCTTACTTGAAGCCCGGCTTCGCTTACGGAGGCTCCTGCCTGCCGAAAGACTTAAAAGCGATCAATGCGCTGGCCCGGTCCCGCCATGTCGAGACGTCCGTGCTGTCGGTGATCGAGCGGAGCAATTCGCTGCAGATCGATCGTGCCCTGGAGGCGGTGCTCGCTGCGGGGAAGGTGAAGGTCGGCGTCCTGGGGCTTGCCTTCAAGCAGGGAACGGACGATCTTCGGGAAAGTCCTGTCGTGAAATTGCTGGAGGGACTGATCGGGAAAGGGTATGAGGTGAAAATATACGATCAGGAGGTGCTGACGTCCAAGCTGATGGGGGCCAACAAGCATTATATTGAAACGGCCGTCCCGCATATCGCCAGACTGCTCGCTCCGAACCTCGATGAAATCAGGCAGTTTGCCGATGTGGTCGTCGTCGCCCAAAAAAACCGGCAGTACGCGCCGTTTGTCGAAGAAATGCTGTTCGAGAAGCCGGTTATCGACCTGGTACGTTTATTCGACGAGATTCCCGCCTCCTCCAATTACAAAGGGCTGTTATGGTAATCCCGCCCCAGCGGGGTTTTGGCCTGGAAATAAGCCAACAGATCGGTTTCGCAGGAAACCGATCTGTTGGGTAGTCTGCACAAAAACGGCGCTTTCCGGAAAGCGCCGTTTTTCATCGTGGCATCGTTACTGCGGACAGATCAAAATCTGATACACCTGCTGCGCCGGGAGAGAGACGAACCGGGAGATCCGCAGCTTGGGATCATACACGTGAACGCCGCCGTCGAGGCTGCAGTTCGAAAATTTGTGCGGGATGCGCAGCACGTGTCTCATCCGGCTCTGGCCGATGAAGACGAGTTCGTCGGTAACGGCAAGTCCTCTTGTAAAGCCGGCCAGCTGGACGGTCTGGGTTCCCCCGATCACGGTTTGGAACGCCATGGAATTGCAGTAGGAGAGTTTGTTTTTATAAGTCAGGACGGAATGCGGCATGTACAGATTTTTGACCACTACGTGGTTCGCCGGATTGAGCGCAAGCGGCACATACGGATTAAACGTGCCGAGATTGACGACAATGATCGCCCCCGATACGTTCATCGGCTGCTTGTGCCATTTCCCGTAAGGGGAAAACATCGAGGCGTATAACAGGCCGCTGTCCAGCCAAATGTCGTTGAGATGATGGACGTCCCGGGTAGCCGGGTTCAAGCGGATTTCGCCGATCCGTTTCAGCGCAGCCGCCTCGTAGCAGCCGATCGCGTTGTTCTCCGTCTCCACGACCAGCACGATGTCGTCGTTATATTTGATGACACCGTGCAGGTCCATCTGTCCGCAATCCTGCCTGGCGGTAATCTGGTAGCGGGAGTTCAGACATAAGAGCTGATTCTGGTTCGTCGCCACGATCAGCCGGTCTTTCACCCAGGCCATCCCCATACATCCGCCGGTATACAGCTTTTTCAGCGAATTTTGCTTGAAGTCGAGCAAAAACAAGCCGCCTTCGTCCGGGCCGCTGACCGGACAGCTTACGAGCAGTTTGGAATCCAGGCTGTGAAAATCCTGATCCATATCCAGACCGTGTAACAGCATCAACTCATACCTCATTTCTATGTTCGATTGCCAGTCATTCTTAATAGGGTATGTACCGCGCGGCCGAGTTGTATGGATGGAAGCTCAGCCGGGAGCCAATTTTGCGTAGCCAGTGGGATTGGTCCATAAGATTTTTCGCCGGCCTGCATAAGATATTTGCAACAACGGGAGGTGGCAGGATGCCAAGAGGTTATGAACCGCCGCCGCAAGGCTATTACAACAAGCTGAAAGATTGGGTCGACGCATCCCAGCCGGGATCGCCGCAGCGCCTCTATTACGAGATCCATCCGGAGGAGAAGCTCCGCTTGAACCCGCCCAAGCAGGTGGAGGAGCCGGTATACTGGCAGTTTCGCAGAGAAACGATCTCCCGAAAACCGGCATTTGTCGCCGTCCTGCCCGGGGGAAGGTTCTACAGCGGCCGCAGCGATGCGGTCATCAGCCCGGACAACAAGCTGATCTGGGACGCTTCGCAGCTGTTTTTCCGCAAGCCCGGGCGACACCCGGTATTCGGCCAAAATTCGCTGCCCCGGGCCCGCCGTACCCCGGAGACGGCCGCCGTGCTCACCTTTTGTTCGAGCCACAATTATTATCATTGGCTGTTCGACGTGCTGCCCAAGTTTTATTTGCTGCGGGAAAGCGGACTGCCTGTCGATAAGTTCATCTTGAGCCGGCATACGGAAGGGGCCTTTCACCAGGAAACGCTGAGCCGGCTCAATATTCCCCGCGATCAAATCGTCAGACCCCGCCGCGGATTCCATATGCAGGCCCGTCAGCTCGTCGTACCGTCCCAGGCCGGGTCGCTTCCCTCGTCGTGGGCTTGTACGTTTCTGCGGAGGGAACTGCTGTTCAAGACGCTGACGAAGCGGATGAAAGGATTCGAGCGGATCTACATCAGCCGGTCCGACGCCTCCTACCGGAAAGTGAAAAACGAGTACCAGGTAACGGCGCTGCTCGCCTACTTCGGATTCAAGCAGGTCGTGCTGAAAGGAATGTCGGTAGCCGACCAAGCCCGGCTTTTTTACAGTGCGGACGTGATCGTCTCGGCGCATGGAGCGGGACTCGCCAACCTCGTATTTTGCCGTCCGGGAACGAAAGTGGTGGAACAATTCGCCGCGAAGTATGTGAACGGGTGTTATTGGCTGCTCAGCAACTATTTGGAGCTGGATTACCACTGCTTATTCGGTGTCGGCGAACGGCTGCCGGAGAAAGAAAACTATGCTCATGTCAAGGACGACATCCATGCGGATCTGGCCGGCTTGATCCGGACGGTCAAGCTGCTGGGCCTCTAGAGCAATATCCGGAGGCGATTCGGCTGGTCCGGACGCACGTTTCCGTCATCGCGGAAGTCTCATCCGCCGGTCCAATCTTCATTTCGCTGGATACACGTCCATGCGGATTTTCGTTCTTCTGCATAGGATTTACGAGCGGGAGTAACGATTCACCTATTCAGCGGCAGGGAGGGTGCAGCAGGATGGAACAAGACGGCAGAGAGGCGGATTCGATTGTCATCGTGATGCATATTCCGAAAACGGCCGGCTCGACGATGCGCACGTTTATTCTCGATCAGTATGAACCGGGACAAGTATACCGTTCCTACCGGGAATACGGCTACGGCAAACAAGACAGGCTTACCGCACAGACCCGGTGTATTATCGGACACGATCCGTTCGGAACCCATCATCAGCAACTGACGAAGCCGTATACGTATGCGACGATGCTGCGGGACCCGGTCGAACGGGTGTTGTCCGAGTTTTACTATTTGAAACGATGGCCCAGGCATGACCCCTATATAAGCGCGGAGCTGGAGAAGCGGAATTGGGATCTCGATTTTTACATCGGCAGTACGGACGAGAAATTTTTAAATCGGACCTTCAATACGCAAACCCGTTACGCAGCCGGGCAATACTCCCCGGATTGTCCCGATCTGGAACTGGCGAAAGCGAATTTGAGCCGGTATTTTTCCGTTGTAGGCATTACGGACATGTTCGACGACAGTTTGTCATGGATGAGACGGCAGTTCGGCTGGCGCGATACGCCATACCGGAACCGGAACGTCGCCCCGGGGCGTCCCGGGGAGGAGCGGCCCACCGGGGCGCAGATCGCCCGGATTGCCGAGATGAACGGGCTCGACATCAAGCTGTACGAATGGGGCAAGGCGAACCTGTTGAACCGGTTGGGGGAATCCGACAAATGAACAATAGGGTGAATGCGATGGGTACGATCCAGCCCCACGGCGGAACGCTGGTCAACCGGGCGGCATCCGGCCCCCGCCGGGAAGAGCTGCTGCGGCTTGCGGAGCTCGGGAAAAAAATATACGTGAATGCGCGGACGGTCTCCGATATCGAATGTATCGGGATCGGGGCGTTTTCCCCATTAACCGGATTTCTCGGACAGGACGATTACGATTCGGTGCTGCACCGGATGAGGCTTGCCGACGGCACGGTGTGGACGCTCCCCATAACTCTGGCGGTGTCCGAAGCAGACGCGGCGAGGCTGGCGGCCGGGGAACGGGTCGCGCTGATCGGCGAACAGGACGGGATTGTATACGCGGTGTTAACGGTTGCCAGCATCTATACGGCGAATCCGCTGGAGGAAGCGCGCTGCATCTATAAAACCGGTGACCCGGCGCATCCGGGCGTCCGGCAGCTGCTGTCCGGTCCGTCCGTCTATATCGGAGGGCCGATCGAGATGGTGAACCGCCCCGCCAGCCGATACCCGGATTGCTGCTATACGCCGGCCGAGACCCGCAAGCGGTTTGCCGATCAAGGCTGGAGTACGGTCGTCGGGTTTCAGACGAGAAATCCGGTGCACCGGGCGCACGAATATATTCAGAAATGCGCAATGGAAACCGTGGACGGCCTGTTCCTCAACCCGCTTATCGGGGAGACGAAGCCGGATGACATTCCGGCAGACGTCCGCATGCGCAGCTATCGGGCGCTGCTGGATAACTATTACCCGGGCGGGCGCGTCATGCTCGGCGTGTTTCCCGCCGCGATGCGGTATGCCGGCCCGCGGGAAGCTGTATTTCATGCACTGGTGCGAAAAAACTACGGCTGCACCCATTTTATCGTAGGCAGGGATCACGCCGGCGTGGGCGACTATTACGGAACGTACGAAGCCCAGCATATCTTCCGCAATTTTGGCAGGGAGGAGCTTGACATCGTGCCGTTGTTTTTCGAGCACAGTTTTTTTTGCACGCGGTGCGGCAATATGGCGACGAGCAAAACTTGTCCGCACGATCCGGCGTTTCATCTGCACTTGTCGGGGACGAAAGTTCGCGCCATGCTGAAGAACGGGATCTGCCCGCCGGCGGAATTTTCCAGACCGGAGGTTGCGAAGATTTTGATCGAAGGTATGAGTACATGAGTGCATGTGTACATGTGTACATGAGCAAGCAACCGAAACGGCTTGGTGACGGAGGTGAACGAGATGAACACGGCTGCCGAACATATCGTCTGGCACACGCCCCGGATATCGCGAAGCGACCGCTGCGAGCTTAACGGACACCGGAGCTGCGTCTTGTGGCTGACCGGGTACTCCGGATCGGGGAAATCTACGCTGGCCTTTGAGCTGGAGAGGCGTTTGTTCGACCTGAACTGCCGTTCGTACGTACTGGACGGGGATAATATCCGGCACGGCCTGAATCGCAACCTCGGGTTCAGCGCGGAGGACCGGAAAGAAAATATTCGCCGCATATCGGAGGTGGCGAAGCTGTTTACAGACGCTGGCCATATCGCGATTACGGCGTTTATTTCCCCGTACCGGGAAGACCGCAGGCTGGCGCGGTCGTTGTTCACGGAAGACGATTTTATCGAAGTGTACGTCAAATGCCCGATCGACGAATGCGAGAAGCGCGACCCGAAAGGATTGTATAAAAAAGCAAGAGCCGGAGAAATCCGCGACTTCACCGGCATCTCCGCTCCGTATGAGCCTCCGGTCCGCCCGGAAATAACGATTGAAACCGACAAGCTTACGCCGGATGAATCCGTGGAGCGTGTACTTCGTTATTTGCAGGCGAACCGGTATATGAGCGAAAACCATATGACAGGCCGGCCGGAATGACTGCAGCCGGTCTTTAAGGAGGAAGTGCGGCGGGCGGGCGCAGCGGCGGACCCGGGGGCGGCAAGGTTGTCGGGACCGCCGCCGGCGCCCTGTCCTCAGACGCAGCGGGAAGCAGGCGGCGCGAGCCGCGTTACTGGAGCATCTTCTTGTTCGCCCGGTCGGAGGAATGCTCGAGTCCCGCCTTGCGCTCTACGATAAACATCAGCGATTTGCCGAAGTCGAGAGCGACCTTGCCGGTCTGCTCGGCGATCCGCGGGCACAATACGACCGCATTCACTCCGCACGACACGAGGGCGACGTCGAACTGATCCTGTTTTTTCAATACGGTTGCAAGGACGTCATCCATCTGGTTGTAGTGGGTAAATTCGATCGTAAACGGGACGTTCAGGTCGTACGGGCGCCGGGTCACGATTTTTTTCACTTTATCCGCCCAAGAGCTGATCAGCAGCACCCTTTTTCCTTTTAACAACTTCCAGAACTTTGATTTTTGCGCAAAGACGCGGTTGACGAACGTATGACATACTTCCTTCGGTTCAATCTTAAGCTGCCGGAACGTCTCTTCGGTAAGCGGCCGCTTCAAATGCTGGGGAGCCCGGATCGGGTCGTCCCGCCAAAACGGAATGCCGACAAGATCGGCCCGGTTGATCGCCTCGGCCATCTCGTCCCGAAGCTTCAGGTTCGGCAGCGTAACGCCTTTTTGCCCTTTGTTCGCGAGCTTGGCCCATTCGATCTTCAGCACCTCCTCCACCGTCATTACCGAATCCTGGGCCAGCACGACATTTTCGCCGTCGCCGACCCTCACGAGCGAGAACGGCTTTTGGTGCTCCAGCGCGTCTTTAATCTTCGAGATGGCTTGCCTTACGGTCAAAAACTGGTCATCCGGCACCGGCATACGTGTCGTCCCTCCTGTAGTCGCAACGGGCAAGGTGAGCTCTCACCGCTGCTTGCGCTGCATGTCGTACAAATAGATTCCGTCGCCGGTCATGTTCTGCAGCACGTTGTCCTCGAGCGGAATCATCGAGCTGCCGAACGTGGCGAGCACTTTGCAGTTCAGACGCCGTGTCGTCAGCACGAATCTGCTGTAGGCGTCTTTGCTTTTGGTCCCCCATAAATCGACGGATAAGTTCGTCCGGACGGGCTCTTTGAACTGTTTGCCCAGACCGGTAAATTCGTAAAAAGCGTCATACACGACCCCCGAATCGTCGAGCGGGCATAACGCGTACGTCCGTTCTCCGCAGTACGATAAAGTGACCTGGTACCGCTGGGTAGGCTTCTTGACATGAATCCCGGGGTCGGCGAAGTTCGTGCTGTGAGAGATGTACGGATAAACGAAATATTTGTTCTGCTCGATCATGTATTTATAAAAGTATTTTTTCCAGGAACGGGACCATTTCCTGACGTTCGGAGGAATATGATGGTCGTCGGTGCGAATGTCCAGGTTGTCCCCGTCGCCGTACCAGGCGGCAAACGAAGCCCATTGCTCCGGTGTCCACAGTTGCCCCCAGGAGGACGGAAACTGGCCGAAAAACACATCGTGCCGGGACTGCAAAGGCTCGAACGCCGACTTGGCGGTTTCGTTGTAGCGCGGAGAATACAGCGAGATTCCGGCGATTCTCGGATCGTCACGGTAATAGCTGCACGCTTGACCGGCATAACTGTAAAAAAACGGCGAAACGAATATGTCGTCTTCCAGCAGAATGATCGGGCCGTATCGCCGGGTCAGCTCTCCGCAGGCAAGAATATGCCGCTTGAGGCCCAGCTCCTGCTCCTGATAAATAACCGTTTTCGGACCGTGCTTCCAATGAAATTGGTCGGCCAGCTCCCGCACGTCCTTGTTGGAGGAGCCACTGTCGATGCTGATGATCAGCCTTGGCGAAAGGTCTTCATACTGAGCTTTCGACAATGCCTGAAGACACCGGGCCAACGATTGCTTGCGGTTAAACGCCGCGACTACGATGGTTGCTTTCTCCATGCCGATGTTCACCTCCGCCCGTTTAATAGAATATTCTGAATCAGTCCGGCCGGTTACCTGCCGGCTTCCGATTTGCCCCGGCCGAAGGAAAATCAACTGCCGCCCATCGGGAGGTGAGGACTTATGCTAACGCCACGGCCCGTCGTCGCTATGGCTAATCTCGGCACCAGGGGGCGCTTCGGGAATAAGCTGTTCCAATACGCGTTTCTCAAACTGTATGCGAAACGGTTCAGGCTCCGGACGGAAACGTCCGATTGGATCGGCCGTTACCTGTTCGGGCATAACGATCCTTTCATAAGCCGCGCCTGGCCTGTCGTCGCGGAGCAGGAACAGACCCGGCTGGCTCAGCTGCTGTCCGCGCCGAAGCCGAGATTTGTGAACGTTAATTTCGAAGGTTATTTTCAATTCGATACCCAGCATCTTGCCCCATACCGCCCGTATTTTCAGTCGTTGTTCCAGCCCGTACCGCCGATCCGGAAGGAGCTGCAGACAGGGCTGGAGCGGCTGAAGGAGAAAGGAAGGACGATCGTCGGGATTCATATAAGAAGGGGCGATTATTACCGGTACCGGAAAAAGGAGAAAAATCGCGTGTTTTTCATAGCGCCGTCCAACTGGTATGTCAGATGGCTGCGGAGCGTCTGGGGCAGACTGGACCGGCCGGTTCTGTTTTTGGCGAGCGACAGCTTGCCCGAAGTGATCGCGGATTTCGCCGAGTTCGATCCGGTCGTATCGGCCGGATTATACGAGAAGCCGTTTCCGGAGGCGGACTATTACCCGGATTTTTACTTGCTGTCCCATTGCCACCTGACGGCCATATCCAACAGCACGTTTTCGTTTGCCGCATCGATGCTGAATTCGGACGGAAGACTGTTCGTCCGTCCGGATAACGACGTTAAGGCGCTGGTCCGGTACGATCCGTGGGCGAGCCCGCCGCTGCTGCACTACAAAAGAAGCTACTATTGAGTCAATCCCGGACCCGTGAGACAGATAGACGGTTTTGCGGCAATTGCCCGGCTCGAAGCGGCCGGATGTGCACCAACCCCCGGGTCCGATCATAAAATAAGAGGAAGTAAGTCACGGTCAGGGAGGTGTTCCGGTGGATCAGGAAGTAACGTCCATCATTGCCCATATGGCCAAGTCGCACAGCGAAATGGCCCGTATGCTGGAAGCGAAGCGGCAGTCGATATTTAATATGGCCCATGTCGTGACGGCGCTGCCTAATGAAACGATTCAATTTCAGGGGGCGGATATGATCGCGTCGAATTCGATCGATCTGACGAAAAGCGTTACCGCTTATTTGAACAGCCTGGCTGATTTGGCGGACGCGATCGGCGATCATCTGGAGCTGGTTGTGAAGGAAATGACCCCGCAGGAAGAAGAGTAGGGGACGTATCAGACGAACCGGACAATCCGGACGATCCGCAGCCTTGCAGTCGGGAAGGAGGGAGAAGGGTGGAACGAGCAGAGTCGTTTTTGCGGATGCTGCAGGCGTCGGCTAAAATGCAGCATGACATCTCGCTTATATTGGAAGCGAAAGCCAACGAAGCGGAGAAGTCCCGGGATTGGATATGCGTCCATCTCAACCATAAATGTTATGAAAGCCATGAGGACCAGCTTAAGAAACCGCTCGACATGCATGAGCAGTTCGTGGAGCTGATCGACGGGCTGACCAAGATGGAGAACGCCCTGGCCAAAAACTTGAAGGTCGTCTTGAATAAAAAAGAAGACAGCTCGTTTGGCGATATGGGCGGTCTGTTCGGCGGACTGGGAGATACGCTGGAATGAGCTGGCTGGAGCGGCAGAGGGAGATGAAGCTCGACATATTGGAGTCGCTTGCCCGCAGCCAGCGGGCGATGGCGCGTATTATCGAAACGGTGGCCGACGCCGATACCGGCGCTTCCGGCGACGATAAGGCGGAGCGGAGATTGATCAAAAGCATCGAGGCGATCAGCGGGTATCAACAAGCGATTATGGAGAAGATGCTGGGCATTACGATCGGCGAAGTGAAACGCTCGTCTCCGTCGACTCCCTGGACGAATGAGGAGCTGGGAGTAGCCCGGTTCGAAACGCAGACGGAGGGGGAAACTGCCCCCGCATCCGCCCCCGAATCCGGTTCCGGCTTCAAGAAGTGATGCTCGCGATCCGCCCGCCCGATTTCAAACGTACCTGAAACCGAAAGACGCCCCCATCCCCGGTGATCAAAGGGATGGAGGCGTCTTGTTGTCTGGAGGGGCCGCGCCGGTTGTCCGGTCCGGTCTCCATGGACGGTCAGATCGAGAATTTGCTGAGCGATTCCTTCAGCGAATCGGACAACTCCTCAAGCTTATCCGACAACCGGACGAGCCCGCCGCTGATGCTAAGCTGTTCGGTGCTGAGGGAAGCGACCTCCTGCGATGTGGCCGACGATTGCTCGGCTACAGCGCTGACGTTGCTCATCGCGTCGGACAGGACGACCTGCGAATTTTTGAGCTCCTGTACGGACAGGGTGACTTCCTGCAGCTTGGCGGCGAAGCCGTCCATCTGCTGCTGCACCTGTTTGAAGATTCCGTCGGCGTCCTTAACCGAAGCGATCTGCTCCTGGAAGATCGGATAAGCTTCGGACAGAACATCGACCGTCTCCTTCATCTCGGACTGAATCCGTTCGGTAATTTGCGCGACGACGTCGATCGATTGCTTCGACTGGTCGGCAAGCTTGCGAATCTCGTCGGCGACGACCATGAAGCCTTTGCCGGCTGCTCCCGCTCTTGCGGCTTCGATCGTGGCGTTCAGCGACAAAATGTTCGTCTGCTTCGTAATGTTGTTAAGCATTTCCAATATTTTGCGGATCGAGCTTGTGCTCTCTTGAAGCTTCTCGACCTTGTCGGCCATCGAGCGGATCATGTCTTCCGTCGTGCCGGTTTTCGTAATGAGCTCCGTCATATACGAAGTTCCTTTGCGGCTCGCCTGCTGCACTTCCGCCGCTGCCGCTTCCATGAGAACGTTGGCGTCGACGACGTGTCCGACTTTCTGGCTGATGCTGCCGGTCAAGTCGCTGCCCCGTTCGGCCTCGACGGCGAGTGAGGAGGCGCCGCTTGCGATTTCCTCAGTGGCCACGGCGATTTCCTTCGCGGCCTGCTCGGTTTTCTTCGATGCGTCGGACAGCTCGGCCGCCGTACCCAGCACCTCCTTCGCGGAGATGTTCGTGCGGGAGACGAGACTCGTAATCTGCTCCATCATCTGGTTGAAGCTGACCGACAGCTGGCCGATCTCGTCCTGCCTGCCGGTATTTTTGGTGCGGACGGTCAGGTTGCCGCTTGCGCCTTCCATCATCAGGTTGCGGATGGCGACGATCGGGCGGGCGATCAGCCGGATGACGACATAACCGACGAAGATGGCGAGCAGTGCGGCTATGATGACCATAATCACAGTAATTTTGGAGATTTGCTCGGCGTCCTTGACGAGTTCGCCTACCGGAACGGCTCCTACGACATACCAGCCCGATTTCGAGATCGGATCGTAGACGGCCAAGTAATGCTTGTCTTCAATCTCGGTATCGAAAGTGCCGGACGTGACCTGGGTCGAATCGATGCGGGCGGCCAGATCGACGCGGTAGGCGGCTTCGATATCTTCCGATTTCTCGGAGTAGACGATCTTGTTATCTTTGCCGACGATCCGGATCTCGCTTCCTTCGCCGATCGAGACGGTGCCGAGCGCGTCTTTCAAGGCGCTGGTCTTCACTTCCAGAATCAGAATGCCTTCGATCGTGCCGGACTTGATGTTGCGGAGTACGCGGGCTACGGCGAACGTGTTGGCCGATGCGGCGTAGCCGGCTTTGCTGGTGCCGAGGAACGTGATCCGGCCGTCCCCGTTTTTGATCTCCTGGAACCAAGGCGTCGTATAGACGTCGTCTTTCAGGGTTGTAATCGTGCGGTATGTATCGGTTACGTCGGGAGCATACGGGACGATATGGACGTCGGCCAGCTTCGAATTGGACAACACGTAACTTTTGAGCCGGTTGTTGACCGCTTGGCCGGTTTGCAGCTTATCGAAATTGGACAGCGTCTTGTCTTTGTACTTTATCATATTGTCAGAGACGACTTCGTCCGACATGATCTGAACCGTTATGTTCTCCAGGCTTTCCAGCAGGAAGTCGACCTTGTCGGTCGCCTGGACGATCGTCTCATGCGAAGCGTCCGCCACTTTGTCTTTAATGACGCCCTTCGATATCTGGTAGGATAAAATACCCACTACAAGAACCATGGAAACGATGCTGGCGAAGAAGATGAGAAACAGTCTGACGCCTAACGATTTAACCGGATTTTTCATTTTGTACGTTCTGCCCGTGCTCTGGATGTCGGCAGAGGACATGCCGCTTCTCGCCTTGTTCCAGAAATTCGACAAATGCGAGAGCAATTTCGACAATGTTCCCTTCATAAAATCCCACCTTCGCTATTTTCGTCAATGTTCGCAATAGTTGCATAGTCCTGTATTCGACATGGGAGCGCGTACTCCTTTTCCGATTGTCAAATATTATAAAGAAAATGTCCTACATATGGCCGGGAAGGGGGGACCAGGGACGGGCGGGTATTGGAAGAAGATGGGGGGAGATGAGACCTAAGGCTGGGCGGAACGCGAGAAATTGCGGTGAAAACCTAAAAAAGCTTCCGGAACCGGAAGCTTGGGATTGTCGAATTGCGTTGTCGAATAAATGCCGATTAAGTCGCTCCGGACAAAATGCCGATGATCCGGTCGGCGAGCGGCTCCGCCTGCTCCAATCCGGCCCAGAACAGCTCCATCTCCCCGCTGAGGTCGTCCAGCCGATGGGAATCGGCGAACAGCTCGTGCAGGAAATAGCCGTTCTCGATATGGCGGCCCGTAATGTTCAGCGATTCGAGATGACGCTCGTTCCAGACGGCCGCATTAACATCCGGCAGGCAGGACATAAAGCCGGTATCGCGGGCAAGTTCGGTCTGCAGCCCGGGGTCCAGGGCGATCCGCAAAAACTCCAGCGCCAGTTCCGGATCGTCACTATCCTTGTGAATCATAAAAGCGTTGGCGACGAGCAGGGTCGATTTGACCGGACCGAAGGGCAGCGGCGCCACTTTGGCCTCGAACGTCATACCTTCGCTCCGCCAGCCCGCGATCTCGATCGAGGTCGTAAGCACCATAGCCGCTTTCTCACGAAGAAAGGCGTGCAGATTGATTTTGGAGCGGTACGGCTGATACAGCGTGGCGATCCGCTTGCGGTGCAAAACGTCGCGGAACAGCTTCAGCGTCTCGACGATGCTCTCACGGCTGGTCGTAGCGTCGAACTTCACGCCGTTTTGCAAGGCGACGACCGGCCAGCGGCTCGGGAACGAAGAGAGCGACAACCCGTACAGATCGGTAACGCCGTCCCCGTCCTCGTCTCTCGTGAGCTGGCCGGCCGCTTCGATCAGCTGTTCCCGGCTCCAGCCGGGATGCGGCTCCTGCACGCCGAACCGGCGGAACAGCCGGGGGTTGTACGCCAGGTATACCGGTGAGAACGTAACGGGAAGGGCGCGGAGGAAGCCTTCGTGACGAAACGGTTCGACGATTCGGGGGTAGAAGCCGTCCAGCAGGCCGGGTAGCTTGTCTCCCAGATCGATAAACGGATCGAGCCGGTCCGACTCCGCGAAGCTGCGGTCGGTTACCAGCACCAGATCCGGACGGACGCCGAGCTCGGCTCCGGTTCTTTGCCAGTCCCAGAAGTTGAAGCTCGGGAAATGAAGCAGCTTCACATCAATTTGCGGATACCGGGCCTGGAACGCTTCGATGATCGTGCCCAGGCAGTTATCCACATAATGGGAAGGGGAAGTGGCCAGGATGCGCAGCGTGCGCTTCTCTCCGGGGGACGGGACGAAATCGGGAGAGACGATCGTGCCTTGTCCGACCTTTTTGACAATCAGCCCTTCCTTGTGAAGTTGCTCCAGCGATTTGCGCACCGAAGTGCGGCTCATGCCGTAATATTTGCACAGTTCGTTCTCGGACAGCAGGAACTGGCCCGGCTTAATATATCCGGATACGATTTGCTCTCTCAGCATGTTGGCCAGCCGGGAATAGCGGAATTCGTTGTCACGTCTCATAGGAATCTTCCGTTCTGCTTAGTTTCATTTATTATAACGAATAATTGGAATGGGGAGAAGCTTTCTACGAGGCTGGCTTGCGACTTCATTATTCTGTTGACGTCATCTGTTAGATACAACTATAATACAGGTGCGATTAGGAAGCTGAACGAAAAAAAAGTATAACCGAATCGTAAGAAAGATCAACACATCACGCCCTAACCTTGGTATAGTTATAGTTGGAAAGGTGCGGTTCGCTGCAGGCAAGCAAACGTTCGTAGCGTTTCGCGCTGAAATCGAAAGGGGAGAACGGTTTTGGTATTGGAACGGTTAGGCATATTGACAGATGAAGTGTATCCGGATAATTTCTCCAAATCGCTCGATTGGATCGTGGAGCAAGGCTTGAAGTATATCGAGGTGCGGGTCGTGGACGGCGTTAATATCGCGAACATGACGGACGAGCAGGTTGCGGCGGTTCGCAGCCAGATCGAGGCCAGAGGGCTGACCGTTACGGCGATCGCGTCCCCGCTCTACAAATGCGCGCTCGATCCGACCCGTCCGGTAGCGTCAGGCGACGTGTTCGGGCAAGCGGAGGAAAGCGTGGAAGCGCATCACGAGAAGCTTCGCCGCGTCATCGCGATCGCCAAGCAGCTCGGAGCAGGCAGCATCCGCATTTTCTCTTTCTGGAGAGAGAACGAGCCAGAGCTTTATTTTGACGACATTGTCGCTCATATGAAAAAAGCGGCGGCTGTGGCTGAGAAGGAAGGCATCATGCTGCTTCAGGAAAATGAGCCTTCCTGCAACGGCGGATTTGCCGAGGAAGTAGCGAAGATCGTACGTGCGGTTGCCTCACCGGCGATGAAGGTGCTGTGGGATCCGGGCAACGAAGCGTATGGCGGCAGACCGGCGTTTCCGGAAGGTTACGGGCTCGTTAAAGACGTTCTTGCACACGTTCACATTAAAGACGCCTACGTTCTTCCGGACGGAACTTCCCGCTGCGTGCCGGTCGGCTCCGGCAACGTTCCGTTCATTGCACAGCTGCGCGCGCTGGCCGAGGACGGCTATACGGGCATGTTCACGATCGAGACGCATTACTTGCCGGAAGGCGGCACGAAGGCGGCCGGCTCCCGGATGACGCTGGAAGCGCTTCGCGTGCTTGTGAACGAAGCTTTCCCGGTGAAATAAACCCATATCCATGGGGACACGGATTCGTTTGATACTATTTGAACTATCGTATAGGAGGGTATCGGGTGAAAACTTGGGGATTCGGCATTATCGGAACCGGTTCGATTGCAGATTTTCATGCGGCGGCTATTAAGGAGATCGGCCGAGGCAGGCTGGTTGCCGTGGCGAACCGGACGGAAGCCCGCGCGAAAGCATTCGCGGAGAAAGAAAACTGCGGCTATGCCACGGACTACAAAGAGCTGCTCGCCAATCCGGACATCGATATCGTCTGCGTAACGACCTCGAGCGGCAGTCATGCGACCATCGGGCTCGACGTATTAAACGCGGGCAAACATCTGGTCGTGGAGAAGCCGATTGCCATGAATACGAAGGAATCGCTGGAGCTGATCCGCACCGCGGAGCAAAAAGGCGTGACGATCTCCGTCATCTCCCAGCGGCGCTTCGAGAAGCAGCACGCGGCGGTGCGCGAAGTGTTGGACAGCGGCGCGCTCGGGAAGCTGCTGCTCGTGGAAGTATCGCTACCGTTTTATCGTACGCAGGCTTATTACGACAGTGCCGACTGGCGCGGAACGATCGACCAGGACGGCGGCGCCCTCATGAACCAGGGCATTCACTCGATCGATCTGCTTCTCTGGTTCGGCGGAGCGGTGGAGACCGTTTATGGCAAAACGGCGACCCAGACTCATACGATGGAAGCCGAGGATATCGGGCTTGCGCTCATCACGTTCAAGAACGGGGCGTTCGGTACGATCATGGCTTCGACCAGCATCCAGCCGGGCTTCGCAGCCGCGCTGAACCTGTATGGCGAAAAAGGCTCGATCAAGCTGGAGGGCTCTGCGATCACCCATTGGACCGTACCGGGCGTCGAGCAGCCGGACCTCGGGGAAAATACGAATTATGGAGGCGTGTCCGATCCCCGCAGCATTTCGCACGTCAATCACCGAATCCAGTTGGAGAACGTCATCGATGCGATCGAATCGGGCAAGGAGCTGTACCTGAAAGGGATCGACGGCTTGCGCGCGGTTCAACTGGTCGAGGGGATATACGAATCGTCCAAGTCCGGTGCGCCGATCCGACTGGAAGAGGTGTCGGGATGAGCGAAGGCGCGGGTACGGAAGGTCGGCTTCTTCTAGGAACGGCGAAGATCGACATTACCCCGGCATCGCCGATACCGCTGGCCGGTTACGGCCACCGGAAGGGGCCGTATGCCGGCATTAACCGCAGGCTGTTTGCGAGAATGAACGTATTCGAGCAGACGGAAGGCGGCGAGACGCGCCGGGTGCTGATCGGGATGGGCGACATTATATGGTGGCCCGGGGAGCGGATGGACTATATCCGCGCAACGTTGGAAAGCAAGTTCGGCATCCGTCCGTCCGACGTCATCTTGAGCGCCCAGCACACGCACGGAGGACCTCAGACGAGCGCAAGCTTCTGCGACATCCTCGGCCTGACGGACGACGATTATTTGAATGATTTGGAGCGGCAGCTGTTCGCCGCGGTCGAGACCGCGATTGCGAATCTCGAGCCGGTAACGGCCGAGCAGGGCAAGGGAGAAAGCTATATCGGCATTAACCGGCGCAAGATGGCCGGAGACAAGATGACGATGGCGCCGAATCCGGATGGGCTGTACGATTCTGAAGTGAATGTGGTCCGTTTCCGCAAAGACGACGGGGGGACCAAAGCGGTATTTATCCATTATACGTGCCATCCGACGACAACCGGTGATAACTTCATCAATTCGGACTACCCGGGGGTTGCCGCGGAACGTCTGGAAGCGACGCTCGGCTGCGGAGCGGTCGTATCGTTTCTGCAGGGCTGTGCCGGCAATATCCGCCCGGCGCTGCACCGGGACGGCAAGTTTTACAGCGGGCACGACGAAGAGGTGATGCGGTTCGGCCGCAGCTTGGCCGACGAGGTCGAGCGCGTGCTGGACGGTCCGATGAAGACGCTTGATCAGGCGCCCTTATCGGGCAGCCGCGTAGTAGTGGAGCTGCCGTTCCAGCCGCTGCCATCGGAGGCGGAGCTGGACGAGGCAGCCGGGAAAGGCGGTCATATGCAGCAGTGGTCCGAGAAGCTGCGCCGCCACCCGGAGATACTGCGGCCGTCTATCCCGTTCCAGGTGAACCGGATCGCGCTGGCCCAGGGACTCGCTTATCTCGCCATGGACGGCGAAGTCGTGCTGGAATACGGAGCGTATGCGAAGCAGCTAAGCGGAGGCGAAACGCTGGCGATGGGATACAGCAACGGTATGGTCGGATATGTGCCTACAGCGTCGCAAGTGGCCGAAGGCGGCTATGAAGGGAAAGATTCTTTCGTTTACTTTGCTTTGCCGGCTGCGTTTGATCCGGAGCTGGAGTCCATCATCAAGAATGCAATCCAACAATTGATTCGAAAGGAAGATTGACATGGGCTTGCAGCCACAACCCGTTAAGGCGGAAACGGTAGATCATTTGAAAGTGAACGTATATGCGAACCGGCAGGATCTCGGGATGTCGGCCGGCCGCGCGGCGGCGGCGAGAATCAAGGAGCTGCTCGGCAAAAAAACGGGTATCCGGATGATTTTTGCGGCGGCTCCGTCGCAAAACGAGTTTCTCGATACGCTTGCCGCCGATCCGGAGATCGATTGGTCGCGCATTACGGCGTTCCATATGGACGAATATATCGGGCTTCCGAACGATGCCCCCCAGAAGTTCAGCCGTTTTCTGTGCGAGCGCCTGTTCGATAAAGTGAAACCGGGCACGGTACATCTGATCGACAGCTCAAGCTCGATCGAAGCGGAATGCAAACGTTACGGCGATCTGATCCGCGAAGCGCCGATCGACATCGTCTGCCTCGGCATCGGCGAGAACGGCCATATTGCGTTTAACGATCCTCCGGTCGCTGACTTTAACGATCCGCATGTCATTAAAGCGGTGGAGCTGGACGACGCCTGCCGCCAGCAGCAAGTGAACGACGGCTGCTTCCCGTCCTTCGGCGACGTGCCGACTCACGCGCTGACGCTGACGATTCCGACGATGATGTCGGGCTCCTATCTGTACTGCATGGTGCCGGGACCGACGAAGCGCAACGCCGTTGTACGGACGCTCAGCGGCGATATTTCCACGGAATGCCCGTCGACGGTGCTGCGGAGACATCCGGAGTGCACGTTGTACGTAGACCGCGATTCTTACGGAGAGTGATTAATATGACTGCGATAGGGGAAAGCGCAATAATCGAAGGGATTCATTATTCGAGCGGACAGCCGGTCCGGATTACGGTCCGCGACGGGGTTATCGCCGCTCTCGAGCCGTTCGCGCCGGCCGACGCGGCTGCTCTGCCGCACGTAGGTCCCGGACTTGTCGACTTGCAGATCAACGGATATTTCGGCGACGATTTCAATACGCTGCCTTTCTCGACCGAGCTGGTTACGAAAGTAAGCCGCGCCTTATGGCAGGAAGGCGTCACCGCCTATTATCCGACGATTATTACGAACTCGCCGGAAGCGATCGAGGAAGCCGCCGGTATTATCGCGCGGGCGTGCGACAACGATTCGCATACGAACCGGATGGTCGCGGGCATCCATGTCGAAGGTCCGTTCATTTCGCCGGAGGACGGTGCGAGAGGCGCGCACGGGCTGGAGTACGTACGCGCTCCCGATTGGGAGCTGTTCGAGCGGTGGCAGCGCGCCGCAGGCGGACGGATCAAAATATTGACGCTCTCTCCGGAATGGCCGGAAAGCGCGGAATTCATCGCCAAGTGCAGCGCGAGCGGAGTGACGGTCTCGATCGGCCACACGTCGGCGACGCCGGAGCAGATCCGCGAAGCGGTCCGCGCGGGAGCGCGGATGTCGACGCACCTCGGCAACGGGTCGCATCTGATGCTGCCGCGCCACCCGAACTATATCTGGGAGCAGCTCGCGGAAGACGACTTGTGGACGTGCGTGATCGCCGACGGTTTCCATTTGCCGGAAGCGGTATTAAAAGTCGTCTTTAAGACGAAGGGCCGTCAGGCGATGCTGGTCAGCGACGCCGTCTATTTGTCCGGCATGCCGGCCGGGGAATATATGACTCACGTCGGCGGCAAAGTCGTCAAGACGGAGGAAGGCCGGCTCCATACGGCGCACAACCCGAAAATATTGGCCGGCTCGGCGCAAATGCTGCTATGGGGCATCGAGCATGTGCTCAAAAACGGCTTGGCTAGTCTGGCGGATGCTTGGGACATGTCTTCGGTCATACCGGGACAGTTCATGAAGCTGCCGTCCGGTGCGGGACTCGCCGTCGGGGCGCCGGCCGATCTTGTGCTGTTCGAGCGGGACGGCTCCAGCGTCCGGCTGCTGCAAACGTACAAAGACGGGGAGCTCGTATACCGATTGGAGGAGCAGACGAAATGAAATTCGCGGCATTCAGCGGCGTTTTAATCGATCATAGTATCCAGGAAGCATTGCAACTGACGAAAAAGCTCGGCTTCGACGGCCTCGAAATCGCTGCGCGGGAGCCTCATCTGTCGGCTTCGACCAGCGTTCAGCGGATCAAGGAAATTCGCAGCGTGGCCGACGGGCTCGGATTGGAAATTCCCGTGCTCGCCGGATATATGGGCAGCTTCTCTACCGCAAGCGATAAGGAGTGCGAGCAGGCGTTCGCCGATTTTCAGCGCATTCTCGAGGCGTCCTTGACGCTCGGATCGACGATGATCCGCGTCGTGGCGGGCGGCCCGAACGCTTTTCTGGCGCAGGATTATCATTACGCCAAATCCGCCTACTGGCTCAAAAAGTGTGCGGTGGAAGCGAAGAAGCACGAGCGGAAAATTGTGCTGGAAATCCACAACATTTCGCTGGCGGAGACGGTCGAATCCAGTCTGCGCCTGGTTCATCAGGTCGGGGAAGACAACGTCGGCCTCATTCACGACGCAGGCAATATGTACATTACCGATACCGATTATGGACGCGACTCCGTCATCGGCCTCGGCGACCGGATGTTCCACGTCCACGTCAAGGACGAGAAGCGGGTGGATGCAACCGGAACGCCCGGTACGTTCGTCAACTTGACGAAGCACGGCCAGGAGAAGTTTTTGCAATGCCGCCTGGGCGAAGGGGATGCCGATCATCAGCCGTTGTTCGACGCGCTGAAGGAGACCGGCTACGCCGGCTGGGTGACGCTGGAATGTCACGCTCCGTTTCCGGCTTACGAGCGGCTGGAGCATGATCTGGCAAAAGTAAAGCAAATGATGGGGCTCGCTTAAGCCCGGCAGAGTGTTTGCATAAGAGCATGGGAGAGGTCGCAGCTGCGAATTTCGGGCTGCCGCTTCTACTCATGCTTTTTGTTGAAATAGCAGAAAGTATAAGTTTTCACGTGCTAAAGCGAGATGAAAACGACCTGATCGCAGATCGCAAGAAAACTGATTACGGGCTGCACCTGAAGCCGGGTTGTTCCCCGAAAGCGGCCGGAGCGAAGGTACCATTGCCTTCCGCCCGTTTACGAATGGGCTTGCACGCCGAAGGACCGTCAGGGTTCCCCGACGGTTTTTCAAATATGCGAGCGCCGTTCCGGCTAACGTTACCCCCGTCTGCTCCGGACGGAAGCGACGGCAAACAGCAGCAGCGGTATAACGAGCCTGACGGCTATCGCATAAAAGACGAAAGACGTTCCGAGATAATACGAAAGCTGCTGCAAATCGGGAGCCGCCCACATACTCATCAGCAACAGCAAAAAACCGGCAGGGAAAACGAGTTGACGGTAGTTGTCCAAACCCAGCCACTGGGCGGTGCCCAAAACCAGAACGTAATAATGCATGGAGATTTGGACGACCGCCCCCAGAATCCAGATCGACATAACGACCGCTTCTACGTGCTCGATAAATCCGACCATGCTGATCTGCCGGACTGCGACCATCAGCGGATAAGTCAATGTAGCCGTAATATCCCCGAACAGAAACAAGGCGGTCAGATTCGTAGCGATCATCGTCAGTAGTACCGCGACAACCGATATGCTTCCCCATTTCATTCCTTTCTCTCCGTCATTCAGAAACGGAAGCAAAAAGAAAATGGCGAAATAAGAAGAAAACCAGTCAATCGGGGAAAAGGAACCCTTCAGCACAGGGAAGAACCCGTTCTCCATGACGGGAAGCATATGCCCCGGCTTCATTTCCGGAATAAGAAGGGCCGTAACGGCTGCAATCATCGCGACGAGCAGCATGATAAACGATTGCGAGCATCTGCCCAAAACTTCGACACCTCCGCGTACCGCCAATGCGCAGGCGAACACGGTAACCCCCATGATGACGATCATCGGCGTCTTGAAAAAGAAATTTCCGGCGATAAATTCTCCATACTGCCTGACCACAGCGCCGCCGAGCAGCCAATAAAACAGCAGGTACACTAGCCCGAGCGCTTTCCCCGGAATACGTCCGGCTATACTTATGCTGTATTGCATAATGGACTGGTTCGGGTACAGCTTGTTCAGGCGATAACCGATCAGGACCAGCAAAAATCCGGCCAAAGAAGCGACGACCGGCGACAGCCACAGATCACGCCCTGCATGCTTCCCCGTAATGGCCGGGAGCAGGACGATCCCGGTAGCCACAGGCATGGAGTACAGCATCGCGGCCATTTGAAAAGCCGATATTTTCCCTTTCTCGATCAAGGTTCATCCCTCTTTCCCACGCCTGTACCCATCCCGTAAACGGGGGAGATGCCGGTTCGGGTCATTGAAGGTATTTCCCGAACGGCTTGAACATAATGTCGACCATACCCATCGGATTAGGCAGATCCGGGAAAGCGAGCAGCAGGACGGCAAGGCCCCAGCCCGCCCATACCAACGCCGCGAAAGCGATCCGTTCCTTCCGCCGGTAACGGTGCCGATGGGGCCGCTCGAAGAGATAAATCGCAGCCGATACCAGGCTGACCCCTACGATCGCACCCCAGTTCATGGATGACGCACCTCCTGTGGCGGCCTGATGGTTCCCGCACCCGACAGACCCTTCCTTTGAATCTTAACCTCCGCGTCTATGTCTACTTTTACTTGTGAGAACCGCTCCGCCCAGCCGTCTTTCGCGTTCCTCCACTCGGCAGGGTATTTGCGGTGGAAAGCTTCCGCAAAGCCCAAAACGTCCGATTTCATTTTCTTCTGCACGGTGGAGATCGTTTCTTCAAACCGGGCCTTCATATGTTCGCTGAAATCTTTCTCCAGCTCGACGATGAGTTGGGGATCGGAAAAATCAATTTGGGTCGTATTTTGCAGGATATCGCCCACCGTATACGATTTCACCCGGATCATCCACTGTCCTCCCTTAATTTGCGGGATCAGCTTCGTGCTGCCGCGGATCATCTTGATCGAGACGGTGCCGCGATCCGAGCGGGCTGGCGTTACGGTAACCGTCGACGAATCGACTTCGTTTCGGACCCACATCAGTCCCCGGGTGCTGCTGTCGTCTAGCGTTCCGATCATTTTATCCTCCTTGAATACGGCAGTTCCCCCCATATGAGGAATCAGCTCCAGATTTCCCTCGTTTTTGACGGGTTTCACGAGGTCGATCATCGGTAGGGCGGCCGCACCGGCTTCGTCGGCCAGCATCTGAGCCAAATCGATAATCGTAGATTTGATCCCGAGTTGAAGCTGCGCGAGATGTCGAAGCATTTCCGAAGCGTTCCGCTCCAGCGCGGGCTGCTTGCTCAGAATCTGTTTTGCCGGACCTTTGCTCACAAAAATGTCGGCATTGTCTCTCAGCTCCGGATTACGGATCAGGAAATCGAGATGGCTGCGCACGCCGTCCCTGGCTACCTCCTCGCTAATGATAAAAAGCTCGCCGTGTCCCCAAAAGATGCGCCGGGAAAACTTCTCCTGCATCTTGGACATTGCATCGGCTATCGTCGAGCCGACTTCGGACCTTACTACAATTGCATCGGAGCCTCCTCCGCCGGATTTGATTTCTCCCGACTGGCTGCCGCCGTCCGCTCTCGGATTGTACACCTGAACGGTGATTTCAATAAGATTGTCGCTTGCTTTATCGATGCCGGCCGCCATGATAATCCCTAAGCTGTTGGCTTCCTTTCTGTCCCAGCAGCCGGTCAGCTGGGACCCTGCCGCAAGGAGTAAAGCAAGCAGAACGATCCGCCCTGCTCCAACCCCTCCAAAGCCGAATACGGCCGTATTCACAAGCGTTCCTCTCCTTCGGGAGGCTCCGGTTTTTGTCCCGGAGGCTGTCTTCTGCTTTTGTTGCCTGCACCGGTTAACTTCGGTCTCGTATCCATCATCCAATGCGGCACGCGCAGCAGTACGTCTTTCAGGCCGCGGCTGTTCATAGGGGTGACGGGCGAAAGATACGGAACGCCGAACGATCGAAGCGAGCACAGATGGATGTATATAATGACGACTCCAAGCATCAGGCCGAGCAAACCGAGAATGCCCGCCAAAATCATAATCGGGAAGCGGAGGAGTCTAAGCGAAATCCCGATCGAAAAATGAGGGATCATAAATGAGGCGATCCCTGTAATCGCGACGACCATAACCATCGGCGACGAGACGAGCCCGGCAGCCGTCGCGGCCTGACCGATCACGAGAGCGCCGACGATGCTCACGGCGGCCCCCACCTGCTTCGGAAGCCGGACGCCCGCTTCGCGCAAGCCTTCGAACGTAATTTCCATCAGCAGCGCTTCCATCAGCGCGGGAAAAGGAATTTCCTCGCGGGATTTGGCGAGAGTCAGCAGCAGCTGGGAAGGAATCATTTCCTGATGATAAGTCACCACCGCCACATACAGGGACGGGGCGAGCAGCGCGACGCCGACGAAGAAAAATCGCAGCCACCGGATGGCCGAGGCGATCGTATACCGCTGGTAATAATCTTCGGGAGATTGGAGCAGGGCGGCCAGGGTCGTCGGTGCGATCAAAGCAAACGGGCTCCCGTCGACCATAATGACCACGCGTCCTTCCAGCAGAGCGGCCCCGGCCACGTCAGGCCTTTCCGTCGTGGCTAGCTGGGGGAAAGGGGATAGCGGGTTGTCTTCGATCCGTTCCTCGATATAGTTGCTCTCCAGGACGCCGTCGATGTCGATTTGCTCGATCCGGGTAACGGCTTCGTGAATGAGTCCGGGGTCGGCGATCCCTTCGATATAAGCGATGACGACCTTCGTTTGCGTATAACGTCCGATCGACATCGGCTTCATTTTGAGCTTGGGACTGCGGATTCGTCTCCGCAGCATCGACGTATTGACCTGCAGCGTTTCCGTAAACCCTTCTCGGGGGCCGCGGACGACGGATTCGGCCATCGGTTCGTCGATGTTCCGCTTTTCCCATTGGGCGAGCGCCAGCGCCGTCGCCGAATCGCTGCCATCGGTCAGAAGAACGGGGTTGCCGCCCGACACTTGCCCGAACAGCTCGGGGAAACGGGTCACTTCCGTCGTATGCGCTACAGTCAACAGGTCCCGGATAGGTAGCTCGTCCTTGAACTTATCCGGCTCGACCTGCATCAAAGGAAGCAGCACGTGCTGATCGATCAGCCCCGTATTGGTCAGGCCATCCGTATAGATAAGCACGGCGTTTCCGTTACCGCCGATCCGGAACGGGTGGAAGACGACATCCGCGCAATCGGCGTAGACCGCTTTCAGAATGTCCATATTTTCATCGAGTTTTGACGATAGCCCCGTCCGGGGCAGATCGCTGTCGATAGGATCGCTGCGTTGGCCGCCAGCCGGTCCGGAGTTCGGTTTCGATCTTATATACGTTCTAAACACGGACTTGACCTCCTCCCTCGATGTCGCGAACGACCGGATGTTCCGCCCCGGTATAGGTTTTACAGGCATCTTTATTCCCGGGAAACAGCGGATGCGCACCCTTATTTTGGGCAGAAACGAAGAAGATTAACCGGAACGGGGATATTCATAATCGGATTTGGGACAATCCTCGACATATGGTATAGTTTGAGAATACGAAACGATTACCGGAAATGAGGGACTATCGCAATGAAATCGACGTTCGAATCGCTTGGCATCCGTCAAACCATTGTCGAAACGTTAGCCAAGTACGGCATAGTCGAGCCGTCGCCGATCCAGGAGGAGGCGATCCCCGCCGCTCTGGAAGGACGCGACCTGTTCGGGCAATCGCAGACGGGAACCGGCAAAACGCTCGCTTATTTGCTGCCGATCCTGGAGAGGATCGATGCTTCGAACAAAGATTTGCAGGCGGTCGTGCTGGCGCCTACGAGGGAACTCGGCGTACAGATCGCCGCGGAGATCGAGAAGTACGGAGCGCCGGAAGGAATTCGCAGCCTGGCACTGATCGGCGGAGCCGCCATCAATCGTCAGATCGACCGGCTGAAGCAGCACCCGCATATCGTCGTCGGCACGCCGGGACGGGTCGCCGAGCTGATCCGGCTACGGAAAGTGAAGATGCATCTGGTCCGGACGATCGTCATCGACGAAGCGGACCAGATGTTCGCGCTCGGCGGGGCGAAGGAAGCCGAGGAAGTGGTCGATCGTGCGATGCGCGACCGGCAGCTGCTGTTTTTCTCCGCGACGCTTCCCGCCGAGGTGCGCCGGATGGCCGGCAAATGGATGCGGGAGCCGCTGGAGCTGAATATCGACCCGGAACAGCGGACGGCTGGCGGGATCGAGCATATTGTCTTCGTTTGTCAGGAACGCGACAAGGTCGATACGCTGCGCAGGCTGGTCCGGCTGTACGATCCGAAATCGTCGCTGGCGTTCGTCAACGACTTGGACATCATTGCCGAAGTCGCCGCCAAGTTGCAGCATGCAGGACTGTCGGCGGACGCCCTGTACGGCGACGCCCCCAAGCAGGAGAGGACGACACTGCTGGCCAAGTTCCGGACCGGAAAGCTGCGCACGCTGGTCGCGACCGATGTCGCCGCCAGAGGGCTTGATATCGAAGGGTTGACGCATGTCTTCCATCTTCAGCCGGCGCTGGATGCCGATCATTACGTGCATAGAGCGGGACGTACCGGACGGATGGGACGCAGCGGATGGTCCGTCTCGATCGTTACGGAGCAGGAAATGTTCATTATCCGCAAGTTCGAGAAGCAGCTTGGCATCGTCATCCAGCAGAAGGCGATGTACAAGGGGAAAGTGGTCGAGCCTCACGAGGTTCGCAGCGGCGCCGAACGGACAGGGACGAAGGAGCGGACGTCCGGAGGACGGAGCCGTGGGGCGGGCGATGAGGCCCGCGTGTCCGAGAACCGTCCCGGCGGAAAAGCGGAGAAGCGCGAGCCTGCTGCCGGGCGGACTTCCGGCGTCGCTCAGCCGGAATCTGCCGTTGTGCGGAAGTCTCCGGCGGAAGGAGCGTCGCTTCGTTCCACAACCGGCGGTTTCCGTTCGCTTGGCGCCGCAAGTCTGCGGAACGAGCGGGAAAAGTCAGTCCCGCCGAGACCGGCCGCCGCAGGCAAAGAGCGGGCTGGCGAGCGGGATCGCGACCGTAAAAACAAAGGAGCTCCTCGCTGGCTGAAAGAGAAGCGTGACCGGGATCCGTCTACCTAAGCAGTATGTGCTGCGCTACGTGTATGGTTGCTCCCGGAAACGC
Source organism: Paenibacillus sp. GYB004 (assembly GCF_036577605.1). Taxonomy (NCBI): domain Bacteria; kingdom Bacillati; phylum Bacillota; class Bacilli; order Caryophanales; family Paenibacillaceae; genus Paenibacillus; species Paenibacillus sp. GYB004. The sequence goes on from NZ_JARBDB010000064.1 coordinate 117,419, forward strand.
CGCGACTGCCGTCTGAGTTAACTTTATAAGGAGCCTCGGCGACTGAATAAAGGTCTTTTGCGGCTCTTATTTTTCGGAAAAAGTCGATTCCCTGGCGTATAAGAGCGGTTGGAAGCTCTTAATTATGGCGATAGGCGCGGGATAACCGAACTTTATGAGAAATAGAGGATACAATCGAGGCTGTCGATTCATTATGGACAACCAAGTGGAAAGGGAAAAGATTACCTTCTGGCGAGTTTTGTCTGGAATCCCCCACCTTACAATCCTTATTCAATCAAGGGATTCCGGACAACCTGTTTGAGTAGAAGAAGGTAACTTTTCACTTGGAACGGCCTGCTAACACTTCTACACAATGAATCGGCAGGCTCACAATCATTGCAGTAAGCGGCGAACGGCGGACGTCAAACTGCCGGTTTTGGGAGTGGGAGAGTTTGGTTCGAAGATCGTTATTCCTTTTATTAGCCGTTCTGGTGCTGCTCGCAGCGGCGGCCGGCGCCGCGGTATGGTACGCGAAGCCGCAGGAGAAGCTGGACTTGGCTTATCGCCCCGTATCGATTGTGGATAAAGCGCTGGACATGCTCCAACTCCGGAAGCTTGAAGTCCGGCTCAGCGAGCAGGAGTTAAACGATGTATTGAAGAAAAAGCTGTCCGAGCAGCCGCAGCTCCGCCCGAACGTGACGATCGAAGGTGCCCGTTTCGAGCAGCGGGGCGACCGGCTGACCGCGCATGTCAACATTAGGACGGCAGCGAACGTCAAGGTTGGAGCCGCTCTCGATTTCGCGTTGGAATGGCGGTCCCCCGACCTGATCGTCCGCCATACCGCCACCCGTATCCGCGACTGGAGCGTGCCGTCCTCGTGGCTGCAGCTGGAGCCGATTGTGGTCCCGATCAGCGACGGGCTGCCCCCGCTGATCGCGATCAGGGAGATCCGGTTCGATCCGGACGGCATTGTCGTAGCGCTCAAGCTGCCTTAATTCGCTACCGGAAGAGCGGTGCGCGAAATCCCCTCAGCCGGATAGGAGCTTGCGGCAGACTGTATATATGCTAGGCAACAAGGGGCGGTCCCAAAAGGTTTCGCACCACACGGGAACGTCCCTTGTTCCAAACAAAAGGACCTCAAAATCCACGGTAACGTGGAGGCTGAGGTCCTTTTTCACAAAGACAATCGGATCTAGCGGGACTCCAAAAATCGCAAGATGACTTATGAGACACCCTCATCTTGATGCCGGTGCAACACAGATAGAATCGTGTGCCTTAAACTGGCATGGGATAGCCGAACGCAGAACCGTAAAATCGTAGAACCGCAAAACCGGCTTATAGTTTAAGGCACGACGACGCTGCACTGCATACCAGATGCTTACTTCCCGAGACCCGCCGCCTTGATTTGCGCCGCATACGCTTCGAACAGCTTGCTGCCGCTGTATTTGTTCATCAGCTCTTCGCGGTAGGCCGGCCAGTTTTTGCCCGACTTGTCTTCGAACACGGCTTTGGCCTGCAGCTCGCGCTGGCGTTTGCGGAACGCGGCCAGGTCGAACCCGGACGGAGGCGTCAGGCTGGTGCCGATATACGGAGCGGAAGGGATCGCGGCGAGTGTTTTGGCGATTTCCCGGTCGCGGTCGGTCTCTCTCGGATCGACTACGGTCAGACCGAATATATTCGGTGTGTTCGGGGTGAAGAAGTCCCAGATCGTCAGCCAGTCGCCTTTTTTCACGATCTCTTCCTGAATCACTTCCGGTTTGAGCGTAATCGTTTTGCCGTTTTTCGTATAATGCTTGTTCTCGACGCCGTAGTGGGTCAGCAGGAACCCTTCCTCGCCGGCCAGCCAATCGAGAATCTCGGTGATCCGTTTGACTTTGTCCGGATTTTTCTCGACCACATTTTTGTGGAACAGGAACGGCGATCCCGGAGCGATGCCCGACTGCAGCGGCTTGTCGCCGAACGGCGTGAACGGCACCCAGTTCGCGTTCGGGAATATCGCCTTCGATTTGCTTTGCAGGCTTTGCGGGTTGGAGTCGTAAGCGAAATCTTTGGTCGTCCCCAACACGACGCCGATCTTGCCTTGAGCGGCCTTATCGACATGCTGAGTCGTTTTGTTCAGGAACCAGTCCGGATCGACCAGTCCTTCCCCGATCACTTTCGAGATGTCCGTCAGGACGCCTTCCACGCGAGGATCGGTTTGCGTATCTTTGAACTCGCCGTTTTCCAGGAAGCTGGCGAAGATGAGACCGTTCTTGTGATATTCCGGCCAGTCCAGCCCGATCCCGTCGCCCCCGGCGGACAAGGAGAAGCCATACGTATCTTTTTTGCCGTTGCCGTCCGGATCGTTGTTCGTAAAAGCGCGCAGCACGTTTACATATTCGTCGTACGTCTTCGGAACTTGCAGGTTCAGTTTGTCCAGCCAGTCTTTGCGAATATACCAGGCGCGGTAAATCTCCTTGTTGTACGGAATGGGCGCGCGGACGAACTGATTGTGCACCTGATAACGCTGAAGCGTCGTTTCATCGACCCAATATTTGAAATAGTTCGGCATCGCCTGCGGAGTAACGAATTTGCTAACATCGCCGAGCAAACCGTCCAGCGCGTACTTTTGGCCTCCGTCGCCGTTGGCGTCGCGCCACATATCGGGCGGATCGTTGGAGGTGAGGTAGGCGTTGATTTTACTATTGTAATCCGCCCCCGGAGTCATATACTCCACTTGAAGCTTCACGTTGAACTTCTGCTCGATCGTCTTCTTGACGAAATCTTCCTGCTCGGAAGGAAGCTGCGCATTGTTCGTCCCGTCGATAAAGATACGGATCGGCATAGCGGGCGCTTGGCCTTCGGCATTCAGTCCGGCACCCGGCTTGGTCGTCTCTTCCTTGGAGCCGCAAGCGGCCAGGAGGCTGCCTGCCAGCACAATCGCCGTCCCTGCTTTCCATAATCGTTTCATGCCTCGTTCATCCCCTTTTCTTGGTCTCGTGTTGGTCCGTTACTTGCACCCTGATCGTACCCGGCGCCGGATCGCTTTGGAAATAGACGGTTTTTGCGGCATGAATCATTTTTGATGCGCTTCCGGTGAGGCTTGACGGGGGAACGTGTATAGGAAATAATAACGGTATCTATCCGATTTGTAAATTGGTAAGCGGTTTCAAATATACGCACATGTTACGTTCGAAAGGGGCTGGATAGGGATGCGTAAAAACTGGTTTTACCGTTTGCTGTTTTCGTATATGCCCGTTTTTATCGCCGTGTGCGTCACGCTGCTGCTGATCACGTTCGTCAGCGTCCGGCAGCTGTCCGACAAGTCCGCGATCAAGTCGAACGAGGCTGTAGTGCGAAATGCGGTACAACTGATCGAGCAGTCGCTGCGGGCGATCGAAAATGCCATGTACGACACTGTATCGACGGATGCGAGAGTGGCTGCCTTTTATGACGGCAGCGATCCGTCTTATGCAGGCGCCTACCCGGCCGCTTTGGCGCTTGGCAATCTGAAGTCCCGGATGCCGCTGCTGCATTCGTTATATTTGTACCGGCCCGAAGATCATACAGTATTAATGCCGACCAGTATTAGCAGGCTGGAGAGCTTTCCCGATCAGGCTTACATCGAACGGGTCTATAACTCGGACCGCAGGTACACCTGGGGCGATCTGCGTCCGTTGGACGAGACGACGCTTGCAGGTAAGCGGGCGGACGTCGTCTCGCTGTCCAAAATATCCGATTTGCGGACGACCGGTCTTCTCGTCGCGAATATCGACGTATCGTCCTTGCAAACGTTGCTGTCCGATTCGACGGATACGTCTACGGGGTATTTGGAGATTACCGGCGCGGATGGCGCGGTGATCGCGAATACTAGCGGTGCGAAAGCGCGCGCGGGCCAGCAGGAGCGCAAGAAGCTCGTTACCGCCGAGATGCCCTACACCGGCTGGAAAATCGAGGGAGGCTTGCTGCAGCCGGGCATTTTCGGCTGGGTGTCGCAAGTGTTGTACGTATCGGTATCGCTCGGGGTGATCTGTGTAGCGTCCGGTCTCGTCTGGATGATCTTCGTCACGAGGCGGCATTACCGGCCCGTGGAATCGCTGGTGAGGCAGATCAGCGTGTTTTCGGCCAAAAGATCGGCTATTTTGTCGCCGGCACCCGGCAAGCGCGACGAGTTCCAGACGATCGGTCTGGCACTGGACAGTTTATGGGATCAGTCCAACCGGCTGAGCCGCGAAAATGAGGAGAACCGGCGCTTCAGGAAAACGTTTCTGTTCCGCCGTCTAGCGGAAGGGCGTACTGTTGCGGCGTCCCGGGAAGCGCTGCGCGAAGCGGAGCAGCTCGGCTTGTGGGCGGATGAGGGGATGGCGTCAGCCGTTGTCGTCGAGATCGACCGCTTTTTCGTAAACGTATGCCGCAATTATACCGATCCGGACAGGCAGCTGTTGAAGTACGCCCTGCAATCGGCTGCTGAAGAGACGGTGAGAGGAGCCGGCTTCCCGGTATGGACCGATTGGCTTGGGGAACACCGGCTGGGCATCATGATCGGGCATAGGGGCGACTCGGCAGCGGGCAGTCAGGCGGAGGTGCCGCTCGAGAGGCTGCGCAGCTGGGCGGAGGCGAGTCTGCCTTTCACAGTGACGATTGGCGTAGGAGCGGCCGCGCTGCGGATCGAGGAGATATCGCGTTCTTTTCAGACGGCTAGCGAGGCGCTTGCGTACAAAGTGCCGCTCGGCTTGAACCGGCTGATCCGGTTTCGGGATCTTCCCGAAGGCGGGCGACCGGAAATCGTGGCGGAGCTCCAGAGAATTAAAGAAATCAGCCGCGCGTTCCGGATGGGAGAGCCCGGGTGGCGGGAGGAATGGTCGCTGCTGCTGGCTTCGATGCAAGGCGGCTCGCTCGGCGGCGAGCAGATCCGGCATTTGCTGTTCGTGCTGCTGTACCATGTGCAGAGGGAAATGATCGAGCTGCCGGCCGAGCTCCAATCGGCGTGGCTGGCTGAAAGCGGGAAGCTCGAGGACGCGCTGAAGGAAGGGGAGACGCTTGCGGAAATCGACGCGGCGCTTACCGCCGTCTTCGACGCGGTCGGCGAACGGCTGCTGCAGTGGCGCGAGTCCAGAAACAACCGGAACGTGCTGCAAGAGGTCAAAACGTACATCGACGCCAACTATGCCGATCCCGGCTTATCCCAGGCGATGCTGGGAGACGAATTCCGGCTTCATCCGACGTCGATCAGCAGGCTGTTCAAGGAAGAGTTCGGCGTCAAGTTTGTCGACTACGTCAACTCGGTCCGGATCGAGCAGGCGATGCGGCTGATGGAGCAGACGGAGCTGCCTGTGCAGGACATTGCCGAGAAGGTCGGGTTTGTACACAGCCAGACGTTTATTAAAATATTCAAGAAATGTACGGGATACACCCCCGGCGCTTACCGCAAGGAGAAGACCGGAGCCGGTTAGCGGCTGCTTGATTACAAGCGGCGGATGTTGCAGCAGGGGGACTAACGAAGCCGGCAAAATTTGTGAACCGGGGGAGCACGGGGATCGGGGGATCAGGGCAGGATAACGCGCAGAACGGGGAGCCGGCTCCTTCCTATTGGAGCGGCCGGGGCTTATTCTTTGTTGTTCGGCGGAGCATTAACCGGAAAGTCTCCGTCTCCGGAACGATGCGGAACCGGGACTGTTTTGGTACACTAGGGGGCGGTAGCAGGAGGAGGCGAGGAACGTAATATGAATGCGATCGGCCAATTTGCGGTACCCCTGGTGGTTATTGCTTTTATCATGTACAGAAGAACGAAGCGGAGTATCGGGTTCCAGAAGCTGTCCGTCCGCCGGATGAAAGTCCGGCTCGGCTTTTTTGCTTTTGCGGCGCTGATGCTTCTGCTGCTGGCGCTGAAACACCCCGTTATGCTGATCGGGTACGCGGCCGGCGTGATCGGCGGACTGGTCCTCGCCCGTTATGCGGAGCGTCATTTCGTGACGGAGCGGCGCCACGGCGAGCTGTTTTTCCGTACGCACATCGGGATCGAGTCGACGGTGCTGGCGTTGTTTCTGGGCCGGATCGTTTACCGTTTTATCGAAGTGGCGATGATGGGGGATTTCGGTGCGAACATGCCGCAGGACCCCGTCATGATGACGAAAGATCCGATTACAGGGGGCATTGTTTTCGTCATCATTTCGTATTACTTTGCTTATTACTTGTTCGTGATCCGCAGCGCCACTACGCTAAACAGTGAAGCTGCGGATTCACCGGACGCGGCCGATTCTTTGCCGCCCGGGAGTACCGGATCAAGCACGTGACTGAGCCGCTTCCGCCCGGGTATGCTGCAGATGGCGGGGAATGTCTCAAGTACCGCACAGCTTTGAACAAAGACGCTTCCAAGTTCCTCGCCAGCCGTGGGCCTGGAGCGTTTTTTGTTGTTTCGGAAATGTGGAGTCGAGTAGAGGGCGGCGGGCCGCTATTCGGCGAACGTCACCGGATCATTTTGGGGCTGCATATCCAAGCAAAAAGCCGCCTGAATGCATACGGTGTATTCAAGTCAGTTTATTCTTCGCAAGACGGATCATCATTATGAAAATCGAGGTGGCGATCAGTGGCGATTGAGCTGCAAAATAAAATTGTAAACGGCTCGTTCGAATCCGGCTTTGCCCCATGGAGCGGAGGCAGTGTCGTTTTAAGTCCTTTGTCGAAGGAGGGAAGCCAGAGCGCTCTTCTGCTGGGAGGCGTAGCTCCGGCTTTTATCCAGCAATCGGTGCCGGCCAGCCCGGGTGACGGGATGCAGTTGTCGGTATCGCTGGCTAAAACCCAGCCGGGGTCCAGCCCGGCGGTATCGATCTCTGTCTCGTATCTGGATGCGGGATTGAATTTTCTCGGTACCGGGCTGCTGCTGTCCGTACCTGCCGGGTTCTTTACCGATTTTCAGACGATTTCGTGGCAAGTTTTCGAAGGGGTAACGGCAGCGGCTCCGCTGGCGACTGCCTTCGCGCAGGTTACGATCAGCCGTTCCCCGCTCGCAGGGTCGAGCGGCATCCTGATTGACGAAGTCATCCTGCTGGCTGCGGCGGGCACGAGCGGAGCGACCGGGCCGTCCGGACCGGCGGGACCGACCGGGGAATCCGGCGCTGCAGGCGTAACCGGGCCTACCGGAGCTACCGGCACGACCGGAGCGACGGGGCCGTCGGGCGGACCGGCCGGACCTACGGGAGTCACCGGAGCGACAGGACCTTCCGGCGGGCCGCCGGGACCGACAGGCGCGACTGGTGAGACGGGAGCGACCGGAGAAACAGGCGCAACGGGAGCCACCGGCGCGGGAACTGCCGGAGCGACAGGCGAGACAGGTGCGACCGGAGAGACGGGAGCCACCGGTGCAACGGGAGCGACGGGCGGCGGCACGACCGGTGCGACGGGCACGACCGGTGCGGCAGGTGCAGCCGGCTCCACCGGAGCGACGGGTCCCACAGGGCTTGCCGGGGCCACCGGCGCCACCGGTGTTACGGGCGCAACGGGGGCGCAGGGAAGCACCGGAGCGGTCGGAGTCACGGGAGCTACGGGAGGGACCGGTCCCGCTGGCGCGGCGGGGATTACGGGGGCTACCGGAGCCACCGGTGCTACCGGATTAACGGGACCAAATGTGGCCGTAGACGGCTATTCCGTTTTCCTGTCGACCTTATCCACATCCGCCAGCACGCAGTTGATCGGGTGGACGGCGACCGCTCCTTATTACAACACGACAACGTTCAACCAGACGAACGGTAATTTCACCGTGCCGACTACAGGCAGATATTCGATTAAAGCGACGATCAACTATTCCACGACAGCGGCTATCACGGTTACATTGGGGGCCGGGGTGAATCCTGCGTTCATCGTCCGCAGAACGTCCCCCATCGCTACGGACTTGATCAGCGGCGTGTTCCCGATTCTGAACGTCAACCTGGCGCTCGTCTTAACGTTGCGGGCCGTTCTGGGAAGCGGGGCCGTTACGCTGGCCGGCGACGTATCGCTGAATGCGGGCGATGTGGTCGGATTATTTTATGAGGCGAACGGCCTGACGCTTGCGCTGAACCTGGGAGGCGCTACGGGCGGTATCGTATGGTCCGTTCATCGAATTTTATAAGATGCGGCTGTGATCAGCCGAGGACTACAAGGGGCTTGCGATTCGCCATTCGGCGGGCGCCGGCCCTTTGTTTGAGAACGAGAAGTGCAGTAAATCGCTCATCGAGAGGAGCCGTTTTCGGCTTTCTGCGCTGCTCATAGCGGGGGAGTGAGGGAGGAGCCGGATAAGAGCGGTTTGTACCTGCTATTTTCTCGGAAAACCGGTTTGAACACGGAATAAGAGCGGTTTGGGCCCGCTATTATTCGCCATAAGGGTGCGGACCTCACCAGGTGGCTGAAATAAGGGGTGCAAACCGCCTCTATTCGTCTCTGTCATCCCCATAGGCCGAAAATAGGAGGTGTCAAAGACTCTTATTTTGTGCTAGCCCCGGACGCATACGCATGATCTGATCCGCAAATTCGATCAGCAGCTGACCGCAAGAAGAAGTTTAGGGACTTCTACCAAGTCGTGACGTGTACCCCGAAGTTGGGACAGGTACCGCGAAGTCGGGGCAGGTACTCCGAAGTCGAACTGGAGCCCCGGTCGGGGACGTGTACCCCGAGGTTGAACGGGTGCCACCAAGTCGAGGACGTGTACCAAGAAGTCGGACGGGAGCCACCAAGTCGTGACGTGTACCCCGAAGTTGGGACAGGTACCGCGAAGTCGGGGCAGGTACTCCGAAGTCGAACTGGAGCCCCAGTCGGGGACGTGTACCACCAACTCGAACATGTATCAAGTCGGCAGGTACGACTTACCCACTCGAGCGGATCCCACAAAACCTCATCAACGAGCGGCGGAGCCGGGTTCCCCATTCCTTCCCGCGCACCTACGTGCGCATTAGCATGTCACAAAAACCGTCCGGACGCCTGACCGGACGGTTTTTGTTAATCCGGCCACTCTCGTCTCCGGCTACTCCTCCCCCACAAGAGATTACGAAACTTCCAGGATGACGATCCGGACCCGGGTCACGGACTGTCCGGTGACATTGTTCACCTGGAGCACGCTTGGGGCGACGCCGCTTGTAGTGATGAGGGAGACGCCGACCGCGACTTCCGGGTTCGGGTTGGAGGCGAAGCTGTTGAGCGCATCGCTTCCGGCTACCGGCAAGCCGTTCAACAGCAGCAGAGCCTGGAGACCGCCGCCGATCGACGGCACTCCTTCGAACGAGTAGACGATATGGTACGTATGATTCTGCGCCAGCGAGATGTCGGTAGATCCGGCCGTATGCGTTATATCGGCGCCGTTCAGCGAGTAGTTCACGTTTAACGGGACCGGGGAATTCAGCGTCACGAACGTTCCTACGAAGCCGATGTCAGCGTTATTGGACGTGACCAGCGGCCCGGTCGTGCCGGTCGCTCCGGTCGTGCCTGTAATGCCGATGGCGCCGGTCGCCCCGGTAAGCCCGGTGGAACCCGTTGCACCCGTGGGACCGGTGGCGCCCGCAGGTCCCGGAGGTCCGCCGGAAGGTCCGGTGGCGCCGGTTAAGCCGGTGGCTCCGGTGGGCCCGAACATGGCCGGCGCGCTGAGGACCGAGTCCAGCTTGGACTGAAGCAGCAGTTCTTTTTTCATGGCCGCCTGCAGCGTATTGATGACGCTCTGATTGACGGCAAGCAGCTCGTCGATCGTGGCGGGCTGGCTTACCCCGGGGATTGTCCCGAGCACGTACTGGAGCTTCTCGCCCTCTGCGTTGAGAATATGGCTTAAGCCGAGCTCTTCCAAAGCGATCGACGACAACAGCAAATTAATAGCCTGATCTCTAGTGATCGTAATGGTTGGAGTAATATTGGGGATATTCGCCTGTGACATAACGAAGACAACTCCTTTCCAAGATCGGCGCAATATAGCGTATGGAAACCCGTACAAGCGCATATGGTGTATAAAAGCTTTTCCACCAAAGGGGGTGGCAATCGTGCCAGGGGAAAAAGAGCAGGAGGTCCGCGCAAAAGCCGAACGATTGCGGTCGACCGTCTATGATTCCCTGCGTCATGATCTGGGCCGGCTCGTTCAGAGACCGGCCCGGGAATACCGCGATACGGCAGAAACCTGTGCTCCGGCTCCGCTTCCGGCGGCGGAGAGGCAGCATCCGGCCCCAGACAGGACGGACGACTCCGACGATTCGGAATGGCTGAGCGGGATTCGAGTGAAGCCGGATACGATGCGAGTGCTGGATGAATTCGTTCAGATGAATGCTGCCGCCACTACCGCCGAAGCGGCCGCCATGCTGATTCAGCTCGGCCTGAAGACGGCGGGAGATTTGCTGGCGTCATATTCCCGGCACCGTGACGAACTGACGCGAATCCGTAGTCAGCTTGCGGAGCTGCTTCGGGGAAGCGATGTTTCGTCCGGGGCGGATTATAACGAATAGGACTGCAACGTGATCTGCTCCGGCCGGACAAGCCGATCATGGGCGTAACAGGCGACAAGTTGTTTTCCGCCCCATCTGGAATTTGGAAGGATATTGCAATCGATAGCTTCGGCATAGATCAAATGAAACGAGTCCCGGCGGATGGCGAAATCGGACTTGTCGAACCGGTAATGATGCTCCGGCTCGCCGGAATCGTCCTGAAACGGCACCATGATGATCAAATAATCGTTCGTCTTGGATAACATATGCGCAATAATCGGATGCGGGTCGTAAAAATGCTCCAGCGTGTTCGACACGAATACGACGTCGTACCGCTCGGTGAATCCCCCGATATCGCCTCTGAGAAACTCGTGCTGCGGATACAGCTGCTTCGCGCGCTTGACGGCGGCTTCGGCGAAATCGATGCCGACGAACGAGCAGCCGGGCCACGCCTCGGCAAGGAGATGGGTTCCGTCGCCGAGCGCACAGCCTGCGTCGCATACGTTCAGCTTGCGGGCGGCGATATCCGTCTGGATCGAGAGCGGAATGGACCCCAGGGCGACGCGGACAAAAAAAAGCGTCTGCTCCCGGCCCCGATACGCTTCCCAGTTCTGCGCGAAACGCAGATCCCAATACGCTTCGCTGTTCATCCCTCCGTTCGCTTTGCTTGAAGCGAGAGGCTCCAGATGCTCCAGCACGGCACGAATGCGCGCCGTCCAGGAATGTTCCGCGGCATAGCTCTGCCGGGCCGCCTTGTCTGCATCGCTGCCGCCGGCCATGATCCGGTCGATCTCCGCGCTCCAGTCCGCCGGATTGCCCGAAGTAAACACATGGGGGCAGTGGACAGCTTCGAGAATAGGCGAGGCGAGTACAGGAATACCGGCGGCCAAGTATTCATACATTTTGATAGGCGAGCTGCTGTGGGTCATTTTGCGGACTTGAAACGGGATCATCGCCGCATCGAAATGTCCGGCGTAGGCCGGGAGCGACTCGTACGGTTTACGCCCGAGAAAGTAAACGTTCGGGCAGCCGGCGAGTTGCGAGGCCGCCTTCGTATAGTCCGGTCCGATCAGCACGAAGGAGCAGTCCGGCCGCAGTCCGGCAAGCGCGGTAACAAAGTCCGTGTCGATCCAGGTGGAGATCGATCCGTAGAACCCGATTACGGGTCTTGGAATCGCCGCCAGATCGTCGGGAACGGCCAACGTCCCGGCATTGTGGAAAAAATCGTAGTCGGCCGCATTAGGCAGGAGAACGACCGTTTTGCCCGGATACTGTCCGGTGACCAGATCGTACAGTCTCTGGCTGACGACCGTAACCAGGTCGGCCGCTTGAATCGCCGCATTCAGATCGTCATTGTGCCAGACCGCAAATTCTTCGACGGCTTCGTCAATATAATCGAATACGACCAAGTCCGCCTGCCACTGTTCTTTCAGCCTGAAATGGGGAGGATGAGTCACCCACAGCACCGTGGGACCGTCCATCCGTAACGGAACGCTGTTCACGCCGCACAGCTCCACGCCGCCCCGGATATCGGTTCCGTCGTTTCTCCCGTACTCAACAAATACGGCGCGGTGACCCAGCTTGGCGAAAGCGTTCAACAGCTGCTGAGGCCTCTGGTAGACGGCGCTCCCTTCCCATTCGATCGTAGGGGGATAAATGATATTCAATGGACGACACACCTTCTTTAATGTTCGTAACCGCTACTTTTATAAGTATGTTTTGCCCCCGGGGCTTAGAACGGAAGGGCTGCGGGCCGGAAGCGGACAACGGGGCATAAGAAGTCCGGCTCCGCATACAATGAACTAGTACCAGGTCGGGGTTTGCGAGGGAAGAGTTGATCCGAAGGTTTGGCGATCGGCCGATCCGGCGCAACAACGTCGGAATGAAAGACGGCCTTGTACAGCTGTATCAAAAGGGGGATGCAAAATGTCGCAAGCGAACATACCTAATATAACGCCGATCATATCCGTAACGACCGGTCAAGCGTACACGCTCCTGCTGACGTCCATCGCGATGGAGGAGCTTTCTTTGGCGCATATCATCAATTCGGAAGCGGAGAAAATCCAGTACGTGCTGGGCACGCTCCCGGCCGGACAGCCGCCTGCGGCGGCGACCATATCCGATCTGCTTCATATCAATCAAAGCGTCGTTCATACGCTCGAAGCGGTCGTCCGCAAAGAAATGCTGCTTCAGATGAAGCTCCAGCACGTCATCTCCGCGATGAATCCCTCCGATGATCTGTGAATAAGTCATCCCCCGGCCCGGGGGTGAGCGAAAACTTTCACGGATCGGGTACTATTTCCCATTCCTTTTTCATAGAGTAGGTTACGAAGCCGGCGAGTCGCACAAGTGGACGAGGACTATACGGAAGTGGAATGGGAGAGATGATCCGTGAGCATGCCCAACATACCCGATATTCAGCCAGGCATTCATATTAAGCGTCATGATGCCATCAACCTGCTCATCTCGTCGATCGCGTTGGAAGAAATCAGTTTATCCCACCTGATCAATGTGGAGAGCGAGAAAATACACCGCGTTCTGAAAGTGGACGAACATACGATTGACGATCTGATCGAAATCAACGACAGCGTCGAACGGATGATGCGTAATATTATCAAAAATCAGATGTTGCTCCAGTTCAAGCTGGAGGACGTGATCAAACTGGAAAAAATGTCGGCTCACGAGCCTTTCTGTGAAGAGTAAGGAGCGGCGTTAGCATGGTAACCGGGCCCTCTCATCCAAGCTGGTCTCTGCTGCAGGGTGCGGCGCTCGAAGAAGAGCTGTCGCTGTCCAGACTGTTAAGGAACACGATCCGGCTGACGGCAGAGCGCTTGCATCCGCCTGGCGGACAAGGACATCCGACGATTTATGGCAACTATTTCGCAGCGCTGCATACGCTGATTAAGCTGATCGAGTGCTTCCGGAAGTCGCACTGGCTGCTATGCGACCGCCTGGCCTTGATCGCGGAGCTTGCGGAGCCGGATATGGCCGACGGCGACGAGCTGCGTGCGAACGCGTCCGAATCGATCGAGCTGTTCCGCCAAGGAATGGCCGACTTCGTTCGGATTGTCCGGCTGTATGCGGCCCGGGCGATTCACGAAGACGGGAACGACCGGTCGGGAACCGCTGCGGAATCGGCGACAGCTCCATTGATTGGCGCTCTTGTTTGCCTGCTGGATATGGAGGAGAGGAAAAGAGCGGAATTGCAGCGTTACTGCGCGCGTGAAGAACGGCTGAAGCCCGGGCTGCCTGATGAGCTGGCGAGCGAGCTGTCGTCCGCCGCCGCCGCGATCGAGCTGCTGCTTCGCCGTCATCCGCCATGGCGGGCGGACTGCTCTTACCGGCTGCGCCAGCTGCGGTTGTACGTGATGGATAACGGCGGCGGGGAGGATCGGCCTGCTCCCCCGGCAGGCAGCCGCGCCAAGCCGTCCATTTTTATACCGTCCCCTAAAAAGAATAGGCGATAAGGCCCGGATCGGAGGAGGAGTTGTCGGATGTCCGGCAAACTGTCGTTATGCATGATCGTGCGGAACGAAGAGCGCCATATCGGGCGCTGCCTGCAAAGCGTCAAAGACGCGGTGGACGAAATCATCGTCGTCGATACCGGTTCTACGGACCGTACCCCCGATATTTGCCGTTCGTTCGGAGCAACCGTGATCGAATACGGCTGGAACGACGACTTCGCGGCCGCCCGCAACGCCGGCATCGAACGGGCGACCGGCGACTGGATCTTATGGCTGGACAGCGACGAGGAGGTCGCGAAGGAAGACCGGGCCGCGCTGCGGGAAGCGCTCGTCCCCTCCGACAACCTTTTGTACGCGGTATGCACGATTCATTATTACGAGGACGAACCGAAGCCGGAGCTGGCCTACCGGCTTGCGCAGCATCGGCTGTTCCGCAACGGCTGCGGTTTGCGCTTCCAAGGGACGATTCACGAAACGCTGAACGTGCTGGAGCTGTTCCCGCCGGAAGAAGCGGAGGCCCGTACCGGGATGCTGCCGGTAAAGGTGTACCACTACGGCTATATGAGAAGCGTCGCCGCCGAGCTGGGCAAAGGCGAGCGGAACCGGCGGCTGCTCGAGCTTCAGCGGGAGCGGGACGACGCGAATCCGTGGACTTATTATCATCTGGCCAGCGAGTATTACCGCGAAGGCTTGTATGAGCAGGCTTTCCAGCATGTCAATATGGCGATCGTCCGGTTTATCACGAAGCAGCTGGCTCCGCCATCCTTGTTATACAAACTGAAATACGCCGTTTTGCTTGCTACCGGCAGCGGAGAAGGCGGCTGGCCGAGCATCGAGAAAGCGATCGAGCTGTACCCGGATTACGTCGATCTGCATTACTTTAAAGGGCTGATTTTATACGGAAAAGCGATGTACGCCGAGGCGCTCGATACGTTCGGCCGTTGTCTGGAGCTGGGAGAAGGGAACATTCGGCATCTGACGATGGCCGGAGCCGGAAGCTTCCTTGCTTTATACTACGCGGCTTTATGTCTGGAGAAGCTGGGCACACCCGGCGAGGCGGAATCCCGGCTGCGGGAAGCGCTCGGCCTCTACCCGCAGTTCGAATCCGCCAAGGAGGCGCTGGACCGGCTGGAGCGCGGCACAACCGGTTTCGCCAGTACAAGCCACAAGGAAGGGGATCGAATGAGCAGACGAATACTTGCGGCTAGCCCCGTCCATCAAAAGTCCGCTATTTTGAAGCTGTTCCTGGAAAGTCTGGCCGGACTGGACCGGGACGGGCTGGAAGTGGACTATTTGTTTTTCGACGATAACGAGGAAGAAGCGTCGCGCCGGCTGCTCGAGGCGTTTGCGGAGCGGCAGGACGGCGTGACGATCGTCAAGGAGCAGCAGGTGCATGCGTATATCAAGGACGAGTCGACCCACTACTGGAACGATACGCTCGTCGATAAGGTGGCGTCGATGAAAGACCGGATCATCGAGCACGCGCTGGAGCGCGGTTATGACGCCTTGTTTCTGATCGATTCCGATCTGCTCGTCCATCCCGATACGCTGCTGCGTCTGGACGGGACGGGAAAAAGCATCGTCTCGAACATCTTCTGGACCTGCTGGCAGCCGAATACGAGCGAGCTGCCCCAAGTGTGGATGATGGACGAATATTCCTTTGTCCGCCAATCGCGCCGGAAGGCGCTGACCGACGAGGAGGCGAACCGGAAGGCGGCACAGTTTCTCGAGCTGATGCGTACTCCGGGCGTTTACGAGGTCGGAGGGCTGGGCGCCTGTACGCTCATCCGAAAAGAGGCGCTGGAGAAAGGCGTCCGGTTCCGCCGGCTGCCCAACGTCTCGTTTTGGGGAGAGGACCGGCATTTCTGCATTCGTGCCGCGGCGCTGGGCATCGGACTGTATGTCGATACCCGCAAGCCCGCTTATCACATATATCGGGACTCTGACATCGAGGGGGCGATCCGCTTCAAACGGTCGATCGAAAAAGGCGATACTCCCGGGATCGGGATCAGTTTGTGCATGATCGTCAAAAATGAAGAACGTTCGCTGGAACGATGCCTCCAGTCGGTTCAAGGGATTGCCGACGAGATTGTAGTCGTTGATACCGGCTCGACGGACAGGACGAAAGAAATCGCCCTGCAGTTCCAGGCCAAAGTCTATGACTTCGCTTGGACCGATGATTTCTCGGCTGCGCGCAATTATGCGTTCGGCCAGGCGACCGAGCCATATATTCTGTGGCTGGATGCCGACGACGTGCTGGAACAGCCGGACCGGGAGAAATTTATCGCGCTCAAGCGGGAGCTGGACCCGAAAGCGGACAGTGTCATGATGGATTATCATCTGATGTTCGACAGCGCCGGAAAACCTACGGTCAGCCTGAAGCGGAACCGGCTGGTCAAGCGGTCATGCGGCTTTCGCTGGATCGGAGTCGTGCACGAGTATTTGGAAGTGGCGGGCCATGTGATCCACAGCGACATCGCGGTGACGCACCGGAAAGACAAGACGTATACCGACCGCAACTTGCGCATCTACCGCAGGAAGGCGGAGCAGGGCGAGACGTTCAGTCCGCGGGATCAATATTATTACGCCAATGAGCTTAAGGATCACAGCTATGTGGAGGAAGCGGTCGTCCAGTACGATATCTTCCTGAAGACGAAACAGGGATGGGTCGAGGATCAAATCGCTGCCTGTCTCAAGCTGGCGGACTGCTACGGCCGGATGTACGAACGGGATCATCAGCTGCAGGCGTTGTTCCGCTCGATGGAATACGACCGGCCGCGTGCGGAATGCTGCTGCCGTCTGGGCGCGTTGTTTATGGCGGAGAACCGGCTCCAGCAGGCGATATATTGGTATGAAACGGCGGCTTCGCTCGGAGAACCTCCGCGCTCCGGGGCTTTGATCGATCATGCCGCCTGGACCTGGCTGCCGCTGCTGCAGCTGTGCGTGCTGTACGACAAGCTGGGCCAAACGGATAAAGCGTACGAATGCAACGAGAGGGCGCTTCGTTTCCGCCCCGACCATCCGAGCATGCTGTACAACAAAAAGTATTTTCAGGAGAAGCTGGCCAAGCAAGAGGAGGGACGCCCGTGAGGAGCGAAGGCGGGAAAATAACGCTGTCCATGATCGTCCGCAACGAAGCCGGCCGCTACTTGCGCCGCGCCCTTGAGAGCCACCTGGATTATATCGACGAAGCGGTTATTATCGATGACGGAAGTACGGACGATACGGTGGACGTATGCCGGGAGGTGCTGTCGGGAATCCCGCTGCATCTGGTGAGCAACGAACGGTCTTCGTTCCATCATGAAGTGACGCTGCGCAAGCAGCAGTGGGCCGAGACGGCCGGCCGCAACCCGGACTGGATCTTGAATATGGATGCCGACGAATGGTTCGAGCCGGGCAGCAAGGCGGCGATCGAGCAGATCGTCGCCCAGCGGAGCTATGATGCGGTTTATTTTCGATTATACGATATGTGGAGCGAGACGCATTACCGGGAAGACGCATACTGGCGGGCCCATCTCATGTACCGTCCGTTTCTCGTGCGCTACAAGGCGGATCTTCCCTACGCGTGGAAAGAGACGCCTCAGCACTGCGGCCGCTTTCCCTTGACGATCAGCCAATTTTCGTACTGGTGCCATCCGCTGAGAGTGAAGCATATGGGCTGGGCCCGGGAGGAAGACCGGCGCGCCAAATACGACCGGTATATGCGGCTTGACGGCGAAGGGCGTTACGGCTGGAAGGAACAATACGAGTCGATACTCGATCCGGCGCCGAATACGATAGCTTGGGAGGGGTAGGACGTGCTCGTCCGCGATATTGAGAAAGCGCTGCTGCATTCCGAGCAGCAAGGGTATGGCTTCGGCCCTATGAGTCTCAGCAAAGGGGCGCTCGTTCATTTGACCCGGAGGATGGAAAACGGAGAGGGCCGAGAGCCGCTGCACGTACTGGAGCTGGGCGGGGGACAGTCGACGTTGTTTTGGCGGTCGCTGCTGGCGCTTGAGCTGCTGGCTGTGAAGGTCACGACGCTTGAGCATCAGCCTACATGGGCCGGGGAGCTGCAGACGCGGGTGGAGGGCCAGCCGATCCGGGTGGTCAGACAACCCTTGAAGCAGATCGGCGACGAAGACTGGGAGCGGCTGTTTGCCGAACCGGATCAGGCGGCCGGATTGTGGGAACACATCGGCGAAGAGGTGCCGGAGTCCCAGTACGGGCATTATACGATTCGCAATACGTTTTACGGGGATCTTGCTTCTATGATGCCGGCGCCGCAGTCGATCGATGCGATGATCGTAGACGGGCCGCACGGCAACGGAAGATCGCTTGCCTACCCGCTGTTCGCTCCCGCGCTGAAGACGGGCGCGCTGGTCCTTATCGACGATTTTGACCATTACCCGTTCCTGGCCGACCTGGGACGAATATTCCGCTACGAGGAGCTGTACCGGGAAATTATCGGCGACAAGCATTGGGTGCTTGCCCGGATCGCAGGAAGAAAGCCGGCTCCCGGCGTATAAGCCGGTCTTGTCCGCTGCGCGAAGGGCTCAGGCGACGGATGGTACCGAATCGAGCATGGGCCCTTCGCCGCTTATTCCCGGGTATGCGCGGATCGTTAATTTCCCGGACCGGCCAGAGAACCGTTGAACTTGTAGCCGCCTCCGCGGACGGTTACGATGTAAGTAGGATGAGCCGGGTCCGGCTCTATTTTTTTGCGGACATTGCTTATATGTACCATGACGGTGCGGGGATCTCCGATCGAGGGAGACTCCCATACCTGGGTGAACAGCTGATCCAGACTGTAGACACGGTCCGGATTTTTGGCGAGCAGCAGCAGCAGCTGGTACTCCTTGGCCGAGAGCGTCACGACTTCGCCCGAGAGACGCACCGTAAAGCTTTTCGGATCGATCGTCAGCTCCCCGAACGTCAGCGTATGCTCCGGCGTTACCGGTTCGGACTGCATCCGGCTTCTCCGCAAGTGCGCTTTCACCCGCGCCACCATCTCACCCGGACTAAAAGGCTTTGTAATATAATCGTCCCCCCCGACGCCGAGGCCTAAAATCTTGTCCAAATCTTCGCTTTTGCAGCTTAAAAACAATATCGGCGCTTTCGTCATTTTACGGAGCTCCAGACATACCTCGAATCCGTCGAGATCCGGCAGCTGGATGTCGAGAATAATCAGGTCGGGCTTGGATTTGTCGACCATCTCGATAGCGCCGTAGCCGTCAAGCGCAGTTAAGGTCTGGTACCCTTCACGGGCCAAATAAAGGCAGATCAGTTCGATTATCTCGACTTCATCGTCCACAATCAGTATTTTTTCTCGTCGCATGGATTCCTCCCTGAGCCTGGCGTAGGACGACTTACCGTCATGTCATATACAGGCATAGGAAGCTTCCGTCAGGAAGCCTCCGCTCCCCAATGAATAGGACAATAGTCTTATTATACCTTTTTTCTGGTATAAATCCAGATGATACGGGTATCCGCTGCGCTTCACTGGAACCTGCAGCCGGTCTTCACACGGTCCAGCGGATCAGCAATCCGGCGTAAGTGAGTCCTCCCCCGAAGCCGAACAACAGCATCGTATCGCCCCGGTTCAACCGGCCCGCTGCTGCCGCGTCGGATAGGGCGAGCGGGATGGAGGCGGCCGACGTATTGCCGTAACGGATCATGCTGACGAGTGTCCGGTCTGCGGGAAAGCCGCTTTTCTCGCAGATCGACTCGATCATCCGCATGTTGGCGCTATGAGGGATAAACCAGTCGACGTCGTTCATGGACAATCCGGCATGGTTCAGCAAAGCGTTCATTCCTTGCGGAACGGTCTGAACCGCCCATTTGTAGACCATGCCGCCGTTTTGGACGAGCTTCTTCGAATCGCGCAGAGGCTGGCCGTTTAGCGTATCGCTTAAACCGGTCCGGTAAATATGAACGCCGCCGCTTCCGTCGGAGCCGACGTGAGACGTTATAAAGCCGGAGCCGTGCCCGGTCCGTTCGACGAGAGCCGCTCCGGCTCCGTCGCCGAACAAGATGCAGCTGGTCCGGTCCGTGTAATCGGTAATGCGGGACATCGTGTCGGCGCCGAGAACCAATACTTTGCGATGAAGTCCGGCTGCGACCAGTCCGTTTGCGAGATGAAGAGCGTACGTAAACCCGGCGCAGGTGGCGTTCAGATCGACCGCTCCCGCCGCCTGAATGCCGAACCGCTCTTGGATTTGACAAGCGACCGACGGAAACGGGAAGTCCGGCGTATGCGTGGCGACGAGAATGAGATCGGCGTCTTGAACGGTCACGGGGTAACGGGACAGCATATTTTCTACGGCGGCGAAGCACAAGTGGCTTGTGAATTGATCCGGGGCGCAGATGCGCCTTTCCCGTATGCCGGTTCTGGAAACGATCCATTCGTCGTTCGTCTCGACGATCCGGGCGAGATCGTCATTGGTCAATATATGGTCCGGCACGTAGCCGCCGATTGCCGTGATCGCCGCATGTGCAGGGAGCGCCGATTGACTGGCCGAATAGCTCATGGTATCCGCCTTCTTTTCATTTGGAATGTGAAACTTGATATATGATCAGGTATTAGAACCTGGTACTAATTTAAATGTAACAAAGCATTTTGGAATCGTCAACCGGTATCGGTCCCTGTTCAAGTAAAACGTTCAGGACGAAAAAACCGGAAATCCCCCAAATGAACGAAAGCAAGCGAATAGCGCTCCTGCCGATTTGGCATATTAGGGGTAATGAGCCGAAATGGAGGAATGCAACGTGAACAAGGCGATTCATCGCCGCTATAAACAAACGTTCGTCGTTTTCGTGACGTTGGTCATGTGCTTATTCGGGACCGCTTCAAACGCCGGCGCTTTCGGCAAAGGCGCCAAAGGACCGGATGTATATGCCGTTCAGGGGATGCTGAAATCGCTCGGGTATTTTACAGGGATGATTACCGGGTACTACGGTTCCGAGACGGAAGCGGGGGTCAAACGGTTTCAGCAGCGGTACGGACTTCCGGTTACCGGAGTGGTTGACGACAAGACGTTGGAATCGATCCTGTACGCTTATGCCAACGCGAAAATAGTGAAGCGCCCCCCGCCGTCGAAACAGCCGGCACCGGCGCCTTCTCCAAAGCCGCCTGAAAGCGGAGTCCGTGCGGAAGAGGGACAGATGATCGACCATGTCAATGCCGCACGCAAGGCGGCCGGGCTGCAGCCGCTTGCGGCCGATTCGAAGCTGGCGGAAGTCGCGCGGCTCAAGAGCAAGGATATGATCGACCACGACTACTTTTCGCACCAATCGCCGACCTACGGCTCTCCGTTCGAAATGATGCAGAAGTTCCAGATTACATACTCGACGGCCGGCGAGAATATCGCCTGCAATCAGTCGGTGGAGGCGGCGCACGAGGCGTTGATGAATTCCCCGGGACACCGGGAAAATATGATGAACGCCAGCTTCACCCGGATCGGCATCGGCATCGTGGATGGGGGACCTTGCGGGAAAATGTTTACGCAGCTGTTTATCGGGAAGTAAAGCTGGGGGCGGAGATTCCGCTCCTTTTTCAGCTTCCGCTGCTGCCTATCCGGCCTCCGCGGCGCTGCCAGTCTTTCACTAGGGAAAGTGAGCATGCGGAATCAACCGCATGAGCATCCTAATGTTGTTCGGCCATACCCTACAACTGACAACAAGGAGCTGAAACGATTGGCGACCAAAACGATCAAGCTTGCGGTTCTCGCTTCCATTGTAGCTGTTGCGGCGACCGGCTGCGGTGCCCGGCATGAAGGTTCCGGCACGAATGACGGCATGAAAACAAGCAATTATCGTCCTTTTCAGTACGGCACGGGGAATACGAAGGATATGAGGCTCGGCTTCGACCGCTATCAGACGGCCGATCCGAATCTGATCCGGGATAACGACAGCATGCGCGACGGCTTAAACCGCGACAACGGCATTACGGGATACGATCAGGATGGCGTCAACGACTGGAGAGACTACAAGGATCAGCGCGGAATGGCGGGGGGAGCTTACCCGGGCGCCGGCGCGCCGGCAGACGGCCTGCATCGCAACACGAAGATGGAAGCCGCTCAAGATATCGCGAATCAGCTTACGGCGATCGAGCCGGTCCAGAACTGCAACGTCTTGCTGACGGACAACAATGCTTATGTGGCGGTTTCCACCAAAAACGGCGAAGATCTGGAAGGATCTCAGGAAGTGAAAAACCGGATCGCCGAACAAGTCAAAGCGATGCGTCCGAACGTTCAGAACGTTCACGTCTCCGCAAACCCGGATTTTGTGAGCCGGATCAACG
Organism: Paenibacillus sp. GYB004; assembly: GCF_036577605.1. Taxonomy (NCBI): domain Bacteria; kingdom Bacillati; phylum Bacillota; class Bacilli; order Caryophanales; family Paenibacillaceae; genus Paenibacillus; species Paenibacillus sp. GYB004. Next base: position 139,552 of record NZ_JARBDB010000064.1, read on the forward strand.
GTTACATGCAGGACATGCAGGCGGGCAAGCCAGTATCGGGAATGATGGAGGAATTCAATACGATGGTACAGCGTATGTTCCCGACGAATGTTCCTGCACCGGCACCTGCCGCAACGCCTTAACACAAGAAGCTGAAGCCAGCCCCCGAAGCGACGGGGGCTGTTTGATATACCTGGCATACTTGGCATGAATGCATACCCGGCATACTTGACATACATACACGATTGACCCCTTGCGGTTTACGCAGAGGAACCGCGCCCATTTTAATTCCCCGCCGCACCAACGGGATGCCTTGCTCATATTATACCTTTGACTGTATCCCTACACCTTGTAACTATATACAAAACCCAAGCAAGGAGGGGTGGCGATATTGAAGGGAAACGACCACAAAAACAAATTTCTACTGACCAACCGCGAACGCGAAGTCTTTGAGCTTTTGGTCCAAGACAAAACGACGAAAGACATCGCTGGGCAACTGTTCATCAGTGAAAAGACCGTCAGAAATCATATTTCTAACGTGATGCAGAAATTAAACGTAAAAGGTCGGTCGCAGGCGGTTGTCGAGTTGATTAAGCTTGGGGAATTAAAGATTTGATGCATGCCGGATTTTCGGCAAAAGACCGACCTTCCTTCCACTTGCCGCATGTGATGCGAGTGGGGGGAAGTTTTTTTATTGGTTGCTTGCATGACAAAACTGGCAGATCGGAAACAAAAAGGCCCGATTCCATGACGAACCGGAAGCCCGGCTGAGCTCACTCCCAGGAAATCTTTACCCCATGCACCTCATAAAAGTCGGTTATAGCCGCATGGTCCATCCGCTCGTCAGGGAGGTCCTCCGGATAATAAATGCCGGGCGCAAGCGGCCGTTCCTTGGGGAGGCGCAATAGCTTCTCCGCCTGTACGGCAGCGCCCAAGGCGGTGAGATGAGTTTGGCCAAGCGGATCGGTGATGGAGACTTTCCGCTCCGCCCGGTTCCCCTCCGCATCCAAGCCCTTCAGAACAATCCGGATATGATGGGCGCTGCCGGTACCCGGATTGTAGAGGATGCCTCGTCTGAGCCCGCGGAATCGCTCTCCGCTGATCATTTTCCATATGCCGCTCCTGATCAGCATGACGATGGACTGGGTAGCCGCTTTGCTGTCGAAAGCGATCCGGAAGCTGGCGGAGGCGATCGTCTCCGTCCGGATCAGAGTCTCGTGGTCGGGGGTATCGAGCCGATAGCAGCGGGTCGCGTATCCGTTAGGAAATTGCACGCGGACGGGATCGGACATCGGATAGACGAGGCGTTTCCCTGCCGGTTCCATCACGGGAAAAGGAATCGTCATTCGATCCATATATGCTGTAGAATCGGGGCCGGCTTTGTCTTTCAGTGAGTATAACGCGTAGAGGTCAGCCTCAACCTGATGAAGCGGCTGCGCATGGAGCTTCGCGAACAAGGCCGCGGTCCCGGCCATCCATCCCGAAGCCATTACGACAGGCGCGCGAAGCTCCACCGAGTTCAGTTTATCGACCGATTGGCGGAACAAAGAGGTCCAGCGGGTAATGTCGATGAGCGGGATGCTTCTCCGGACGGCAGACAGAAGCAGCCGGTCCTGCAAGTCGTTGACGGCGTTGACGATCAGCGCCGGCTCGTTGTCGATAAACATCAGCGGGTCTTCGGCGTTGTTGTCCACGACGGAGGTATGAACTTTGCCGGAGCCGAACGGCGCCGCTTTTCCGGGTGTTCTTCCACCCAATACAATCGTCAGATCGGGATAGCGGGCGTGCAGAATTTCACCGATTTGTCTGCCGACGACGCCATGTCCGCCTACGATGAGAACGCTTTGTTTGTCCATGTTCATTAACCTCCAATAGTAAGTTTAAGTGTTTAATTATTTCGACATAATAGGATTGAAAATAGGAATGTCGCTGTACCAGCTTAACCCGGGTAAGGGCGCTAGCACCGGCATTCCTCTTCTACAAAAACAACGAGCTGCTTCATCAGCGAGATCGCATCGTCGAACGCCAGCCTGTAGTACATCTCCGTTCCTTTTTTCTGGACGGCGAGCAGGCCGGTTTGACGCAAAATTTTCAGATGATGGGAGACGGTCGGCCGCGACATCGGAATATGCTCGGCGATCTGGGTCACATTCATCTGCTCCTTGTCGATTAACAGGGCTACGATCTGCTGTCGGACCGGATCTCCCAAGCCGATAAAATAAGGGCCTAACTGCTCGAAGATGTGAATCGCCTTCTGATTGCCGGCAACTTCGCTCATAGTTATGCCCATTCCTTTCGCTTCGCTCAAGGCACAAAACGGAATGAAATCCGTTCGCCTCGGGCGATTTTTTTGTATTCTAGAGTTGCAGAGATATTCAGTACACTACAAATCACGCGGAGG